>NZ_JAFNMX010000002.1:0-335624 GCF_026537015.1 Gilliamella sp. B2887 | reverse complement strand
CCGAACTCAGAAGTGAAACGCCGAAGTGCCGATGGTAGTGTGGGTATTACCCATGTGAGAGTAGGGAGCCGCCAGACTTTTAAATTTATATATACACATCAAATTCGGTGGAGCGGTAGTTCAGTTGGTTAGAATACCTGCCTGTCACGCAGGGGGTCGCGGGTTCGAGCCCCGTCCGTTCCGCCACCTTATTTAGGGGCGTAGTTCAATTGGTAGAGCACCGGTCTCCAAAACCGGGTGTTGGGAGTTCGAGACTCTCCGCCCCTGCCAAAAGTAATGATTTTGTTTTAATTTTAGCCGTTCAGCAATTTTTACTAACATAAATAAAAAATTTTTGTTTACAGATTAAGTTAGTGAATTATAATTCCCGCCCAAATACTTTTACAATCTAGAGGATATAAAATGGCTGAAAGTTTTGTAAGTCAACAACGTTTTTTTGATAATAAGAATTACCCAAGGGGATTTTCTCGTCATGGTGATTTTACAATTAAAGAAGCACAAATTTTAGAAAAATATGGTTGTGCTTTTAGGGATCTTGATATGGAAATAAGAAAGCCTGTTACAGCAGACGAGAAATCATTTGTAGCAGTGTGTAAAGGAAAAAAGGAACCTTCAACCGATTTAGAAAAAGCATGGTTAAAGTATCTTTCTCGAATTAATAAGCCTAAACGTTTTCATACATTATCTGGTGGTAAACCACAAGTTGATGTTAATGATGATTTCGTAGATAGTGATGATTAATTCTGTTAACCAATATTTTTGTGTAATTGAATTAACAATCGATCCATAGAACGATAACTTAAAGCTTCTGAAATATGTTTTCGTTCTATGTTTTTTGATAGTTCTAAATCTGCAATAGTACGAGATACTTTCAATATTCGATGCCATGCTCTAGCTGAAAGTCCTAATTTTATCAAAGCTTGTTCCAAATACTCATTATTTTCATCAGATAGCTGACAATAAAATTGAATATCATTAGAGGTAAATTGACTATTTAGTTTTTTATTTCTTTCCATTTGAATGTTTCTGGCTAATAAAACTCTTTCTTTTACTTTTTCTGTGGATTCACTCTTTATTGCTTTCTGACTTAATGCTCCTTTTGGTAAAAGTGGAACTTCAATGGATATATCAAATCTATCTAAAAATGGTCCTGAAAGTCGATTTAGATAACGAATAACTTGTTGGGGAGTTGTTCTATTGTGTGTTCCTTGATAATGTCCTGTAGGGCTAGGATTCATTGCTGCAATAAGTTGAAACCTTGCTGGAAATTTTATTTTAGCATTTGCCCTTGAAATAATGATTTCTCCTGATTCAATAGGTTCTCTTAACGCATCTAGTACTTTACGATTAAATTCAGGAAGTTCATCTAAAAATAACACTCCGTTGTGAGCCAAAGATATTTCTCCAGGTTTAGGTATCGATCCTCCTCCTACTAATGCTGCGATTGAAGCACTATGATGAGGAGATCTAAAGGGACGTTTGCGCCAATTTTTGATTGATCCATTTGAACTGACCAAACTGGTAATTGCCGCACTTTCTAGTGCTTCTGTATCAGATAATGGAGGCAATAATGATGTTAACCGAGTTGCTAACATTGTTTTACCTGTTCCAGGTGGACCTATTAATAATAAATTATGACCTCCGGCGGCAGCTATTTCTAATGCTCTTTTAGCATGTTCTTGCCCAATAATATCCTGCAAATTTGCTGAGATATCATCACTATTATGATATTCTCTGTAAACTACTAAAGGTAAACTTAAGTTTTCAGTCAAATGCTGACAGACTTCAACTAAATTATTTGTGATTAACGTATTTCCTTGGTGTATTAAAGATATTTCCGATTGATTCTCTGCCGATATTATTAGTGAGCGTTGTTTTTTTTGGGATGAAATTGCAGCAGGTATAGCACCTTTAACCGCTCTAATTTCTCCTGATAAAGCGAGTTCTCCTAAAAATTCATAATTAGACAAATTATCAGAGGGAATCTGTTGTGTTGCAGCAAGAATTGCAATAGCAATAGGTAAATCAAAACGACTACCTTCCTTAGGAAGGTCAGCAGGTGATAAATTGACTGTTATTTTCTTTGCAGGAAAAGTAAATCCACTATTAATAATAGCACTTCTAACACGATCTTTTGATTCTTTGACGGTTGCTTCAGGAAGCCCAACTAGGACAAAACCAGGTAATCCATTACTAATATGAACTTCTACATTTATTTGTGGAGCTTGTATTCCGATGGATGCGCGAGTAAAAACAGTAGCAAGTGACATAATTTTAATCTTTAATCTTTAATATTTAAATTTATTATCACTTTATTTATATATAAGTGATGCATAAATCTCATTATGAAATTTATGCGTGTTTGTTCGCAATAAAGATCGTATTTTTGCTGTTATTTATTCTTTTTTACTTATTAAAAATTTCGAAAAAAATAATGATAGAAAAAATAGACAAGTGTTAGCCAATACAACAGAAGGGCCTGTCGGAGTATCATAGATGAAAGAAAATATCAATCCTCCAATGATAGATAACATACCAATAATTATTGCTATTATTGCCATAGATTCAGGCGTTTTCGAATAGTATTTGGCTGTCGCTGCAGGAATAATAAGGAGCGAAGTAATAATCAATGCTCCTACAAATTTCATTGCAATTCCTATTGTTAACGCTAATAAAAGGGTCAAAAGTAATTTCGTGAATTGTATATTAATACCGTTACTGAATGCTAATTCTTCACTGACAGTAGTAAATAAAAAATTATTCCATTGCCAAAGTAGTAAAGTGCCAATCAGCATCACACAAATTATAATTTGAATGAGATCTGAATAGGATACAGATAAAAGATCCCCAAATAAGTATCCCATTAAATCGATACGTATATTCTTCATTAAGCTAATAACTACCAAACCTAGTGATAATGCACTGTGAGCCAAAATGCCAAGTAAAGTATCAATAGGTAATTGCTTTTGAGATTCCAGCCAAAGTAATCCGATAGCAAGCAAAAGCGTTATAAAAATGACAGCATAAAATAAATTAATATTAAGTAAAAAACCAAATGCGATACCAAGTAAAGCTGCATGCGATAAAGTATCACCAAAATATGACATTCTTCTCCATACAACAAATGTACCTAAAGGACCTGTTACTGTGGTTAAACATAGACCTGCTAATAAAGACGGTAATAACAACTCAATCATTATCTTTTGTTCCTATTTTAGGTATGAATGTTCAATTATTTTAGTGTTCATTAGCATGTTTACAAAGATCATGTTGATGGTTGTGATGATGTTTATAAACAGCGATTTGAGATGCACCTTGTTGACCAAAAAGAGAAATAAATTCTGGATCATTTGAAACAATAGCGGGTGTGCCTGAACAACAAATATGATGATTTAAACAGATGACTTCATCCGTTTTAGCCATTACCAAATGCAGATCATGTGAAACCATTAAAACACCACAATTAAACTGTGTTTTGGCACTACTAATCAAATCATATAATAGAACTTGTCCATTAACATCAACTCCTTGTGTTGGCTCATCTAGGATTAATAGCTGGGGACGTTTAGCTAATGCCTGAGCAAGTAGTACTCTTTGTAGTTCGCCTCCAGACAATTGGTGCATTGATTTATCAATTAAATATTCTGCTTTTACCATAGAAAGAATGTTTAAAATATTTTTTTTATTTAATCGTTTATTCAAACACATAAAACGCTTTACAGTAATGGGTAAGGTCGGATTTAATTTGATTGATTGCGGAACATAACCAATTGTTAAGTTAGCAGAACGAGTGATCGTTCCTGAGGTATAAGGCATTAATCCCAAAATGACTTTAACTAAAGTTGATTTACCAGCACCATTTGGTCCTAGTAATGTCACAATTTGATTTGTCCTAATTGATAACGAAACATTATGTAGAATTTTTTGGTTTTTTATTTCAACTGAAATACCATCTAGCGAAATTAGCTGAGTCATTTTAGCGTGAATCCTTGCTCACCTATATGTTATGTTATATTATAACAATAATGTGATATATTCTACCATATTTTATAAACATAGGATAATGATGTGAAAAAAAATGCTCGAATTAAATTTAATCAATTATTGCGGTTTTTAACAATCATAAGTCCATTGCTCATTATTAATGGATTTACTTTAGAGGCTAATGCAAACATTATTTCTTCTGTTAAGCCTATTGGGTTTATTACTCAAGCGATTTGTGATGGCGTAATAAAGACTGATATTTTATTACCTGATGGAACTTCTCCGCATACATATTCTTTAAAACCATCGGATTTAGCTAAAATAAAAACAGCTGAATTGATTATTTGGGTTGGTGATGATTTAGAAACTTTCATGCCTACAGTTTTGAAAAATTTTGATAAAAATAAACAGATTGAATTAATGGATATACCAACCATTAAAAGTTTACTACGAACCAGTACAAATAATCATGATCAACAAGAAATACATACTCATAACGACGATTCTGATCATGATCATCATCATGGTGAATACGATGAGCATATTTGGCTTTCCCCAAAAATTGCCAAAGAAATTGCGCAAGCAATACATGATAAACTTATAAGTATATATCCAGATAAAAAAGACATTATCGATGAAAATTTAAACGAATTCGCCATTAAACTAGCTGAAACAGAACAAAACATTGCAAAAAAACTCATTAACGTACAAAATAGCGGATATTTTGTTTTTCATGATGCCTATGGGTATTTTGAATCGCAGTTCGGATTAAAAAATCTAGGTAGTTTTACTATAAATCCAGCAGTACAGCCAGGTGTTCAAACCGTTTATTCTATTAAACGAGAATTAAAAGAACATCAAGCTGTATGTGTATTTAGAGAGCCACAGTTTAGCCCTGCAGTTATTGAAAAAATAGTGAATGGAACAGATGTTCGTATTGGGGAATTGAATCCTTTGGGTACAGATATCACTTTATCGAAAAATGCCTATTCACAATTTTTATTAAGATTGACACAGCAACTGTTGGATTGTTTAGATAAAAAGTAATATAGATAATAAATAGTTAAGGTTAATTTTGGCAAGTAAGATTGAATCCCCTGATATTGAAAAGAATAAATTTAATTTCCCCTATTTTTCACTATTAGGTGTGTTTTTTGTGGTTATCTTATTTACCGTATTATGGCGGCCACTTAATTTGGATCGCACGGTATATGTTCCTTTGACTCCTCAAGTTGAAACGACAGTAAAAGATAGTATTAATTCTCCAGTTGTTGTTGGCGATGGTCGAATTGAAGTTGTTGGCAGTAAGTCAAAAATAGAACAAATTACTGAATCTTCAGATGTGCCTGAGGATGAAATAGTTAAAGATGAGCTAGATGACATTATTGAAGATAAGGGTAATACTGTGCAATATACTATTGCGCGGGGTGATACTTTACATGATATTTTACTGAGGTATAACGTTAATAAAAGGGATGTTTACCAATTAACAACTAATTTTAAACAGCTAGCCAATTTAAGAATTGGACAGCAAGTTAGTTGGACTACAGATGACTCCCATAATTTGCAAAGTTTTAGTTGGATAATATCCAGTAACAATATCAGAATTTACGAAAAATCAGGCAATAAATTTATTGAAAGCTCTGAAACTGTAGAAGTAGTACCACAGGATGTAATTATAAAAGGGGATATAAAAACCAGTTTCGTTGCTGATGCTCGTAAAAGTGGGTTAACGAGTAGTGAAATTGGTGTCATTACTCGTGCTTTACAATGGCGTTTAGATTTTCGTCGTTTAAAAGTTGGCGATAAATTCTCGATAATTTTATCACGTGAAGTCCATGGTAAACGTTTGTCAAATAGCCAATTAATCGGTGTTCGCATTAAAAATGGTAGTAAAGATTATTATGCTATTTTAGCTGATGATGGTAAATATTATGATATTAATGGTGGTAGCTTATCTCAAAGCTTTTTCCGATATCCTTTAGAAAAGCAGGCTCGCGTATCATCAGGATTTAATCCCCGTCGCTTAAATCCAGTTACTGGTATCGTTACACCTCATAATGGTGTTGACTTTGCCGTCTCTCGAGGGACACCTGTTTTATCGGTAGGTAATGGTGAAGTGGTTATTGCCAAGTACAGTGGTTCGGCAGGAAACTATATTGCTATTCGTCATGGACGGCAGTATATGACAACTTATATGCATTTGGATAAAATCTTGGTAAAACCTGGTCAGCAGGTTAAGCAGGGTGATAAGATTGGTCTTTCTGGCAACACTGGACGATCGACAGGTCCTCATTTACACTTTGAGTTACATATTAATAATAAACCAGTTAATCCATTAACAGCAAGCTTACCTATCTCAGAAGGATTAACCGGTAAGTCCAAAAAAGCATTTTTGTCAAAAGTTAAAGAGATTAGTTCCCAATTAAATTTTTAAAATTTATAGATTAATTTTATATTAAAACGTACCCATTTCCTGAAACTTCTTAACAAAAAAGAAGATCAGGGTATCTTTAAAAAATTATGCTATTATAAGAGTAATTTTTATTGAATAATAAATGTTAGGTGCAGCTTGAATAAATCAACAAAAACAACCAAAAAACGATCTTCTAAAAAGGTTAAGAAAAAGACTGTATGGCGACGACTTTGGTCGCTTTTGTTTAAACTATTTCTTGTTTTTGCCGCTGTAGCTATAATTTATGGTATCTATCTTGACCAGCAAATCAAAGAACGTATTGATGGTAATGTTTGGGAGCTACCTGCTGCAGTTTATGGTCAAATTATCGATCTTGAGCCAGATAGTGAATACAGTTTAAGTGATGTAGTAACTATGTTAGTAGGGGCTCAATATCGCCAGCAAGACACTAAAGCTACTCGTCCTGGGGAGTTCATTGTTAGTAACGATACAGTAGAAATTTATCGTCGACCTTTTACTTTTCCTGATGGTGAAGAACAAGCATTTCGTGTCAAAATATCATTTTATGAAAATCGTATTGATCGTATTACTAATTTAGCTACTGGCCGTGATTTTGGGTTACTTCGAATTGATCCTAAATTAATTACTATGCTGCATTCTCCTAATGGTGAGCAGCGATTGTTTGTACCATTAAAAGAATTCCCCGATTCACTCATACAAACATTAATAGCCACTGAAGATAAGCGTTTTTACAATCATTATGGAGTGAGTTTATATTCTATTGGACGGGCAATTTTTGTTAATTTAACGACAGGTCGTACAGAAGGTGGCAGCACCTTAACACAACAGACAGTAAAAAATCTCTTTTTGACTAATGAACGTAGCTTAAGTAGGAAGATCCGTGAAGCTTATATGGCTTTGATTTTAGATGCTAGATATAGCAAGGAAAGAATATTAGAATTATATCTCAATGAAGTCTATTTTGGACAAGCTGGTAGTGAAGAGATTCATGGTTTTCCATTAGCTAGTTTGTATTATTTTGGACGCCCAGTAAATGAACTTACTTTGGATCAGCAAGCAGTTTTAGTTGGTATGGTAAAAGGCGCATCACTTTATAATCCTTGGACACAACCAAAGCAAGTTCTTGAACGTCGCAATATTGTTTTAAAACTTATTCAACAACAAGGTATCATTGATGATGAGTTGTATAGCTTATTAAGTCAACGCCCACTTTCTGTATTACCTAAAGGAGGGGTTATTTCCCCTCAACCTGCATTTATGCAAGTTGTACGTAGTGAACTGAGAAAGCAGTTAGGGGATAAAGCTGATCATCTTTCAGGAATGAAGATCTTTACTACTTTTGATCCTGTTGCTCAGGCTGCTGCTGAACAAGCAGTAACTAACCAAATAGAGGCATTACGTAAATCCACTAACAAAGATTTGCAAACCGCAATGGTTATTGTTAGTCGAGAAACAGGTGAAATTCGGGCAATAATCGGTAGTGCTGAACCACGTTATCCTGGTTATAATCGAGCATGGTTAACAAGACGATCTATAGGTTCCTTAGCTAAACCTTCAACTTATTTGACTGCTTTAGGTCAACCAGACAATTATCAACTTAATAGTTGGCTTAATGATAATCCGTTATCAATTAAAGTCGATAATGGAAGTTATTGGCAACCGAAAAATTTTGATCGAAAATTTCGTGATCGTGTTATGTTAGTGGATGCTTTAGCGCTTTCACTTAACGTTCCAACTGTTAATTTAGGTATGGAATTAGGGCTTGATGCAAGTAAAAATACTTTAGAAGCATTAGGTGTACCAGCAGATCGCATACCTAATTTACCATCAAGATTACTTGGAGCTTTAGAATTAACGCCATTAGAAACTGCACAAATGTTTCAAACTATTACTAATAATGGTCAACGTTCGCCATTGACTATTCTTCGATATGTTTTAACAGATAAAGGAAAATTGGTTTATCAAAGTTATCCTCAACAATTACAAGCCGTATCAGCTCAGTCCGCTTATTTAACAACTTATGCAATGCAGCAAGTTGTAGAATCAGGTACATCGCGCTCATTAAAAGTCAAATATGGACCATTTAAGCTTGCAGCTAAGACTGGAACAAGTAACGATTCAAGAGATAGTTGGTTTACTGGAGTTGATGGTAAAAATGTTGCCGTTATCTGGATTGGTCTTGATGATCATTCTCCTATGAAATTAACGGGAGCAACGGGTGCACTTAAAATTTATAGTGAATATTTACAAAATAATCCACCTAAGACATTAGTACTTCCTATACCACAAAATATTTTTATGGTCCCAATTGATAGTAATGGTCAGTGGCAATGTGTTGGAAGTGGGGTTCGTACTTTACCAGTATGGACTGCTAATCCACAAAGTTTGTGTTACGGTAGTAATCAGTCGGTGTCTGATAAATCAGCACCATCTTGGATTTCTGAAATGTTAAATAATTAAGTAAGATTATATGCCTGAATTACCAGAAGTTGAAACAAGTCGTCGTGGTATTTTACCTTATTTAAAAGGTCAGACGATTAAACAAATAATTGTTCGACAACCTAAGTTGCGTTGGCCTGTTGATAATGCGATTACACATGCACAAGGACAAGTTATATTAGATATACAAAGACGCGCTAAATATTTATTGTTACAGTTGTCTTGTAACTGGATTGTTGTTCATTTAGGCATGTCAGGTAGTTTACGTATTTTAAAAAATTATCAAAACGCTGAAAAGCATGACCATATTGATCTGGTTTTAGAAAATGGTGTGATATTACGTTACACGGACCCAAGGCGTTTTGGATCTTGGCTCTGGGCTAATTCACTCGATGAAGTATTTCAATTGCAACATTTGGGACCAGAGCCTTTAAGTGATAAATTTTCAGCAAATTATTTGTTTGAAAAAGCAAAAAATCGACATACTCCCATTAAAAGTTGGATTATGGATAATCACATTGTGGTTGGTGTTGGTAATATTTATGCTTCAGAATCATTATTTATGGCAAAAATTAATCCTATTCGAAAAGTCCATACTATAACATTTGAGGAATTTGAGAGATTAGTTAAAGCCATTAAGCAAGTGCTAACTAAATCAATTGCACAAGGCGGTACTACGCTTAAAGATTTTCTGCAATCGGATGGAAAACCGGGCTATTTTACACAAAAACTTCAAGTTTATGGTAGAGATGGTGAAAAATGCCATATTTGTAATGCGGAAATAAAATCACAAAAAATTGGACAACGTAATACTTTCTTTTGTGAACAATGCCAAAAATAATGAACAATTTATTTTTATGTTATTAACTATTTAAAATAATAGATGTAAGTTAAACTTTGTAAAAAAACATCTATATTCATTTTTAAAACTTCATTAATTCTGATAAGTATACATACCAATTTTTCAATTAATTAGTGTTTACTAACTGAGAAGCTAATTATTGAAATGTAGCAAAGAAGTAAATATTTGAAACGTTTTTGCTTTGAAGTGGCTAGACTTGTTACGTGATATCGGATATCTTTTGATAGCATTAAAGTATTTATCTTTTATAAAGTTTAATATGTAGCGCTAATTAATTAGTGGTAGACTATTAAAGTTCAAAGATATTTCAATCGCGTTATTTCTAATTTGCATTTATTTTAATGCAATTTATTTCGCTTTTATTAAGGAATTTAAGATGATCAAATTTGCTTGTCGCTTTTTGATAACTTTATTTGTGTTATTTTACACAATGATTTCTAATGCAGATGTTCGCATTATTATCACTGATGGCGTCAGTTCTGCCAAACCAATAGCTGTTGTACCTTTTAAGTGGACAGGATCTGGTGTGCCCCCACAAAATATTGAAGATATTATTGCTTCCGATTTACGCAACAGTGGTAAATTTAACCCTATTGATGTTAATAATATGCCACAAAAGCCAACAGCTCCTTCAGAAGTTACTCCTGCTGTTTGGGATCAAATTGGTGTTTCTGCTGTAGTTGTAGGCACGATTCAACCTGATGCTTCGGGAAAATACTTAATTAATTATCAATTAATTGATACAGTAACGCGACCTGGTGCAGTTTTAGTACAAAATCAGTATTCTATTGATAAACGTTGGATTCGTTATGCAGCTCATACAGCTAGTGATGAAATTTTTGAATCACTAACAGGTATAAAAGGTGCTTTTAGAACACGTATTGCTTATGTAGTTAAAACGAATAGAGGGCTTTTTTCACACGAATTAAGAGTGTCTGATTATGATGGATATGACCAAATGACTGTCCACCGTTCTAAAGAACCATTAATGTCACCTACATGGTCACCAGATGGCAAAAAACTTGCTTATGTAACTTTTGAAGGCGGTCGTTCATCATTAGTTGTAAAATCATTAGAAACTGGTGCTGTTCAAACAATTGCTGCTTTTCCAAAACATAATGGTGCCCCTGCTTTTTCTCCAGATGGAAGTAAATTAGCTTTTGCATTATCCAAAGATGGAAGTCTAAATTTGTATACTATGGATTTGAGTTCAAAAAAATTAACTCAAATTACGTCAGGGCGTAGTAATGATACTGAACCATCATGGATGCCAGATAGCCAAACAATTGTTTATACGTCGGATCAAGCTGGTCGTCCTCAACTATACACCATTAATATCAATGGCGGAACTCCACAACGTTTAACATGGGATAATACACAAAATCAGAATGCTCGTGTTGCTCCTGATGGTTCTTTTATTGCAATGATTTCGACAAATAACGGTGAACAGCATATTACACGATATGACATAGAAACAAATACTTATCAACGATTGACGGATTCATTTTTGGATGAAACACCCAGTATTGCACCTAATGGAACTATGATTATTTATAGCTCAACTCAAGGATTAGGTACAATTTTGAATCTTGTTTCAACCGATGGTAATTTCAAGGCTAAGTTACCTGCAACTGATGGACAAGTAAAATTCCCTGCCTGGTCGCCCTATTTATAAATAAGGGATTGAAATTTATGCTATATTCTGAATATTAAAATTGTACAAAATGTAATGGCGTTATAATATATAGCGCTATTATTTCTAATTGATAAATTGTGTTATTTTTATAATTAGTAAAAGATAAAATTTATAAGTAATATTTTTAAAACACAAAGGAGTTAATACAATGCAATTTTCTAACTTTCTTAAAGTAGCTGCAGTCGCTTTTCCATTAATGGCAGTTACTGCATGTTCATCAAACAATACCTCTACCAACGAAAGCGGAACTACAAGTATTTCTGCATCACAAAAAGTTTTAGAACAAGTTCGTAAATTACAACAAATGAATATTGTATATTTTGATTTTGATAAATACAACGTTAAACAAGAATATGCAACATTATTAGATACTCATGCAGTTTTCATGCGTGCAAATTCAGGTGTTAAAGTCGTAATCGAAGGTCATGCTGATGAACGCGGTACTCCAGAATATAATATTGCATTAGGTGAACGTCGCGCGAATGCAGTTAAATCATATCTACAAGGTAATGGTGTTTCCGGCGGACAAATGGACATCGTATCTTACGGTAAAGAAAAACCAGCTGTATTAGGGCATGACGAACAAGCTTATTCTAAAAACCGTCGTGCAGTCATAACATATTCTGGTTTCTAATTAGTTTATTTAACGGCTGTTTTATACAGCCGTTTTTTTCAAGTTTACACCGAGTATAATAATATGCATAAAAAAGCACTGATATTGTTCTTATATCTTCTATTTAACAGTTATGGTTGTGTTGCAGGGAGTTCAGAGTTAGAAAGAACAATTCAAGCACAAGGACAATTACTAGTTGAAAGTCAACAGAAAATTAGTGAATTACAAGCAGATGTTGATACACTTCGTGGTCAATTAGAAGAAACTCAATACCAACTTAATCAGACTATAGAACGTCAAAAAATGATTCTTCAGCAACTGGCTGGTGGTTCAGGATTATCTTCTAATCCTAATTCATTAGGCGATGATATAACTTTACCTACTTCACCTAATAATGATCACCCCCCATCTGATTTATCAAATTGGACAAATTCTGGTAATGATAAAACTGATTATAACTTTATTGTACAATTTGTTAATGATGATAAACAAAATGCTGATTCTATAGTTGCCTTTCAAAAGTTTATAAAAAATTATCCTAAATCAACTTATTTGGCCAATGCTAATTATTGGTTAGGTCAACTTTATTATAAAGAAGGAAAGAAAGATGAAGCTTCATTTTATTATGCTACTGTTGTAAAAAATTATCCATCTTCTTCCAAAGCTGCAGATAGCCTTTATAAAGTAGGAATTATACTATTGGATAAAGATGATAAAAAAAATGCTAAAACTGTTTTTCAACAAGTTATAAGTAAATATTCTAAAGATAAAAAAATTGTTGACCTTGCGAAGAAAAAATTAGCATCACTCAAATAAAATGTATAAATAAACAGCTATTGAGAAAAAATACGAATAAAAGGGTTGCGCTGCTTAGTAATTATAAGTATTATAGCAACCCGAAATCGCTTGTAACGTTAGTTGTTAAGCACAGAGATTTTATTCAATATGGGTTGTTAGCTCAGTCGGTAGAGCAGCGGACTTTTAATCCGTTTGTCGAGCGTTCGAATCGCTCACGACCCACCACTTCCTCTATGTTTTCTTAAAACACTAAAACACTAAAACACTAAAACACTAAAACACTAAAACACTAAAACACTAAAACACTAAAACAGTTCTGACTTGATATACTTAAATTGATAAAAAAATTAACTTTAGTCAACTTTTTTAACGAATATTGGACAATATCTATTGTTGATTTTAAATAGGTTAAGTACAAAAATCGTTTAATTATCAAACTTAGATCCTACCATCTTTATTCATCTTTTCTTAATTCTAAAAAATTATTTTCAATAAAAATATTTATTATTACAAAGGTATTTCCTAATAAATTCATATTACCTATTTTTAATAATATTAAAGTATTTCAATAGAATATAATTGAAAATCTATTTTACAGAGCTGAAAAATAAATTAAGTTTTATGTGCAAATAATAATCATTATTGTTGTTTTAGTATTTCTCACATAATACAACAAATAATAGGAAAAATAATGAAATTAGTTAATCAAGTACTCTTACCTTGCTTATTAAGCTCTAGTGCTTTTATTGTTGACGCTCAAGAAAAAGTTAAAGATGATATTGAAACTATGAAAGTTGTCGCTAAGATTAAGGATAATAATGATCAGAGAATAAAAAAACCATCAATTGCAATTAAAACATTCTTTGATATAAAGGATATTCCTCAAACTATAAACTCATTTTCTCTTCAACAAGAGGAAATATATGGGCAAAATGATCTGAGTATCATAGTAAATAAATTACCTGAAGTAGATGCAACCTATGATATGCGAGATGAAGGTGTCAAAATAGGAGGTTTTTCCGTAAGGCTAATAAATTGAATTATCGAAATCGGTCATAGGATGGCCACTCTTTAAGTCCTCGAATCGGATGAATTTGGCAGCCAATAGAATCACAAAGTTTTTATGTATCTTATAGTAAAAGTTTTTCCCCATACGGAGGTCGAGGTTTAATCACTATTGCGACAGATTCCAAGGCTGTTTATGATGAAAAGCTGCAATATTCTCGTCAATATGAAGTTGGACTCAAAAGTGATTGGATTAATGATAGGCTCTCTTCTCAAATCGCATTTTATAACCTTGAGCTTTATAATATTCGTTATCAACCTGATGCAGTCAACGCTCCTTATAATTGGCAAATTAGAGGTAATGATAGAAGCTAAGGTATAGAATTAAGTGCAATCGGAAAATTGATTAATAATTGGTACATTAATAGTGGTATTGGCTATCAGCAAGCAAAAGTTCATAAAGATAAAAAACACCAGTTAACAAAGGCAAATATTTATCTAATACAGCTAAGCATAGTGGTTATTTGGGTATACGTTTCATACCTCATGAAAATTGGGTTACTGAGCTAGAAATGAACTATAAGGGTTCAATGTTTAATGATGATAACAATCAGATTAAACGGCCTGGTTATGCATCATGGAACGTTGCAATGGGTTATCAAACTCAATCTATTAATTTGACTTTAGCGATAACTAATTTATTAAATAAAGAGTATTGGCGTTCAAGTAGTATGCCCAGTACACCGCGAGCCTTCATACTCACTGCAAGTTATAAATTATGATACTTAATCAATGTTTTTAAGGTTGGAAAGTCGTAACTTCAACTATTTGTGTATTAAAAAAATTTAATGGCATATTAAGACAGTAAAGAGGGAATAGCATTCCCTCTTTTTTCATTATTTTTAAACCTTAGCAGCTAATTCAATAATTTTCATTGTTACTTCAAATGACTTTAAAAATGATGATAAAGGTAAAAACTCAAAACATGAATGAAAGTTATGTGCGCCAGTAAAATAGTTTGGCGTGGTCAGACCTCTTGCTGATAGCGCAGAACCGTCTGTTCCTCCACGCATTGCAATTGTATTTGCTTTAATATTCAATTGCTCAAATGATTGATAAATTAGATCAATTGAACGCTTGTCTTCTCCTAAATAATTAGCTATATTGCTATAAGTATCAGTTATTTGACAGTCAATTTTTGCTCTTGGATATTTACAACTCATAAAACTTATCACCTCTTGGATATAAGTTTTACGTGCTTCGTACTTAGCTAAATCAAAGTCTCGGATGCTTAGTTTTAATGTTGTTGTTCTTTGGTTACCAATAATATCGTTAAACCAGAAATAACCTTCTTTACCTTCAGTATGTTCAGGTGTTTCGAAACTATCAAAACAGTTAATAATATCGTTAGCAATACCAATAGGGTTAATTAAAACATTTTTAGCTGACATGGGATGGGCAGATACGCCTTCAATCTCAATAGTTGCAGATCCTGCATTAAATGTTTCATAAACAACTTCACCTAATTCACAACAGTCAATTGTGTAAGCAAAATCAGGTTTAAAACGATTTAAATCAAGTTTTTTCGCACCGTTTAAACCGACTTCTTCATCTGGTACAAAAGCAACATAAATATCGCCATAGGTACAATTTTGCTTTTGTAATTGATCTAACATCGTCATAATTACAGCAATTGCCGCTTTATTATCTGCACCAAGCACACTTGTACCATCAGTAACAATTAATTCTTCATTAATGTATTTATTCAATTCAGGATGCTCAGTGATTTTAAACCAAATATTTTTATCTTTATTCAACAAAATATCTTCACCAGTAAAGGTGACTCGCTGTGGGTTAATTTTATCTGATAAGGCAACATCAACTGTATCAAGGTGAGCAACGTAACCAATTTTAGGTGCTTTTAAATTATTGCCAGGTAACTTAGCAGTTACAATACTATGCTCATCAAGATGAACTTCTTGTAGATTGAGATCAATTAACTCTTGTTTGAGTAAATTGGCTAATTGTGTTTGCCCTGGCGTAGAAGGAACAAGTGCGCAACCAACCGCACTTTGACTTGGTACACTAACGTAACGTAAAAAACGTTCAACTAATTGTTCTGTAATATTCATATTATTGTAACTCTTTATCGATGACTAATTATTTACTGGTGGATAAACATAACCACTATCAAAGCCGATAGGCAGTCCTAGTAACCAAAATAGCAATAAATTAATTGTTAAGGCAATAAGTAAGCCTGCGGTATATGGGATCATCATTGAACTTAAAGTACCTACTCCAGTATTTTTACAATACTGCTGACAATAGGCAATAATTAAAGGATAGAAAGCAAACATTGGTGTACTAACATTTACTGCCGAACTAATACGATAGGCAGCTTGTGTTAATTCTGGTGAGATACCAACAGACATGAGCATAGGAACAAAAATTGGCGCTAAAATAGCCCATTTTGACGAAGCAGAAGTAATTAAAACATTTAACAGACTTGTTAAAATGATCACGCCAAAAATAGTGACGACCGATGGCAAATGTAAGGCTTTTAAAAATTCAGCCCCACCAATGGCAATCAATGTTCCAATTTGTGAATGTGAGAATATATATAAAAACTGCGCGCAAAAGAATGCAAAAACAATAAAAGAAATAAGGGATTTAGTAATCTTTTCCATTGATTGAACAATATCTCGTGATGATTTAAATGCGCCTGTGATTACTCCATGGATTAAACCAGGAACAGCAAAAAAAACAAATAATAAAGGTACGATGATTTGCATAATAGGTGCTTGATTACTGGTTAAACTACCATCAGATGCACGCAGTAAAGAATTTTCCGGTAACAATAATAATATTAACCCAATAGCAATAATCAAAAAAACACCAGAAGCTATTTTAAAAGCACGATTTTCTAAAGACGTAACAGTGGGTGAATTAGCTAACTTATTAAGTTCAAGATCGTTATTTAGTGGCATAGTTGCTTTTAAGCGAGGTTCAACAATTTTATCCGTTATAAACCAACAAGCAATTAATACAAAGAATGTACCACCAAAACTTAAAAAATAGTTACATAAAACATTAACTTGATAAGATGGATCGATAATTTGTGCCGCACTTTGGGTAAAACCTTGCATAATTGGATCGATGATTGATGGCGTATAACTTGAGCTAAAACCACCTGCTAATCCCGCAAATGAGGCAGCTATCCCTGCTAAAGGATGACGACCTGTTGCATAAAACATCATTGCCGAAACAGGCATTAAAATAACATAAGCAGAGTCAGCCGCAATATGACAAATCATACTGACAAAGATAACAGAGGGTGTAACTAATGTTTTTGGGGTTATAGCCAATAATTTTTTAAGTAATATATTAATATAGCCACTGCTTTCTGCAATCCCTATACCTAATGTGGCAACAATAGTAATGCCTAATGGTGGAAAATTTACAAAATTGGGTACCATTTTAGTAAAAAAATTTACTAAATGATCAGGTGCTAGCATATTAATGACTACTAGTTTTTCTTTAGTTACCGGATTTATAAAATCGAAGCTCAAAAATGAAAGTAATAATGAAGCAACAAAACAGATAATCAAAGCAAAGAAAAAAAGTGTAGTGACGTCGGGGATTTTGTTTCCAATTCGTTCTATAGTGTTTAAAAAGCCACCGGTTCTTATCGGTGACGAGTTTATAGTTTGATTCATAAAAAAAGTATATATGTTGTTCGGACCGACAATTTAGCACATATCAATATGGTAGGTAAACCAAGTATCAGTTAAGTTTTATACTATTTTTTTATCTAATTTAAACACTTCCATCATTACTATAACTTGTTATTTTTAAAATATCTTTGAAATGCATCTTGATCCATGTTTTTTAATATAGCCTTATTAATGCTCTTTTTTCAAATTAACCATTTACTGTTACTGTTACTGTTACTGTTACTGTTACTGTTACTGTTACTGTTATTAACAATGTAATTGCATAACAATTTTTAGTAATAGATTGAATCATAAAAAAATATAAATATTCAAAATGATTAAACGTAACGCATAAGGAAATATTATAATACAAACAGTGGGAGTATTATCGTTTTCGATATTGATTTAATTAAATATATCTAACAGCACAATCCACAAAAAATTCTTCATGCATATCTAGCTCAAGAAGAGGAGCTTAAAAATTATAAACGTGGTGAAGATTATGTTAATTTTGCACTTGATCGGAATACTATGAAACAGGTAGCGACCTAAATGACGCTTTTCCAATTAATGAATTCTGTATGAATGTGATCAAAATTGACAACTATTTATAACGTATATTACATAAACAAATGTCGGATAAAAAAGAGTTAATGGATGGGATTTGCTATGCAGTTTATACTGTATCAGACCCTTGATCCGTATTACTTAAAGAGATGGCACTTGAACTAACAGAAGAAAACGACGAGAAAAAAGAATAGAACTTCTTAACTCGGCTTGAAAAACGGGAAATTAATGCTGTTGTTAATCGAAAGAATGCTAGAACTAGAAAACTAGTATGTGTTAATGTTGATTTTTATTCTGGCTTTGTTTATGACATGATTGGTGTACCTAAAGAAGTTTATACATCATTATTTGTGATGTCTCGAATCGCTAAATGGTGTGCGCATCAAATTAAAAAAGTAAATTTTGATGATCGACGTATAATTCGACTTGCCTATAAAAATATTGGTGAACTTATGCACTTTATTTCATTAAAAGATTGTTAAAGTCGTCATCCGTCACGTTGAGACTGACGGTGTGCACAAAAGCTTCTTTTATTAAAAAAAGCATGGTGATTTAAACCAATAGTTTGTAGACTATCACTTATTGTCGGTTTTTGACTCTGTATTATATAAATGAATCTTTTAAAATCTTTAGCTACAGTGAGTTCCATGACTATGGTATCTCGAGTATTAGGTTTCATACGTGATGCCATCATTGCTCGCTTTTTTGGTGCCGGTATGGCTACCGATGCCTTTTTTGTTGCCTTTAAACTACCAAATTTATTGCGGCGTATTTTTGCTGAGGGCGCATTTTCACAAGCTTTTGTGCCGATTTTAGCAGAATATAAGAATCAACAAGGGATTGAGGCAACAAGGACTTTTGTAGCTTATGTTGCTGGTTTATTAACTTTAGTATTAGCCATTATTACCTTAATTGGTGTTATTTGTGCACCTTTTATTATTATGTTAACAGCACCTGGGTTCATGCAAGAGTCTACTGAAAAATTTGAACTTGCTACAACCATGTTACGTATTACCTTCCCATATATTTTTTTCATTTCGCTCGCTTCATTGGTTGGAGCAATATTAAATACTTGGAATCGTTTTTCAGTCCCAGCGTTTGTACCTACCTTACTCAATATTAGCATGATTATGTTTACGCTGTTTCTAACACCTTACTTTAATCCACCAGTATTAGCACTAGCGGTATCGGTTGGTATAGGGGGAATTTTACAATTACTTTATCAACTCCCTTATTTAAAAAAAATTGGTATGTTGGTATTACCAAAAATTAGCTTTAAAGATAGTGGTGTTTGGCGAGTATTAAAACAGATGGCTCCTGCTATTTTAGGGGTATCTGTTGGGCAAATTTCGTTAATTATTAATACGATTTTTGCTTCGTTTCTTATTTCTGGTTCGGTATCGTGGATGTATTATGCCGACCGACTTATGGAGTTTCCTGCTGGAGTGCTAGGGGTTGCCCTTGGTACCATTTTATTACCTTCGTTATCTAGAAGCTTTTCTAAAGGTGATTATAAACAATATTCAGAATTGTTAGATTGGGGATTGCGGCTCTGTTTTCTTTTAGCGTTACCAAGTACTGTCGCTTTAGGTGTCATATCACGCCCACTTATATCAACCTTATTCGAATACGGACAATTTACCTTACATGATGCATTAATGACTCAGAGAGCATTGGTTGCTTACTCTATTGGTTTACTTGGCATGATTTTAATTAAAGTATTAGCACCTGCTTTTTATTCACGGCAAGATATTAAAACTCCCGTCAAAATTGCGATTATTACCTTAATTTTAACGCAACTGATGAACCTTGTTTTTATTGGTCCATTACAGCATGCTGGACTTTCGCTCTCAATTGGTCTTGCAGCTTGTTTTAATGCGGCGTTATTATTCTGGCAATTACAAAAAAAACAACTCTATCAACCACAGCCAGGATGGTATAAATTTTTATCTAAAGTCATTATTGCTGTTATTTTAATGTCCGTTGTTTTATGGTTTGGTGCACAACTATCACCCGATTGGTCAACCGGATCAATGTTAATGCGTATTGGGCGACTATTGATATTAGTTATTTCTGGTATTGTTGTTTATTTTACATCATTGATCGCAATGGGATTTAAGATAAAACATTTTATTAAACGTATTGATTTATAATAGCTAGTAGAGTTAATAAAATTTTGTCAAAAAGTTTCAGGTTAACATAACGTTTCAGTAAAAAATGCAGTTAAATTGGCTAAATTCTATTATAAATATCTAATAGAATTTAGCCAATTATGATGGACCGATATAATCATCGGTCCAGAGACTTACGGAATTAATCTACTAAACTTTTTTTAAAATTGGTATATTACAAAATTCAATTAAGTATATAGGTTTAAATAATTTTTATTATCCTTACAAGAATGAACGATAAGGCAGTTCTGGTTCATCGGTAAAGATATCTCTGAATCCTCGATAATGTTGATAATGCATTTTATGTTGATCTGTAGGATACGTATATTTCCCTCCAACTTGCCAGAAAAATGGTTTAAATTGATATTCAAGACGATCTTTTTTCATTTCCCAAAGAACTTCAATTTCACGAGGATCACTTTGGAAATTTGACCAAATATCATGATGGAATGGAATTACCACTTTAGTATTAAGAGACTCAGCCGCACGCAAAATGTCTGATGAAGTCATTTTATCGGTAACACCACGAGGGTTTTCGCCATAAGAAAGTAATGCCACATCAATTTTATAATTATTACCATGTTTAGCATAATAGTTAGAGTAATGTGAATCTCCTGAATGGTAAAGTGATCCTCCTGATGTTTCAAATAAATAATTAACTGCACGATCGTTCATACCGTCTAAAATCGATTTGTCGGTAGAAGATACCCCTTTTGGTAAAGTAACGAGGGACGTTCTGTCAAAAGAATCTAGCACACGAATTGTAATATCACCTACTTCAATTGTTTCACCAACTTTAGCAACGATACAACGATCCTCAGGTACCCCCCAACTTTTCCATAACTCAACGCAAGCTTTTGGACCAATAAATTTCACTTTTGAAGAGCAGTTTTGAATTACAGCCGCAGCAACATTAACATCAATATGATCGGCATGATCATGGGTTGCCATAACTGCATCAATTTCTTTAATTGCAAATGGATCTAACACAAATGGGCTGGTTCTTAAATTAGGTTGCAATTCACGAACGCCACCCATACGCATCATTTGATGCTGTTTGTTCATTAATGGGTTAGCATGTGTTTTTTTTCCTGTACCACACCAAAAATCGACAGAGATATTAGTATTACCTGCTGATTTTAACCAAATTCCGGTACAAGCTAGCCACCACATGGTGAAAGTATTTGGTTTCACAACGGTGTTTTCGATCTCTTCATTTAACCATGTTCCCCATTCAGGAAAAGTGCTTAAAATCCAATAATCTCGGGTAATTTCATTTACTTTACTCATTCTATGTTCCTTTTTTATTTAATAGTTAAACTAATATCACTTCAACTCCTTGCTTTTTGATGCATTCAATTACCTCCTTATTTGCTTGCACCCCTGTAATCAAAATATCAATTTTATTTATTGGGCAAAAAAGCATGCCGGAGTTAGCTTTGGTATCGATCTTTGAGCTATCAACCACTACAACTAATTTTTCTGCTTTTTCTAATATCTGTTGTTCAGCAACAGCGCTTAAAATTTCGCTTTTATAAAGTCCTGTTGATGTTAATGTTTTTCCGCTTGTAAACATCCATTTTGCGGCATAAGAATCGGTAATACTTGCAATAGGATTAAGTATGATATTTTGTGTTTTATTATATAACCCACCCATAATAATTACGTTTTCATGGTCATGTTCAATCAAATAACATGCTAAAGGAAAATAATTAGTGATGATGGATACATTTTTTCCACAAAGTTCTCGTCCCAATAAAAATGCTGTTGAGCCACAATTAATGACTATATTTTCATCACAGACGCATAACTTAGCCGCACGAATCGCAATCCGAGCCTTTTCGTGATAGTGATCAGTATTGTTATTATCTATTGGAGCCCATATGGGTTTTTGTTCTTCAAGACGAATAATGCCGTTACGTACTTTTTTGACACGACCATCCTGATCTAATTTAGTGATATCTCTTCTAGCGGTAGCGGGTGATATACAAAAATGGCTGATTAATTCGGTCACTTTTAATTCACCTTTTTCGTTAACCAATGCGACGATTTCATTATGTCGCGTTAATTCATTCATTAAAATTCCTCATTTAAATTGAGCATTTTTGATTATTTTGATAATAATTTTCATTATTAAAATTGTCAATTATCTTATTGTTTTTATTCGTCATGTTTTATTTAATATATTGATAATTATAGGTATATGTTGAAGCTGTTGCAGTTTTTTTTCATTATTGTGTGAAGTCGATCACAGATATGATTTTGGATTCCATAGAAAAGTGATCTCCATCAAAATAATCACAAATAATCATTGTGTGATTTATTTTGATTATAGAATATAACATGCGTTAATCAAGTAATCTTAATTTGTTTAACAAAGTATAGGGTTAATTTAGCTCAAAGATTCACACCACAGTGAATAACTATATAAAAAGGGCATTAGGATAAGTTTTATTACTGCTTTGAAAGCACGATATAAACTTCAAATTTTAAAAGAGCCCATAACCAATGAGAGGGGCATATGGAAGTAATCTATAACATATTTTATATTTTTTATAGTCAAGTCATGACCAAGGCACCTTTGTTACTCGGCTTGGTAACAATGTTAGGTTATTGTCTTTTACGCAAAGATATCACCACAATTTTGAAAGGAACAATCAAGACCATTGTTGGTTTTATGTTGTTACAAGTTGGTTCTAATGTACTGGTTTCAACATTTAAGCCGGTGATTGCCAAATTGGCGGAGTATCATGGTATTAAGGGATCTATCATTGATACTTACGCTTCAATGGTTGCTGTTGAAAATGGTATGGGTGATCACTACTCATGGGTCGGTTATGCTGTCTTACTCGCATTGGCTATTAATATCCTTTTGGTCATTTTTCGTCGTATCACGGGAATTCGCACCATCATGCTAACAGGGCATATCATGTTCCAACAAGTAGGATTAATTACCCTGTTTTATTTTCTATTTGGTTATGGTATGTGGGAAACAATAATTTATTCTGCCATTATTACCGCATTATATTGGGGAATTTTTTCGAATATGATGTTTAAACCTACAGAAGCCGTTACTGGAGGTGCAGGTTTTTCGATTGGTCATCAACAACAATTAGGTTCTTGGATTGCAGTTAAATTAGCACCTAAATTAGGCAATAAAAATGACTCAGTTGATAATCTGAAATTACCTAACTGGTTACATATTTTTCATGATAGCATCGCCGCAACAGCAATAGTGATGACGTTCTTTTTTGGCATTATTCTTCTTTCATTTGGTTTAGACAATTTGCAAACCATGGCAGGTTCAACTCATTGGACAATCTACATTCTAGAAACGGGTCTCAAGTTCGCTGTCGCTATACAAATCATAGTAGGTGGGGTCAGAATGTTTGTAGCTGAATTGTCGGAAGCGTTTAAAGGTATTTCTGAAAAATTAATTCCTAATGCGGTATTAGCCATTGATTGTGCTGCCATTTATGCTTTTTCACCGAATGCTATGGTATTTGGCTTTATTTGGGGGGCATTAGGGCAGTTTTTAGCAATTGGTTTGTTACTTATATTTAAATCCCCCATTATGATTATTCCTGGTTTTATACCAATGTTCTTCTCTAATGCAACTATTGGGGTATTTGCTAATCACTTTGGTGGTTGGAAAGCCATTATGAAAATTTGTTTTGTAATGGGAATGATTGAGGTATTTGGTTCAGCTTGGGTAATTCATCTCTTTGCAAAAAATGGCACTCCAATTGACTCTTGGATGGGGATGGCTGATTGGGCGATATTATTCCCACCTATTTTACAGGGTTTATCTTTCTCTCACTTATTTATTTATCTAATTATCGCTCTGGCTTTAGTGTATATGTTCTTTACCGCTAAACAATTACGCCAAGATGAAGCAAATACAAAAATGGAACCAGAACAAAATAATATTCATCAAGATATTAATGAAAATGTTGTTGAAAAAATGGATGAAGTGGCAATAAGCGAAGGTCGAGCAGTACGAATCCTTGCTGTATGTGGTAGCGGCCAAGGATCTTCAATGATGATGAAAATGAAAATAGCTAATTATTTAGATAAAAAAGGCATTGCCAATGTCATGGATTCTTGCGCGGTGACAGATTACAAGTCACGGTTACCTAATGTAGACATTATTGTGGCATCGAAACATTTAATTAACGAAATTGAAGTTAATGAAGGGCAACATGCTTTGGGGGTCCAAAACATGTTAAATCCGCATACATTTGGTGAAGAACTTATTGAACTTATTAGAAAAGTGCTTGCTCAATAATGAATTGATTAAATAAGGAGTACAACAATGGCATTGAAAGAATCATTAATTGAAAATAACTCTATTTTACTAAAAGCGGATGCATCAACTTGGCAAGAGGCGATCAAATTAGGCACCGATATGCTCGTTGCTTCCAAAGCGATCAACCCTTCTTATTATAATGCAATTATTAGCTGCGTAAAAAAAATGGGACCTTACATTATTATTGCACCAAATTTTGCTATGCCTCATGCCAGACCGGAAGATGGGGTAAATCGAACTGCTTTTGCTTTAGTAACATTAAATACGCCAGTCTACTTTGAAGGTGAAGATCAACCTGTTGATGTATTAGTTACCCTAGCGGGAAGCACCTCAGATGAGCATATGCAAGGTTTAATGGAAGTCACTCAAATACTAGATGATGAAGACAGTCCAACAGGTATCGATCTGGATAAATTGAGAGCATGTAACAGCAAAGAAGATGTTTATGCTGTTATTGATAACGCTTTATTGGGAGACTAATTTTATGTATCAAACATTAAAAGAAAGAGTATTGCAGGCTAACTTAACCTTGCCTAAATACCATTTAGTTACTTTTACTTGGGGGAATGTTTCAGAGATCGACCGAGCCAAAGATGTTATTGCTATTAAACCATCAGGCGTCGATTACAACAACATGAAAATTGATGATATTGTTGTGGTGTCATTAACAGGTGAAATTGTTGAAGGTAAATTAAATCCGTCTAGTGATACCGCAACCCATATAGAACTTTATAAAGCTTTTGAAAATATTGGCGGTATTGTTCATACACACTCTCGCTATGCAACTGTATGGGCTCAAGCAGAATTAGATGTTCCAGCTTTGGGTACAACACATGCTGACTATTTTTATGGTGATGTGCCTTGTACTCGTCGTTTAACTGATAGTGAAATCAGTACCGATTACGAAAAAAACACCGGTCTAGTTATTATTGAAGAATTTAAACGAAGAGACATTGATCCTATGGCGATGCCAGCAGCTGTTATTTCTGGACACGCTCCATTTTGTTGGGGAAAAAATGCATCTGATGCCGTACATAATGCCGTGGTGCTTGAAGAGGTAGCCATGATGGCACTATCAACAAGGCAACTTAATAAAACAATCAAAATTCAACAAACTTTATCGGATAAACACTATTTTCGTAAGCATGGATCACATGCTTACTATGGTCAAAAATAGTATTTATAAGAGGACGAATAAAATGACTAAACCAAAATTACAAATTGCATTAGATCAAACAGAATTACAAACAGCTTTAGCGGTAGCCAAGAACGTAGCTGGATTTGTAGATATTATTGAAGTTGGAACCATCCTTGCATTCGGATCAGGTATTAATGGTGTGAAAATTTTAAGGGAAAAGTATCCCAATCATATTCTAGTTTGTGATTTGAAAACCACTGATGGAGGTGCCATTTTAGCAAAAATGGCGTTTTCAGCGGGCGCCGACTGGTTAACAGTTTCAGCTGCTGCTCATATTGCAACAATTGAAGCTTGTAAAAAAGTGGCTGATGAGTTTGGCCGTGAAATTCAAATCGAACTTTATGGACATTGGACTTTCGATGATGCAAAAGCATGGAGAAAATTGGGGATCAAACAGGCAATTTATCATCGTTCTCGTGATGCTGAATTAGCGGGTATTGGTTGGGGTAAAGAAGATTTAACTAAAATGCGACAGCTTTCTGATCTAGATTTAGAACTATCAATAACTGGCGGCATTGTACCTGAAGATATTCATTTATTTGCAGGTATTAAAACTAAAGCTTTTATCGCTGGACGAGCTTTAGCCAACGAAAATGGTCAAAAAACTGCTCAAGACTTAAGAGAGCAGATTGCTAAGTTTTGGTAAGTAGTGACCTAACAGTCACGAAATGGACCGTTAAGTTTTACCTTAATAATATCGGATCTAAATTATGTCAAATAATACAATGAATATAACCAGACAAACTCCATGTATGGGTATTTATGAAAAAGCACTACCGAATACACTTTCTTGGCAGCAAAAAATGTTAGAGGCAAAATCTTTACATTTCGATTTTATAGAACTTTCTATTGATGAATCCGATGAGCGTCAATCTAGGCTTGATTGGTCCGATGAGGAAATCTATGCATTGCGTCATCTTTGTGAAGATAATGGTGTTTTTTTTCATTCAATATGTCTTAGTGCACATCGTAAATATCCATTTGGTTCTGATGATAAAACGATCAGAGAGAAAGCTAAAAGTATAATGTGTAAGGCAATTACTCTTGCTTATAAACTTGGTGTTAGAGTTATCCAACTTGCTGGATATGATGTTTATTATGAGCAAGCTAACTTACAAACACATCAACGCTTTGTTGCAGGTATGCAATGGTGCGCAAAACAGGCAGAAAAAGCTGGTGTGATGTTAGCTGTTGAAATTATGGATACTAGCTATCTAAATTCACTTAGTAAGTTTGAAATTTTAAAAGCTGAGATAAATTCACCTTATTTTATGGCCTATCCTGATGTGGGAAATATATCCGGTTGGAATTATGATGTTAGCACTGAATTATTATTAAGCCGTAATCATATTGTGCAAATTCATTTAAAAGATACCTATAAAGTAAAACCCAATTATCCAGGTCAATTTAGAGATTTGGTGATCGGTGAAGGTGAGGTCGATTTTTCTGCGGTTTTTAGCACACTTAAATCTATTGATTATTGTGCGCCATTAGTGATTGAAATGTGGGCGAAAGATAATCAGTGGAAACAAAATATTCTTACAGCACAACAACATTTAAAATCGATT
The DNA here is from genome assembly GCF_026537015.1 of Gilliamella sp. B2887. Classification (NCBI taxonomy): domain Bacteria; kingdom Pseudomonadati; phylum Pseudomonadota; class Gammaproteobacteria; order Orbales; family Orbaceae; genus Gilliamella; species Gilliamella sp. B2887. The sequence goes on along the minus strand of NZ_JAFNMX010000002.1, from coordinate 308,264 downwards.
GCTGGTCAATCCGATTTTCCACTCTTTAACGTATAGATTGAAGACATAAAAAATACATTTCTATTTTACAATTTGCTTCATCATTCTTTAAGTGATGAAGCATTAATCCTATTTTATATAATAATTCACCGAAAATCAGCACTTCTTATTAAGGTTATTGACTCAAAAATATAAAGTTTTATAATAATTATCAATAATATAAGATCTAATGATTGTTGTCGATTAAAAAGCTTTTGGTATTAGCATGAGCATATTTTAAACACAATATGGCTTTATAATGACACGATAAAACATTGTTGTTGACCTTAATTTTTTTGTTGTTATCAAAATTTTTAAAAAAGAGAATTTACTGATCTTGAGTATCAAAATGGAAAAATTAGCTTTTTTTAAGCTACCTTTTATTTTTATTGCACTATTTTTTTTCTGTAGTGCTTTTAGTTTCAATATTAGATTTGGTATTACCTTTATATCGACCTTTCATGATTATGAGTTTTTATGGGGTATATTATATAAACTTGCACCATATCAATTACTACGTACAATTCCAGAGTGTTTGTTATTATTTGGTATTTCAACTATCAGTTTGCATCGAGTCAATGTTCATCAAGTGACTTCTAAAAATATTACTCTGTTAATGTTTAATGTCATTATTGTTTGTATGATAGGCTATTTAATTAATGCCATAGCCGAAGCTATTTTTGATAATATTTTGATAAATATGATTAATATGGCTTCATGGTTATTTATTTTAGTTTTATGCATTATCCCCTATAGCCTATGTTACCTATTTTCTGGATTATTTACCTATTATTATATCAAAGTATTAAATCATCATTTTGACAAAGGTAAACAGATTTTCGAACTGACTATAATTAATAGTACTAAAATTCATTTTACTTTGTTTTTAGTATTTTTCTTTTTTATTTTAATTGCTTTTCCTTCTTTTATTTTAGATGTCTTAGTACATAACAGTTACTATTTTATTTCAGTTTGGGAACATATTTTTTTGCCAATTTGTTGTTATTTATTTAGCTTATTAGTTGTCATTTTGGTTAGTAAAAATATGTTCACACAAATGTTTGTTGTGTTACAAACCGATAGAATAATCAAGTGCGCAATTTCCTTAAACCTTATTATCTTTATTTTAAATTTTGTTTTATGGAAAGTTGCAAATTGGTTAATTTATTATGTGTCATTACAAAATACAAACCTAACATCCATAGTAATCATATTGTTGGGTGCGATATCATTCACTTTATCGTGCTTATTTATTCGAAAATTAACGAAGTATTACTTTCATCCATCATTTAAATATCAGATTAATTTATAGTATGGGCTGTATCATTTGTTGTTTTAAGAATGTATATATTTCTTGTTGCGATTTTAATGTTCTAATGTTTTGTAACATCTCTGATGCTTCTACATAATGGTACTTTAAATAAGTAAGCCACTGTTTAATACGGGCAGAATGATAAAGCGGTTTAACATCATCGATGGATGAATTTGCATAACGGATTAAAATTTCCAATACTTGTGACCAACTTAATGCTGGTTGTTGGTTGCGGATCATATTGGCTAGATTGGGGATAGCTAAAATTCCACGACCCAACATAATGTCATGGGTTTGACTTTGAGCAATGCATTTTTGCGCATCTTCAATAGAAAAAATTTCACCATTGGCAATTACAGGAATTGTTAGGTTTTGTTTGATTTTTGCTATTGTTTGCCAATCAATTTTATCCGCTTTATATCCATCCTCTTTAGTTCTACCATGAATGGAAATCTCATTAGCTCCAGCACTTTCAATTGCATTGGCTATTTCATCGCAATGTGATTTATTAGACCAACCTAAGCGAATTTTAACTGATAATATGTCCGAGGGGTTTATGGCTTGTCGAACTTGACTAACGATATTAAAAATTTGTTCAGGATATTGTAATAAATAAGCCCCTCCTTGACTGCCCACGACGGTTTTAGCCGGACAACCAAAATTAATATCAATGCCAAATGAACCCAGTTCAATTGCTTTTACTGCATTTTCTGCCATCCACTGTGGTGAATGGCCAAGAATTTGTACTCGAATAGGGGTACCAGATGCAGTTTTGCCACCATTATGGAGTTCAGGACAAAGGCGATAAAAGGTGCGGTTGGATAATTGATGATGAGTGACTCGTACAAATTCTGTTACACAATAATCAAATTGATTGATCTCAGTTAAAATTTGTCTCACTTGATAATCAAGTACCCCTTCCATTGGAGCTAAAATAATACGGTTATTTTGTTTCATTTTTCTGATTGGTCAGTTCTGTGATTACCGCAAACAGGACAATTTTCCTGCTTAGATAACGTAAATTGATTAAATTGCATATTCATTGTATCAACCATCAATAATCGACCCGATAATGGATGACCATAATGAGTCAGGACTTTTATTGCTTCTATGGCTTGCATTGATCCAAACATACCAACTAAAGGTGCCATTACACCCGTTTCAACACAAGTTAGCTGTTCATTCCCAAATAGACGACTTAAACAGTGATAACATGGTTCATTAGGTTGATAAGTAAATACACTTAACAAACCTTCCATTCGTATTGCTGCGCCTGAAACTAATGGTTTTTTTTCTTGAAAACAACAGCGATTAATCTGTTCACGGGTAACTAAATTATCCGTACAATCAATAATAATATTATGCTGCTTAATGAGTGAAATGAGATCGCGGTCATCAAGCTGTTGATTAACGGTGTTAATTTGTATATTAGGATTTATATTGACTAAAGCGTACTTAGCCACATCAACTTTGTTTTGATTAATTGATTTATAGGTATATAAAATTTGTCGATTTAAATTTGAAGCGGATATGGTATCAAAATCATTTAAAGTTAACTTACCAATACCTGAGGCAGCTAAATACAAAGAAGTTGAACAACCTAATCCTCCTAATCCAATAATTAATACTGAACTATTTTTTAAAATTTGCTGCTTCTCAATGTCAAAACCATGCAAAGTTATTTGTCTGTCATAACGAAATAATTCTTGATCGGTAAGTGTTAACATATGATGTGATTATTGTTGTTAATAATAAAGTAAGTAGTATAACAAAAAACTTGGCACAAGATTGAGCCAAGTTTTAAACTTTATTTGTCAAAACCAGATAGGAATTTTAAATACTCCTCTTTTGTCATAAGTGGTTTGTAGTTTGTTATGAGTGTTTGAGCGGGTTTGGCATCATCGTAAAGTAAGTCGATAATCGTACAAGCCATCATTTGTGCAGGTCGTATATAAGCCATCTGTTCATCATATACAGTATAATCTTTACCATGTAAAATTCCTCTAACCGAACCAATCCAAGGGTGACTTACTGGCATAATATGCGATAGATCGCCAGTATCTGTACTTCCAGTCATATGCGGTGCGATTGAAACGTTTTCTTCACCAATTAAATTTTCAGCGTTTTGCTTCAATAGATTATTAAGTGTTGGGTTATTATGTAATGGTAAATAACCTGGTAAATCTTTAATTTCGCAAGTTGCACCAACTGCCATAGCTCCAGCTTTCAATGCTTGATTTATTCTTTCATTGGCATCAATCATAGCAGGGACATTGCCTGCTCGTACGTAGCTTTCCATTCTAACATCGCTTGGTACAACATTCACTAAATCACCGCCTTGGGTAATGATTGGATGGAATCGAATGTAATCTTTTTCTTGAAATGTTTCACGAATTGCGTGAACACCCATCATTCCCATCATTGCAGCATTTAAAGCATTCACTCCTGCATGTGGGGCTGCTGCGGCATGGGCTGCTTCACCTTTATATTTAATTAACTTGCCGATAAAACCATTGCTTGTCGTTGAGATTTCAATAAAACCATCTTGGCGTTCATTCGGTATGCTCGTTAAGTGTATCTGTAATGCCATATCTATATCATCAAAATCACCACGTGAAATCAATTCTGGTTTACCGCCAATGTATTTGATTTTCCCCTCTTCAATCAATCGATTTCGATAGGTAATTTCAACATATTCTTCTGCTGGGACTGCAAATGGTACTACATCACCAGCTAAAAATTGCATAGCCCCTGAGTCTATTAGCCCCATAGTGACAGCCATCATATTAGCGATTTGTGCATTATGACCACAACAGTGAGCTGCTCCAGACGTTTCATCCGCAGCAGGGTGGTCGGCACAAATAATTGCATCAAGTTCTCCAATAATTGCGATACTATATTGGCTTCCTTTACCACCTTTAAGACGACCTTTAACACCAGTGAGTGCTAATTTATTTTTAAAAGGTACACCTAATTTTTCAAAAGCGTCTTCTACTTTTTTAGCGGTTTTGTATTCTTTATAACCAAGCTCTGGTTCAGACCAAATCGCTTCAGCAATCGACTTGATGTCTGCTTTGCGATTTGCAATTGCATCACAAACTTTTTTCTTTAGTTCTTCTTTTGTCATAAATAAAATCCTTATCCAAATTAGATCACGCCTTCCCAATGCAAAGTGATTTGAGCGATTAAGGCTGCAAAAATAAATGTACCAGAAAACACAGCTAAAGATACGGGAATAATTCGCCAAGAAATATTTTTAAATAACGCAAGATCTTTACCTATGGCGAGTCCAGCATAAGCTAGTACTGGCGTACAGATAGCAAGTAATGAAACGTGATCTGTCATTGCAACAACTTTTTCATGATATGGAAATATTGGTGAAGAAACCGTAGCTGCAACAACCGATACCCATAAAATTATTGGAAATTTTTTTAATCCGGGTAACTTACTTAGTAAAAATCCTAAAATAGAAATGACAACTAAAATAGACAATGCTTCAAGTGATAGCATAAAATCAATTTTATATCCCACAGTATTGCCAGCTGCCATAATAATCGCCACTAAAATAAGTACAAAAATTGTTTCTAAAATCTTCATTATCGGATCCTTATTTATTGTGTCGAATACGGTCTAAAGTGTTATACATGAATGAAGCGAAAGGCAAAGAAAAGAGTGTATAAATATAAATACCAACAATACCAGACATTAAATTTGCTGTGGTTGCATAAGCATTAATGTTTTCTGATAAATCTGGATATAGATCACTTATCGGAGCAAGTGATGCAGCCATCATGCTTCCACTACCTACGCCCGCTCCCATGGCTAAAGCATAAGGATGAAGAATATCCAAGTGAGCTATTAGGCTGGCAAGAATACTCATCCAAATTGCACCATAAAGTGTGCCGCATACATACATAGACATTACACCGCGACCCTCGGGAGAGTCTAAACCATATTTATCTGCTACAATGGCTATATTCGGCTCACGAGCAACGGAATAGGTCGCCCCAACAGCTTCTCTTTTCATACCTAATAGCATTGCTAACGGTAACCCAAGTAAAATTGTTCCGGCAAAATGTCCTAATTCCTGAAAAATAAGAGCTAATTTTGCATCCTCTAAAATCATATCAATTTTCGGACCTACCGCTACACCAAGTTTTGCAATGAGTAACATTAATGTAACCATCATAACGATACTTGCATTGTGCATATTTTTATGGGTTAATATATTTAGCTTTGGTAGGCTAATTATTCCGCCAAAGATCATTGCATATAATATTGGATAAACGGCGATAATCCATATTGATTGTTTACCGATTAGTTCGCAACTAATGACTACTAACAGTGCAATTATATGCAATTTATAGTCTCGTAAAACTTCCATTCCTACTCCTCTTTTATATTGTTATCTGTTTTTATATTAATGTTGCTCCTAAGGCATTTTGAAAGTGTTTCAAAGCCCATTGATGACCAATAGGATCAAAGCTTGCGACAGCATTTTGATGTATAACTATTTTATACCCTAAGTTATAGGCATCTACGGCTGTATGTAAAATGCAAATATCCGTACAAACACCAATTAGATGGATTTCGGTGATATGTCTTTCTCGCAAACGTAAATCAAGATCTGTACCACAAAATGCTGAATAGTGACGTTTATTGATCCAATAAATATTGGTTGAATTTTGATGTCTTTGATAAAGTTGGTGCAAACGACCGAATAATTGTTGTCCAACCGTTCCAATCATATTATGAGGTGGAAAAAGTGCATTTTCAGGATGGTATTCATCGGTCGGGTCATGGGCATCAATTGCAAAAACGATTAATTGATTATTTTTAATAAATGAATCCGTTATGTTTAACAATTCTGATTCAATTTGTTGACCAGCAGAGCCTGTAGTTAATGCGCCATCATCGGCAATGAAATCATTTGTGTAGTCAATTGAAATTAAAGCTTTCATATCAAATTAATAATATTTAAATAATACTTAAGCTTATTAATAATTATTTGATATTACAAGTTAATAAATTAAACATTTTTTAATGTATAACAACATAAGTCGCGTTTAAATTTATTATCTTATTGAATTTAAATAATATTAATAAAATACGTATAAAGTAAAATTATTATGATAAATTAAGTATAAATAAAATAAATAGTGATTATTTTAAAACAGAGTCTTTATACCCTGATAAATTGCTCTATAATAATTATTATTTTAGACAATTGTACACAGGATATATTTAATGAGAACAATTTATTGCGGACAATTAAACGCAAATTATGTTAATCAAGAAGTTACACTATGTGGATGGGTTAATAAACGTCGTGACTTAGGCGGTATGATTTTTATTGATATGCGTGATCGTGAAGGAATTGTACAAGTTTTTTTTGATCCTGATTATCCACAAGCATATCAATTAGCTGGTGAGTTACGCAATGAATTTTGTATTCAAATTAAAGGAAAGGTCAGAGCGAGACCTCAAGGTCAAATTAATAAAGATATGGCAACTGGCGAGGTTGAAATTTTAGCAACCGAACTTACTATTTTTAATCGTAGTGATGTATTACCTCTGGATTTTAACCAAAATAACAGTGAGGAACAGCGTTTAAAATATCGATATATAGATTTACGCCGACCTGAAATGAGCACCATCTTTAAAACCCGTGCACAAATTACCGCCTTTGTTCGTTCATTTATGAATGAGAATGGTTTTTTAGATATTGAAACACCCATGTTAACCAAGGCTACGCCAGAAGGTGCTCGCGACTATTTGGTACCGAGCCGAATTCACAAAGGTGAATTTTATGCATTACCACAATCACCACAATTATTTAAGCAATTGCTTATGATGTCTGGGTTTGACCGTTATTATCAAATTGTTAAATGTTTTCGTGATGAAGATTTACGAGCCGATCGTCAACCAGAATTTACACAGATAGATATTGAAACTTCGTTTATGACAGCCGAACAAGTACGTGAAATTATGGAAAAAATGATACGCGAACTTTGGTTGCATGTTAAAAATGTTGATTTAGGCAAATTCCCGATTATGACTTTTGACGAAGCAATGCGTCGTTATGGTAGTGATAAACCAGATTTACGTAATCCACTTGAAATCATTGATGTGGCCGATTTGATTAAAGATATCGATTTTAAAGTATTTTCAACACCAGCAAATGATCCTAAAGGAAGAGTGGCTTTATTATGTGTTCCAAATGGCGCCCAATTAACACGTAAGCAGTTAGACGAATATACGCAGTTTATTTCTGTTTATGGTGCCAAAGGTATGGCTTGGATTAAAGTTAATGAACGCAGTAAAGGTTTAGAAGGCGTACAAAGTCCGGTCTCTAAATTCTTTAGTGAATCGCAAATGGAAGCGTTACTAAACCGTGCCAATGCGAAAGATGGTGATATTTTGTTATTTGGTGCTGATAGTTATAAAGTTGTTAGTGATGCTTTAGGTGCATTACGTTTGAAAGTTGGTAAAGATTTAGATCTCACTGATGAAAATAAATGGGCGGTACTTTGGGTCATTGATTTCCCTATGTTTGAAGAAACAGATGAAGGTTTAAGCGCTATGCATCATCCGTTCACATCACCAAAAGATTACACACCTGAAGAGTTAATTAATAATCCTCAAAATGCTGTAGCGAATGCTTATGATATGGTAATTAATGGCTATGAAGTTGGTGGAGGATCGGTACGTATTCACCGAAGTGAAATGCAACAAGCTGTGTTTTCAATATTAGGAATTGATGAACAAGATCAACGTGAAAAATTTGGTTTTTTACTTGATGCGCTAAAATATGGTACACCGCCACATGCAGGTTTAGCGTTTGGATTAGATAGATTGAGTATGTTACTTACTGGAACAGATAATATTCGCGATGTGATTGCATTTCCTAAAACGACCGCTGCAACGTGTTTACTTACTGATGCACCAAGTCCTGCAAATTCTGCTGCATTGGTTGAGCTTGGCATTGAAGTATCTAAGAAATAAAGATATTTTGATGCGAGAATATAAAAAACCTGAGTCGGTTCTGGTGGTGATTTACTGCCAGACAACCAAACGTTGTCTTATGTTACAACGCAAAGATGATCCATTATTTTGGCAATCAGTTACAGGTAGCATGGAAACAAATGAATTGCCAAGACAAACAGCAATTCGTGAAGTTTTAGAAGAAACAGGCATTGATATTATTAAGGATGATCTTAAACTAATTGATGCTAACCATACAGTTGAATTTGAGATTTTTCCACAGTTTAGACATAGATATTCGCCAGAAGTTAAGATAAATAAAGAACATTGGTTTTATTTGCCTCTTGCTAACGAAGTAATTCCTGTTCTTACCGAGCACTTAGCTTATCAATGGCTGGCTATGAGTGATGCTGCTAACCTAACTGTATCGTCTAATAATAGTCAGGCTATTAGTAAAATTAACAACTTTCTTAAATCGAGTTAAGAGGTAATAAATGAAATTAAGCCAGTATATTATTGTATTATTTTGTTTATTTTTTTCAATAACCAGCAGTTATGCCGAAATTAATATTGAAAAATGTCAAACAAATGAAAGTGATTATATTATTTTTGATGAATATGATTCTCATATTGCTGAGAAAATAATCGATTATAAATTACATAATCAACCCGAAAAGCGCGAAAGTAGTATTATTAAGATATTTGCGAATGAAAATAGTGATGATAGAAATTATTGGTTAGCTTCTTTCCAATTTGATGATCAGAGCCAACAATATCTATATTATCAAGTTGAACCTGATAATTTTACTGAAATTGATAAAAACCAATTTGAAGTTTTATTACCTAAAATTGTAGAGTGTAATCAAAATAAACAAACACCGATTTACAGTGAAAATTTTGATGAAGACTAATGATGGTTAAAGAGATAACCATCTTATGGATTAATAGGTACCTTTGAATACGATTTACAAAAGGTTAACAAGTAATAGAGAGTGATGATAAATGAACTTTTCTGATTTTCGTGGATTTTTAGATTATCTTGAACAGCAAGGTGAATTAAAAAGAATTACTTATCCTGTTAATCCTTATCTTGAAATGACAGAAATTGCCGATCGGGTACTACGTAATGAAGGACCTGCCTTATTGTTTGAAAATCCGATTGGCTATGATATGCCAGTCTTGTGTAATTTATTCGGTACTGCTAAACGCGTGGCTATGGGCATGGGGTGCGAAGACACTTCAGCTTTACGTGAAATTGGTGAATTGTTAGCGTTTTTACGCGAACCTGATCCACCTAGAGGTATTCGTCAGTTTTTTAATGTTTTACCTAAATATAAACAAGTTTTAAATATGCCAGTTAAACAACGATCGTCAGCACCATGTCAAGAAGTGGTTTTTGAAAATGATGAGATTGATTTAACCCATTTACCCATTATGCATTGTTGGCCTGAAGATGTAGCGCCTCTGTTGTCTTGGGGATTGACTATCACTAAAGGTCCTTATAAAGATCGGCAAAATATTGGTATTTATCGCTTACAGATCTTAGGTAAAAATAAATTAATTATGCGCTGGTTATCTCATCGTGGCGGTGCATTGGATTTTGCCGAATGGCAACAAGCACACCCTAATGAAAAATTTCCGATTAGTATTGCAATTGGTGCTGATCCTGCAACCATTTTAGCTGCGGTTACACCCGTACCCGATACTTTACCTGAATATGCTTTTGCAGGGTTATTAAGGGGTAAACGAACAGAAGTTGTTAAATCATTATCCAATGATTTAGATGTGCCTACATCGGCTGAAATTATTCTTGAAGGTTACATCGATCCCAATGAGTTAGCACAAGAAGGTCCTTATGGTGATCATACAGGTTATTATAATGAAATTGAACAATTTCCTGTCTTTACCGTAACTCACCTTACACGTCGTAAAGATGCTATTTATCATTCAACTTATACTGGGCGACCACCTGATGAGCCTGCGGTCATGGGACTTGCATTAAATGAAGTGTTCATTCCAATTTTGCAAAAACAATTTCCTGAAATTGTCGATTTTTATTTGCCACCAGAAGGATGCTCATATCGTATTGCTATTGTCACTATAAAAAAGCAATATCCTGGGCATGCTAAGCGTGTCATGATGGGTGTATGGTCCTATTTACGTCAATTTATGTACACTAAATTTGTGATTGTTTGTGATGACGATATTAATGCTCGAGATTGGAAAGATGTCATGTGGGCCATTTCAACACGTATGGACCCGCATCGTGATACGACATTTATCGACAATACCCCGATTGATTATTTAGATTTTGCTTCACCTATTTCCGGATTAGGTTCTAAAATGGGGTTAGATGCAACCAATAAATGGATAGGCGAAACCAGTCGAGAATGGGGAAAAATAATAAAAAAAGATCCCAAAATTATTGCCCATATTGATGAAATTTGGGACAAGCTTGGAATATCTTGAATTAAAGATTGTGAGTAAAAAATAATTAAAGTTAAAATTATGTACGGTAAATAAATGAACCAAAAAATAAAAACTATTTTTTTTTAGATGGTTATGTATAATTATCGACCATGTTATGGTAATAAAAAAATTATGAAAAAATTTCAAATCTTATTAGTACTAGTTTTATCCATCTCTTATGGTGCTTTGGCGCATGAAACTAAAGTGCAATCAGATACGGATCTACAAGTTGCCGAACCTGGAGCATTGATTCCTTCTTTGCGTGTATCTGCTGAAAACGGTAATGCTGAGGCACAATATTCTTTAGGTACTATTTATAAACAAGGATTAGGTGTTGAAATTAGCGATATCAGAGCATTATTCTGGTATAAAAAATCGGCAGAGCAAGGTTTGGCGAAAGCACAAAATAATTTGGCGTATATGTACCAAAATGGTTTGGGAACAGTTGCTGATCCATATGAAGCGTTCAAATATTACAAACTTGCCGCAGATCAAGATTATGCATTGGCCAAATATAATTTAGCGTTAATGTATAAAAATGGTGAAGGTGTGGACAAAAATGTGTCAAATGCGGTTAAATATTTTGTTGAAGCTGGTAAACAAGGTGTTTTAGATGCTTATTTAAATTTAGGCATTATGTATTTTTTTGGTGATGGCGTTAAACAAGATCGTATGATTGCTGCTGATTGGTTTAGTAAAGCTGCGACAGAAAGTAATCCAGAAGCACAATATTATTTGGGATTAATGTCAGAGCATGGTGATGGATTAACCAAAGATTATGTCGCTGCTATCTATTTTTATACTCAAGCTGCTACACATGGTCATGTGCTTGCTATGTATAATTTAGGTATCATGTATGCAACTGGCACAGGCACAAAACCCGATAATGTGCAGGCTGCGAATTGGTTTACTAAAGCTGCGGAAGCTGGCAATGCTGATGCTCAATATAATATTGGCGTTATGTATGACGTAGGTGGCGGTGTGTCAAAAGATACTGAAAAGGCCATTGAATGGTATATGAAAGCGGCTGAACAAGGTAGTGTTGATGCACAATATAATCTCGCTATTAAGTATTTAGAAGGCGAAGGGGTGGAAAAAAATATTAATAAAGCAATATATTGGTTTACTAAAGCTAGTGAACAAGGTGACCAAGATGCTAAAGCGTATTTAGATGAATTATTAGAAAAATAAAAAGAGCTGGTGCTCTTTTTATTTTTTCCTGTTTTTACTATCCTGAGTTACGCATTCCCGCAGCAATACCCGAGATAGTGATCATTAATCCTTGTTCAACATTACTATTTTCATCCTCATTATTACGATTGCGCGAACGACTTAATAATTCGGCTTGTAATAAATTTAGTGGCTCAATGTAGGTATTACGTAATGCAACAGATTCCGCGATCCATGGTAGATCAGCCATCAAACTGATATCATCGGTGATAGTTAATACCGTATTAATATCTTGAGTCAATAAGTTTCTTAACTCTTCTCCCAGTGGCCATAAGGCTGGCTTGACAAGTCTTTGCTCATAATATTCATGGATATTTGGTGCAGCTTTAGCATACACCATTTCGAGCATACCTAAACGAGCATTAAAGAAAGGCCAGTTATGATACATGTCTTTAAGTAGATTTTTGTTACCTTCTTCGATAACCTGTTTTAGCGCTGTTCCTGCACCAAGCCAGGAAGGAACCATCAAACGGTTTTGTGTCCAAGCAAAAATCCATGGAATGGCTCTTAAACTTTCAATACCGCCTCCTGTTCGTCTTTTTTGTGGACGTGAGCCGAGTGGTAATCTACCTAATTCAGTTTCTGGTGTTACTGCTCTAAAATAATCGACAAATTCAGATCGTTCACGAATGTAACTACGATAACAACGACAAGAGATATCAGACATTTTATCCATAATATCTCGCCAATCCTGTTTAGGTTCGGGTGGTGGTAATAAATTTGCTTGCAAAATGGCTGAAGCATATAGCATCAAACTACTAAGTGCTACTTCGGGTAAACCGAGTTTAAAACGAATCATTTCACCTTGTTCAGTGACACGAAGTCCTCCTTTCAATGATCCTGGTGGTTGTGATAGTAATGCGGCATGTGCGGGTGCCCCCCCTCGACCAATTGATCCACCACGACCATGAAATAACACCAAATTAATATTATATTTGTCAAATAATTTAACTAACTCTTCTTGTGAACGATATTGTGCCCATGATGCAGCAAGCGTTCCAGCATCTTTAGCTGAATCAGAATAGCCAATCATAACCATCTGCTTGCCATTGATTTTTTCACGATACCAAGGAATATCTAAAAGCTTTTGCATAACAGATTTTGCATTATTTAAATCTTCTAAGGTCTCAAACAAAGGCGCAACAGGAATATTTTTTTGACAGTCAACAATTTTTAAAAGTAAGTAAACGGCTAGGACATCAGAAGGTGCTTTTGCCATCGAAATGACATAAGACGCAATCGATTCTTCACCGGCTTTTTTAATAACGTGACAGGTATCTAAGACTTCTTGAACCATTTCATTTGGTCGCCAATGATAAGGTAACAGTGGACGATTAGATTGCAGTTCAGTTAACAAAAAGGCTTGTTTTTCTTCTTCCGACCACTTGGCATAACTTCCCAAGTTAAGTTCTTGTGTTAATGCATCGAGCGTTTCAGTATGTACTGAGCTATCTTGACGAATATCTAATCTTAGAAGTTGTAGACCAAAACTTCTTATACGTCGTAAAGTATCGAGTAATGGACCGTGTGCAATAGTTGACATGCCATTTTCAATTAAAGATTTATAGCACGTATAGAGTGGTGTCCATAATTGTTCGTTTTTAATCAAAATATCCGCAGGAGGTAACGCTTGTTCGTTATTTAATAATGATGCTATATAACTATGAGTTTTTACCAAACGTGTACGCAGTTGTTTCATTACAGCTCGATAAGGTTCAGTTGCAGATCTATTATTTTCATCCAATAGATCAATAACAGATTGACTGCATTCAGTCATGGATAATTCACGAACCAAAATTTGAATATCCGCTAAAAAAAATTCAATTGATTTTAATCTAGCTTGCAACATAACTTTTTCAGTCACTTTTGCTGTTACATTCGGGTTGCCATCGCGATCCCCTCCCATCCATGAGGTAAATTTAATTGGTACATGCTCAACAGATAATTGTTCATTAAATGCATCAACAAGCTGATCATTAAATTCACGCAAGAAAAGTGGTACACCTTCCCAAAGACTATCTTCAATAACGGAAAATCCCCATTTAGCTTCATCAAGTGGCGTTGGTCTATTTTTACGTATCTCATCGGTATACCAAGCTTGACAAACTAATTGTTTCAAACGACGCATAATTCGTTCTATTTCATAATCCGCTAAGTCGTTGTGATCCAGTTGCGATAAACAGCTATTAATCGCAGTATAAGTATTTATCATGGTACGACGATTGATTTCTGTTGGGTGGGCAGTTAATACTAGTTCGATAGAAAGATTATTAATGGCTTGATTAATCGTCTGATATGAGAAGTTAAGATTTTTCAGGGTGGTAAACAGTTCTGTCATTTTTTTAGGGCTGCTTGATGCTTCACCATGTGGCGATATTCCATAATATTCTGCTGCGGTATTAACTAAATTCAAGAACTGGTTAAATGCACGAGCCACATGTAATAAATCTTCATCATTAAGATTTTCGATGAGTTTAAGTAACTTATTATGAGCTTGTTTATTACCTTGTTGAGCGGTTTTTGATAATTGTCTGATTTGTTCAACTAAGTCAAATGCATCATTACCTGCAGCCCGTTTTATTGCATCACCTAGTAAAGTACCTAGCATATTGACGTTGCTTCGCATAGAGGAATATTCACTGTTCATTATCTTCTCGTTTTTATCTTTATTAAGTCAAAACAAACTTTAATCTGCCTAATGAGCATGACAATTTAAAGGTGTTGGAATAAATGTTAGTTAATGTGATATAACTTATATACTTTATAACAATACTAGATTGAATTTAAATTATAAAATTTTATAATTTTTATTTTTTTTATGATTTTAATTATATTTGTCTTACTTTACTGTTGTATAAAAATAAAATTTCCTATTATTTTTTAACCAAATTGCTTTTTTTTATGTTTGTTTTCTGTTAACACAATGTCAGTAAACTGTATCTTAATATAATTTGGGTATATACTAACGGAACTATAAATGCATATTGGATTATTATTTAATGCTTATTGTTTTCTATATTGCGTCGATTATTGCGGTGTTTGCCAGTATAAAAGCAATTAGTTGCTTACGTGTTGATAAAGCTATTTTATACTTTATTGTTTCACTTTTTTCTTCGGCCTTAATATTTATTTTGCTTGATGCATATTTTTCTGTTGTTCTATACATTTTATTATTTATTGGCGGTACAGTGATTTTGTTTCTATCTGTTGCGGTTATATTGCGAATTCGTATAGATAATGTAGAAAATAGAAAACGAGGTATCAGTCCTAAAATTTGGTTAGGGCCTTTAGTCTTAGCATTTATTTTACTTGTTGTTCTTATTTATGGTGTCGTTAGTACAGACTATTCGCAAATCAAAGAGTCGCATGAATTGATGCACGAAATGTCGGTATATGCTTATATTTTGATATCTGAACTTGCTGGTTTTTTATTATTAGGTGCAATTGTGATCGCTTATCATTTTATGCATCGACTTTTGTCGGAGAAGTAATATGATTTCTCTTATGTATAGTCTTATTCTTGCCTCAATTTTATTTGTGATAGGTTTATTAGGCGTAATGATTCGTCGTAATCTTTATTTTTTGTTATTAAGCCTTATGGTTATGAATAATGGTGCTATCGTTGCATTAGTTTCTGCAAGTAGCTATTGGCAACAATCGGAAGGACAACTTCTTGCTATTTTGGCGGTGGTTACTGTATTAGCTCAAGCTTGTGTAGGACTTGCTTTGCTAATGAAACTAATATATCGCCGTAAAATCTTTAATATTGATTCACTGAGTGAAATGAAAGGATGAATTTACTTTACTTAACTATTATTATTCCTTTGCTGTCTTTTTTATTGCTAGTTTGTCTAGGTAGACATCTCCGACCGATTAATGTCATGATTATCGGTTTTAGTACAATGCTAATCACAGATCTTATTACTATGTTTACCTGTATTGATTATATAAAAAACACAGTACCGGATATGTTATTAGTGTATACCAGACCATTATGGAATTGGTTTTCGGTTGGGGATTTTATCGTACCTCTATCTTTAACCTTAGACGGTTTATCATTGATATTTTTAGTTATAATTGCCTTTTTGGGATTATTAATTTATTTCTTTGCGGCAAGCTATCTAACATCAAAAAAAGATATTTATACTTTTTATGCCTATAGCAATTTATTAATCGCAAGTATATTAACTATTATATTGGTTGATAATTTATTAGTTATGTTAATTGGTTGGGAAGGGGTGAGTATAAGTACTTACTTACTTATTGGTATTTATTATAAACAATTGCGCAATGGTTATGCTGCCGTTAGAGCTTTTGTGATTATGCATTTAACGGATATCTTTTTAATTGTTGGTGTATTTTTACTTTATCAAACCTTAGGTACTTTAAATATTCGTGAGATTTTAACACAAGCCCATGATAATTTAGCGATTGATTCCGATATCATCTTTTGGATCACATTGATGCTATTTTTAGGCGCTATTAGTAAGTCTGCTCTTTTTCCAATGCAATCGTGGTTTGTCGAAACAACACTAGCACCAATGCCTGCTGTAGCTTTAATGCAATCATCTACTGTTATATTAGCAGGAGTATACTTGATTTTAAGATTAAGTAACTTGTTTATTATGTCTAGTGATACGTTAGCGATCATGACAATATTTTCATCGCTGACGGTCTTATTTGCAAGCTCCATCGCCTTAGTACAAAGTGATGTTAAACGAATTGCAACTTATATTAATTTAGCTCAAATCAGTTATTTATTTTATGCTTTTGCAACCCAAAGTTGGGGTTTATCTATTAATTGTTTAATTAATTATGTTGTAACCAGTACTTTATTAATTTTAGCATCGGCAATATTACTCAAAAAATGTCAAGGTGAGAGAGATATTAATAAACTTGGAGGACTTGTAAAATCATTCCCCATTTTATATGCCATATTTTTGATTATTATGTTATCGTTAAGTGCAATTCCTTGGATTTCAGCTTCATTTTATATTAAAGGTGATATTATTTGGGGATTAATGATAAAAGATCATTTAATAGCAGGAACGATTGGTTTATTAGGCATTTTGTTATCTAGTTTAAGTATATGGCGCTTAATTTTTATGGTTTTTTACCATAAACCAAAAATTGCTGAATTCGCTAAAACAAAATGGATTAGTTATTGTCCAATTTTTATCTTACTGATGTTTACAACGGCCATTTTTATCTATTTTCCAATACCGGTTCAAGATATTTTTCCAATTGCCAAGCTTGATACTGATAGTCAGTTATCTTTTCAACTATTGTTAGCTGCGGTAACTGTCTTAAGCTTTGTTATTGCTTATATTCTATATGCACATCCAAATAGTGAAGTGCGAGAGGTACTTGATACGCCAATGGTGAAATTCATCGTAAGATTATGTAGTTGCGATTGGCGATTTGATTATTTTCTAAATGTCATTTTTGTAAAACCTTATGTGTCTTTAGCGAATATGCTTAAAAAAGATCCTTTGGCGATTTGGGATAATTGGATTATGTTGGGCATAAAAAAAATAAACTCATATATTGTCAGCTTAGAAAATGGGCATATTCGATGGTATATGGTATCTATTGTTATAGGTAGCATTATTATATTAATGTTACTGGTTTTTATTTAATAAAGGTGTAATCATTCATGTTGTTATGGCTTGTTTTTTTACCTGTTATAGGTGGATTTATTAGTTGGTTATGCCATGTATTTTTATTGCGAATTGTGAGATCCTCTCGAATGGTTTCGCGATGGTATCAATTACCGATGATTATTGCTTTCATAACTATTTTTATAACTTTATTGTTATCATTAAGTTTATGGCATGAGGGGATAACTGTTTTACAGCAAGGCAATAATTGGAAAGAAGAAGTTAATATTGAATGGATTCCTTTGCTGAATATTCACTTCCATTTAGTTTTAGATGGCTTATCATTGGTTTTAATTACCTCAACTCTATTTATTGTATTACTGACGATTGGTTATTCAAGCAAAGAAAACCCGAATAATTTCGGTTTATTTTATTTATGCATTTTATTTATGACATCTGCCATTATGATGCTATTTGTAATAACCGATCTATTTTTAATGTTCTTTTTTTGGGAAGCAGTGGCAATACCAATCTATTTTTTAATTTCTTTATGGGGAAGGCGAGACTCAAATTCTCAATTAAGATTTAACGGGGCGAGTAAATTTTTAATTTATACACAAATTAGTAGTCTATTGATGTTAATTTCAGTTGTCTCGTTGGCATTAATTAACTGGACTTTATCGGGTTATTGGACATTTGATTACCAAGAACTAACCAAAACACCAATTTCAAGTTACACTGAGTTTATGTTGATGTTAGGTTTTTTAGCTGCCTTTATTATTCGCGTTCCGTTTGTACCCTTTCATAGCTGGTTTATAGATGCTCACATTGAGTCATCAACTACTGGCTCAATGATGATAAGTGGATTATTACTCACAACCGCGACATTCGGCTTGTTACGTATAGTTATTCCACTTTTTCCTAATGCTTCTGTTATGATTATGCCGTTAATTATGATAATGGCATTACTTACAGTGATCTACTCGGCATTACTAACATTTATTCAAACCGACATCAAAAAATTAATAGCTTATGTACATATCGCCTTAATGGGATTTGTAACTGCAATTATCTATAGTGGTTCTGTTATTGCTTATCAAGGTATTGTAATACAAATGATTGCTATCAATTTAGTTATCGTTGGTATGTTTATAATTAGTGGCTTGTTAGTTGAATGTTATTCAACACGCAACATCAATCAATTCACTGGTCTTAAACAACAAGTACGCTATATCTCTTCTTTCACCTTATTTTTTATGTTAGCAATTTTAGGTATTCCAGGCACAGCTAATTTTGTCGGAAATTATATGATGTTACTTGGTAGTTATTCGTCTTTTTCATCTTATACAATTTTGCTCGTTGTTGGTCTATTACTATTGTCTGTTTCTTTTATTATTCGAATGCAACCTATATTTTATGGTGTTGTTGAAAAAGGTTGTGTAACAAAACATCAACTTGGTAAACGAGATATTTCACTACTAGCTAGTGTATTTATTGTACTTATTTTTATTGGCTTATATCCACAAATAGTTTTAGATATGTCTTATTCGGTGGTGAATCAAACACAGCAATATATAACTGCGGAACGAGTAGGAGAGTAATAACTTATGATAGCATTATCGCCTATATTTGTAATAAGCTTTACTATCATTGTTTTGATTATCTTATTATTTTTTATAAAAATAAATTCTAAAGTGTGCGCTATTATAACCGTATGCGGTTTAGGGTGTGCGTTAACTTGTGCTGTCATTATTGGATACAATATTTCATCTAGTACCCAAATGATTACTAATATTAGTAATGATAATATGCAAATATCGGACAATTCTGATGTATCAATTCAAGATGCTGCATCCTCAAGTGAGCAAACTATTGCCGTAGATGCTGTACCGACTGAAGTGGGTGCAGCATCTAATGATAATAATGTTAATACGCAAGCTGATACCAAAAAAGAAAATAATACTGAAGTAAGTACTAGCATTAATCACAAAACAAATATTAATACTGAAACTCACACTAATATCGAAACTAGTACTAATTCTGTGACATATACTAATAACGAAGAGAGTACTCCTGTTGGAAGTAATGTCAATACTGATCCTACAACGGCAGCAGATAACAATAAAGGTAGCAACAATTTACAAGCTGATGCTTCTGTGCCGCAATGGAAAGCGAGCCATATTACAGCACTTTTTACCTGTGATAATTATGGATTGCTCTACACTGGCTTAATTTTAATTATTGCCATTACCGTATCTAGTTTGGCTTATCGTTGGTTTGTACAAGAGCAGTTACCTCATGGTCTTTTTTACGTCATTTTATTATTTATGACTTTAGGCGGTATAACACTTGTGTATGCTAGTCATTTAATTTCGTTCTTTATTGGTATCGAATTGCTTTCAATACCTTTTGTCGGATTAATAGGCTATCAATATATCCAAACCCACTCCTTAGAAGCCGCGGTTAAATATATGATTTTATCAGCTGTGGCGAGTGCGTTTTTATTAATGGGAATTGCTTTTTATTATGCTACAACAGGCGAGCTGACTTTCAGTGGGTTGAGTTATCAACTATCAACGATGTCTTATCCAAGTAATTTATTACTCATGGGGGTTTGCTTAATACTCGTTGGTGTAGGCTTTAAACTATCATTGGTTCCATTTCAACTTTGGTTACCTGATGTTTATCAAGGCGCACCAACAGTTGTGGCTTTGCTTTTATCAACAGTTGGTAAAGTTGCACTATTCTGTGCTATTGCAAGGTTGTTTTTATTGGCACCGATTGTTAATAATGAAACCATCCGTATGATTTTGGTGATCATGGCCTTTTTGTCTATTTTATGGGGTAATTTAATCGCATTAATGCAAAGTAGTTTAAAACGGTTGCTTGCATACTCCTCCATTGCACATTTCGGGTATTTATTAATTGCTTTAATTTCCGTGCAATATCAAGTGCTTGCTTTAGAAACCATCGGCGTCTATCTAATCGGTTATATTTTAGCAAACATTTGCATTTTAGGTGTGATTAGTCTGGAATCTCATTCAAATGAACTGCAAGATCATGAAAATGAAGTCGATCTTTCAGGATTATTTTGGCGTAGACCAATTTTAGCCTTAACTATGGGAATAGGATTATTATCATTAGCGGGCGTACCGCTTACAGCCGGTTTTGTAGGTCGTTTTTTACTGGTATTATTAGGTGTTACTGCGGAATTGTGGTGGTTAATAGCCGCTGTAGTAATAGGTAGTGCGTTGGGACTTTATTTTTATGCGCGTTTAATAATTAATCTTTATATCAGACCAACTTATCGTGATGATCAATTAATAAACAATCCAGTAATTAAATTAAAATGGCAGGATATAAAAATAAGTGAGCTTATCATAGCATTATCTGCACTATTAATTTTGATTTGCGGCATTTATCCAAAATGGTTATTTAACTTGGTAAGCATGGCGCAATACTTAACAACCTAATAAAAACGCTTCCGCTTTCATTATTTTGTTGGCGGAATAATTGTAGCTTATCTAATATAGATCGTTATTTTTTATACTCAAACGTATAGTTAACCTGAAACTTCTTAACAAGAAATAGTTAATAACAGAATTGTTTCTTGTGTTATAATTCTGACCTTTAATATTTTATTTGAATCAAGAGGACCTGTATGGACTTTTTAATCTCTAATGCTTATGCTGCTGATGGTGCTGCAGTTGAAAATAATCCTTATTTCTTACCTATTATGTTAGTTGTATTTGGTTTGTTTTTCTATTTTATGATTATGCGCCCACAACAAAAACGCGCTAAAGCTCATCGTGACTTAATGTCTGCGATTTCTAAAGGTGATGAAGTATTAACCAATGGTGGGCTTATTGGTCGAGTAGCAAAAGTTAACGAAAATGGTTATATTGCGTTAGAATTAAATGATTCAACTCAAGTTGTGATCAAACGTGACTTCATCACATCTGTTTTACCAAAAGGGACAATGAAATCACTATAATAGTGTATTTCCTATTATAGTTCATTGTGTTAATTACCTAATCCCACAAGAGAATACGTCGTGTTAAATCGCTATCCTTTGTGGAAGTACATTATGTTGGTCGTCGTGATTTGCGTCGGCCTTCTCTATGCGCTTCCAAATATTTATGGTGAAGATCCTGCTATACAGATTTCTGGTTCAAATACTTCTGAAATTGATATTACCACACAAGATAAAATCAGAAAAATTTTGGCAGATAACCACATTGAAACCAAGTCATTTATTTTTGAAAATAAATCCGTCTTAATCCGTGTTGGTGATAATGATTCTCAGCTAAAAGCTAAAGAACTGATTTCTAAAGAGTTAGGTGACGCTTATATTGTTGCTTTAAATTTGGCTCCAGCAACACCAAAATGGCTTACTGTATTAGGCGCAGAGCCGATGAAGCTTGGTTTAGACTTGCGAGGTGGTGTTCATTTTTTAATGGAAGTTGATATGACCACTGCATTAAGTAAACTCATTGAACAATCTATTGAAAATTTAAAATTTGAGTTTAATAGTAGCAAATTAAAATATAAATCAATTAATAAAGATGGTAACCAACAAATTGTTATACAATTTGATAGTACCGAAGATCGTAATAAAGCCATTACTAAAATCAATGCTATCCCAGATTTTAAACTTATCTCTCAAAATGAAAACACTATTACCTTAAGCATTAGTGAGCAACGATTACAACAAGCTAAAAATGATGCTGTACAACAAAATACGACTATTTTACGTAATCGTGTAAATCAATTAGGTGTAGCTGAACCAATTGTTCAACGCCAAGGTTCAGATCGAATTGTCGTTGAATTACCAGGTATTCAAGATACAGCCTTAGCTAAACGAATTTTAGGCGCCACTGCTACACTTGAATTTAGACAAGTAAATGAAGATAACACCGCTAATTTACCCGCTATGTTGGCAGGTGAAATACGTGTACCTTACGGTTCTGAAATCAAATATATGGAAAATGGACGCCCTGTTTTACTCTATAAACGCATCGTTTTAACAGGAGATCATATTACTGATTCTACGTTTAGAGTTAATGAATATGGTCAACCAGAGGTTTCCATTACGCTTGATAATTCAGGCGGTAAAGCAATGTTAAACTTCACTCAAAAAAATATTCATAAAGCAATGGCTACGTTATTTGTTGAATATAAAGATACAGGCAAACGTGATGAAAATGATAAACCGATTCTTGAAAAACAAGAACGTGTTATTAATGTTGCAACAATTCAGGGTATTTTTAGTGAACGATTCCAAGTAACGGGTATAAGCAGCATTGATCAAGCTAAAAACTTATCACTACTCTTAAGAGCAGGGGCATTGATTGCACCAATTCAGATAATTGAAGAACGTACAGTTGGACCATCAATGGGACAAGAGAACATTACACAAGGTTTAGAATCTTGCGTATGGGGATTATTAGTTTCTGTAATCTTTATGTTGGTCATGTATCGTTTGTTTGGTGTATTTGCAAGCCTTGCACTAGTTGCTAATCTCATTCTAATTGTTGGAATAATGTCCTTATTACCTGGAGCCACATTAAGTATGCCAGGTATTGCTGGAATAGTATTAACAGTCGGTATGGCGGTTGATGCAAATGTTCTAATTAATGAGCGAATAAAAGAAGAACTCAGCAATGGTCGTGGCGTACAACATGCAATTAATGAAGGATATGCAGGAGCCTGGAGCAGTATATTTGATGCTAACATAACTACATTAATTACTGCGGTTATCCTTTATGCTGTTGGTACAGGATCAATCAAAGGTTTTGCTATAACATTAGGTATAGGTATCATAACATCAATGTTTACATCGATTGTAGGTACTCGTGCATTAGCCAATCTTATTTATGGTGGTCGCCGTGTTACTAAGTTATCAATTTAGAGGTTTATTGTGATTGTTAATAAAAATGAAAATCATGATGTAAGAGAATTGAATCATGGCCGCAGAGTGCTCGACTTTTTAAAATTTGGCTTTGTAGCTTTTGTTATCTCAATGTTATTGGTGGTAGCATCATTTGTTATTATTTTTGTAAAAGGTTTTAACCTTGGGCAAGATTTTACAGGTGGTACTACTGTTGAAATAACTGTGAACAAAGACGTTAATCTTGATGATCTACGTAATAGTTTACGTCATGCTGGTTATCACGAACCGGTTGTTCAATACTATGGTAGTAGTAAAGATATTATCATTCGATTACCTTCAGCTAAGCAAGAAGATGGCAGTGCATCATCAGTAATTGATAATGCATTAGGTGCAAAAATTTCTAATTTAGTTCATAAAGAAATTGATGCAGATGCACAAATTAAACGAATTGAATTTGTCGGACCAACGGTTGGTGCAGAACTGGCCCAAGATGGTATATTGGCAATTTGTGCAGCATTAGTTTGTATACTAATTTATATTGCATTTCGTTTCGAATGGCGATTTGGTACTGGAGCGGTAGTTGCATTAGCGCATGATGTAGTTATTACCGCTGGGTATCTATCACTGTTTGAACGTGAATTAGATCTAACTATTATTGCTGCAATGTTGTCAATTATTGGTTACTCACTTAATGATACTATTGTGGTATTTGATAGAATTCGTGAAAACTTCAGAAAAATACGCCGGGCATCTCCTTATGATGTTATCAACATCTCGTTAACGCAAACACTACATCGAACCTTAATGACATCAGGAACAACGCTTGCCGTGGTTGTTATCCTATATATTTTTGGAGGTTCTATGTTGAAAGGTTTCTCAGAAACATTAGGCGTTGGTATTGTACTTGGTACAATTTCATCGATTTATGTGGCTGCATATATGTCCCTTAAACTAGGCGTTAAGCGTGAGCACTTTATGCCTCCAAAAATAGAAGCAGAAGGCGCTGATCAACCTTCAATATTACCATAAACTAATATTCTGCCACATTGATTGTGGCAGAAATCACTTGATTAATTATCAGACAAATAAAATCAAATAGATTGACACTTAATCTCTAGTTGCATATCATTAGCCCCAGTTTATCCCTTTCTATTGGGGGCCATAGCTCAGCTGGGAGAGCGCAACGCTGGCAGCGTTGAGGTCAGGGGTTCGATCCCCCTTGGCTCCACCAATTCACTATTTTGTAAGAGTCTTTTAACAAGTGGACATGCAAGTATATATTTCCAAGTATAAAACCATCTTACACAAACTTTATGCTGAACTCTCTCATAATCTCAAAATTTTAATGTAAATAGTTCAATAAATTATTTTTATCTTTATGAGTTTTTGGACACACTAAAGGCTATATAATTATTGTGATTACATGGTTTTTAAACAATTATTCATCATAAAAGTAGGCGTTTAAGCAAGTAAATGGATACCTATTTAATATCATAAAAGGCAGCTAACCGCTTAGCACGCTCCTGAAATATCTAACGAACGGTAACGAATAAAAGATTGTGCAAAATTAATGACGATTGTTCGCTTCCACAAAAAAATGGAAGCCATTAACGGTAATAGACGATAAATATATAGTTACACATCTGCTATTTAAAAAAATAATTAATAACCGATATTATATAAAGTAAATTAAATTATCGTTACAGCATATAATAATCATAGATATCATGAAATATTATTTATTAATGATTACAAGGCAGTGGCAAGAATTACAAAACCAAAAAGAAGAGTATTCAAGTTTTCGCCCTAATCCTTTAATCACTAACAGTCTTATACAATATAGTAAGCTAAAACCTGTTCGCTATGATTATAGTAGTAAAATGGATGAAATTATCCATTATTGCGTTAAACATCAAGACGAGTGTAAGAACTTATACCCACCCCTTGAAGAGCTGGGTTTATATTATGGGACTAATACCTGTAATAAAGACGATAAAAGACTCTCTGCAGCACTAAAAGAAGCAATAGAATCACAACGCGCTATTTTATTTGAAATGCCTATTGAACATCATTCAGGTATGTTACAACCCGAACATAACACATCAAATCGTAACCGAACACCTCGTAAATTAACCCCTGATGAAGTAAAAATGTACGAGCTGAAGACAAAATATAATAATCAAGATAATTATATTGAATTGACGGTTGATCATTTAGCGAATCACCCATTTACGATATTTGATAATGCCAGCCAGAAGATGCTTAAGCAAGGGACTTTAGACAGCAGTGGTTACGCCTATGTTAGCTTGCCGGTAAACGCCAAATATGTGGATATCGTCTTTGATAAGCAGCAAAAAGCTCGTCCATGGTATTACGATGTACCATTACAATTATTAGGCGGGATTCGTGATGCGGCGCAATCTGTGGCGGATTTAGCATGGATTCATCCCTAATTAAACAAGCTATGGAATATGGTGTTGACGACGAAATAAAAAAACCGATTCAATTGACCAATGTTCCTGAGACCGAAACCACATCTGGCGCACTTGCCCATGGTGTAAGCCAATTTCTTATCGGTTTTATCCCTGCATCTAAAGCAATCAAGTTTATCAAACCTATATCGAAAATGGGTAAGCTAGGTCAAAGCACAATAGCGGGCGGTGTCACGGATTTTAAGGTTTTTGCTCCTCACGAAGAACGGCTATCCAATCTCGTTCAATCATTTAAAGAACTACAAAATCCTGTTACTGAGTATTTACAAGCTGATCCCGATGATAGCGTTGCTGAAGGACGTTTTAAAAATGCTTTAGAAGGATTATTGATAGGTGCGCTTGCTGAACCCTTTGCCCATTCATTACGAGCATTAAAATACGCAAGAATCAAATGGCTGGTGTCAGACGTTAAAACGAAAGCTCACTATAAGCTTGAAATTGTAACTCTTGAAACCGAATCAGGCAGTAAAGGTAATTGGAATAAAGATCTTAATAATCCTCAGTCTAATACAATATATATTGTAGATGGTAATAAAACATATCATACTGATCACTTAGGTAGAATCAAAAAGGTGAAGCGACTCTTAAGCTTGATGCATTAGACAGAAATACTTATCAACAATTGAAAGCAGGTAAACAAGGCATTGAAGGTGACGAAGGCGGTCATTTAATTGCTACCCTACTAAATGGAGCTGGCGAAAAGATTAACCTGCTACCAATGAATGCCAACCTTAATCGTGGTGTATGGAAACAAATGGAAAATAAATGGGTAAAAGCCTTAGAAGAAGGAAAAACGGTTAAAGTTAAAATTGAGCCTATTTATAATAGTAGTGGTATAAGACCATATAAATTTGAAGTGTCTTATTATATTGATGGAAAAGACACCATATATAAAGATTTTTATAATCGTCCACACGGAGGAAATTAATGAATAATGATATTTATAATAAAATTGGTGGAATTTTGATTACTAGTGCGCCAGACGATAGTAAAAAAATAATTGCAAGAATAGAGATAACTGGAACAAACGACGTTGGTACTTATACTTTTAATTATATAAATTCGTTAGGTAATATAAAAAACTATAGACCAGTATCGCGAGCTAGAGATGATCTTTTTGATGCAATACTAGAACTAAAAAAATATATGTTAGAAAACAATTTAACCAACGGAAAACCTATATGGGCTGGTTGTATTGTTACTGTTGATCTTGAAAGTTCAAAAATTAATATTGAATTTAAGTACGAACCATTTATTGAAGAGTAATCTTATTATTAAAGATAGGTAATAAACATTTATAATCAAATGATTAGGCATATTATGAGGTGTATGGTACATAATGTACCTAAACAATATATCTATAATTATTATGGTATGGAAAATTCTACTTTTAACTGGTACACAAATAAAAAATCCAAATCAAGAGATAGAGACTGTTTTTTATTTGGCAGTGACGGCATGTATCTCTTAGTTTAATCGAATAATTATAATAAATTCAACGTGTTATATTTACATGTTTGTAGAGCAAAAAAGAGAAGGCATTAATTAGCTTCAGTAGTTATCCTGAGCTTTCATTACTGCCAGCGCGAAAAAAACTTCTAATGAATTAATACGATCTAAAAATAGTTCTTACATTAAATTACTATACTGTAATGTATCTAACTGTATATTAGAGTATTATTTTCGTCTAATCTGATTTCCCAAATATTGTGGGCGTTTTATAGCAAGAATTAAACAAACGAATTCATAAACGCTGTGAAGGTATAATTAAAATCTCCCCTAACGAAATAAAAATAGATAAAATCGAACAATTTCTGACTGTTTTTAGTTGAATATAATTCAAAATTAAAAATTATGATTAATAGTTTTATATAAAACAACATAATGCTAGGATAGTCATTGATTGATTTTTAACAGGCTAAATATTATGCAATATAATCCTAAGTTAACCGCCAAACAATGTACTAATATGGACGAGATTCGTTCAGAGATAGATCAGATTGATCACACTGTTATTAAACTATTTGCAGCTCGCTTTGAATATGTAAAAGCTGCTAGTAAATTTAAAAAAAGTGCCAGTGACGTGCAAGCCAAATCCCGTTTTGACACTATGCTTGAGCAACGAAAACTTTGGGCCAATGAGTTAGGACTAAATGGCGATATTATTAAAGAGTTATATGCTAATTTGATTCGTTATTTTATTAATGAAGAATTAAATCAATATAAAAATAAAGCAAAATAAGGATAGTCTGTCTATGGCTTATACCAGTAAACAACAGTTATTGAATGAAATAAACAAAACCGCTAAATTGTTTATTGAAGAATTTGATACGTTAACAGAATCTCTAAAAGATCAGTTAATTCATGGTGTCGATCGTACTCCTGTGCAAATGATTGCTTATCAGTTAGGATGGTTGGATCTTGTTAAGTCTTGGGATGATGATGAACTTGCTGGACAAACCCCAACATTACCAGCAGAAGGCTACAAATGGAATCAGTTAGGCACATTATATCAACACTTTTATAAGATTTATCAGGATTATTCATTACAAGAACTAATTACATTATTTAACGAGAAACTTGTTATCTGGAATAATTGGATTGAATCTTTGGACGATGATACATTATTTATTAAAGACAAACGTAATTGGACTAAACCTTTCCCTGAATCTTGGACCGTAGCGCGCTTTCTTCATATCAATTCTGTGGCACCGTTTAAATCGTTTCGAACCAAAATCAGAAAGTGGAAAAAGTTAAGCGAACTAGTTTAAATGTAACTTAATATCAATATCAATGTAATCAAATAGGAATGATATGGCTTTTTCAGAAAAAGAGCGCCAACAATTGTTACAACTAAAATTTGTGGGTAGCAAAATTATTGACAGACTCGAACAAATGGAACTTGATTCTTTTGATAAATTACGTCATGCCACTTTAGATGAAATACTAAGCAAAGGCGCATTATTAACAGGCTCAACTTGTTGGAAAAATAGCCATCAAGCCAAAACAGCCATCAATAATATTTTGGATTTAGTTAAATAATGACAGTTGCGCATAATAGATCATTGTTTTTTTAAATTTTAATTTATAGTCATTTTGGTCATCAGTAATAAATAATTACCCCTGATTTTATTAAGTAATTAATAGTGGAATGTAAAAAAGTTTGAGGTTAACTATACGTTTAAGTAAAAAATTATTGATTGGTTTAAACCATTATTTCTAATCCACAGCAGTAGTATTCAAATTATTTAATTAAAGAGTCATATTGAGTAAATTTACTGACATTATCAGAAATGATCGTTTTTAACATTTTATTGAACTTAGGTAAAACAGTTATTAATATCAATAACTAAAGCATTTTAAATAGTTGTCATCATTAAAACATTTAAACAAACTGAAACAAGTCAATCCTCATCTAATATTGTTTACCAACCCGATGATAAAGAAGCAGGAGATGATTTTAACAAAACAATGCCTTTATACTCATAGCAATATTCTGGAACTCAACATCAAGCTCAATTAGCCAAACAGGCAATAAAACAGCAGGTTAGGTCAACTTACTTATTTGAATCGCATGCGTTTTAATTTATTATCCTACAATCACTAAACTTCGAGTTAGTAAACACGAACTTTATTGTTAACTCTATGTATTAGTTGCTATTTTATTTATAATTGGTTTACTTATGCATTTCATTTGCCAACGTATCTAATTTAGATATAATCTTCATATTTTGATAAACTAAATATGGATAAAAGATAAAATATTAATTTTATACAAAAAGTTATTATTAACGGATTACTATTTTAAAGTTTGGTTCTATTTGGTTTCAGTCAACTATAAATGTTATTTTTATATAAAGTTATGATAAAATTTTTATAAAAAGAGTATTTGTTAAATAATTAAATTGTTGTAAAGTAGGCAATCTTTTAGTAGTCAAAGGATTAAGGATTTTTATGAAAACATGGCAGCGTGTTTTAGCTTGGTTTTTGGGTGGTTGCTTGATTGTTGGTGCGTTTTGGTTTTTTACTCAATCTTCATTAATTGGCAGCGACAATCAGATGGAAAAAGAAAAACAAATACTCATTTCTGAGTTTAATGCAAATAAAGATAATATTCTTTTACAAATTAATCAGTTAATCACTGAAGAAAAATATGATGAAGCGATTTCTTTAGCGAGTAAATATCAGGTTACAGAAGACGAAGCATTATTGAAATTGAAAGATCAAGCTCAAACTGAGTTAACAAAAGTCAATACTCAAAAACAAATTGCAGATTTGTCGAATGAGCTTAATGCTACTCCTGAATCTGAAATACAGAAGAAATTTGATTTATATAGTAAATTATTAGAACTTGTTCCTGATAATTTGGAATATAAAACTCAACAAGCTGAGTTACAAACCATATTAGAAAGACAGCATCTAATTCGTTCTCAATTTACTGGTGAGAATGGTGCTCATCGTAAACTTGAAAAATTCATAAAATTTAAAATGAAAGATGTTAGCACTTATAAACATCTTGAAACGAAATACATCGAAAATAACGATGATACTTTCACAATTATCACCACATTTAACGGTAAAAAGGGTGATAGCGGTAAGATTACTAAAAATGTTGTCACAGCGATTGTTGATATAAATGGCAATCCAATACGTATTGTAAGTTGGAAATAAAAGGAGCGATAGCTCCTTTTTTAAGGATATTTTATATTGGTCACCACTGCATCTATACTGTTTTCTTTCTTCACCTTTCTTTTAATTAATTCTGTTTTAAAATATTTCATCTATGATTTAAATCAGTTTATTTTCTTAATGGTTTACAATTTATTGTTACAATTAGTTGGCATAAAAACCTAATAATTTTGAGTAAAATAGTGAATCTTTCTCTTTTTCGAGTAGAACGATGATTGCTTGTGGTCTATGCAATTTTTTTCTAATCTTTTCTAACTTTACTGGATCAAGCTGTGGTATGCTATTTTTTATTCTTTGCCATTTTGATAGGCTGATGGTCACACGGCTTTGTTCCCATGCATATTCACGATTAATACTATAAGGAATTATTTTTTCCTCTTCATTATAAGCTAAATATAGATCGATATTATCTTTAGATAATCGGGTTGATAATTCGATGCTATTATCCCAATAGCTATTAATATCTCGTTTATAACCATTGTTGAAATTTAATAGGCTTTGCTTGGCTATAGCGGATTGACTCAGCGAATTTCCTTTTTCTTTATAGTAAGCTTCTAATAACCCTGAAGGAAGCACGATATCTTCAGCATAAACAGAATCAATCAATAAACGTGCATCTTGTGGCATTTTAATAGACTTTTGCTGAATAAGGATTTTTTGAGTTAACCATAAATAAGCATGATTAGGGTATACATAACTGGTATTGTGAAAGGCAGGATTGGTGAGCCAATTTCCTTTGGGATCATCTTGCCAAGGTGGTGCAAACACCGTAAGCACTGGAGGATCGCGTTCATCCTCGGCTTGCGCATGCTTATTATAAGGTTTGATATTACCATGTTTATCTCGCACATGCCGTTGTAAACGTCCTGCACGTTGTATTAAGAGATCAATAGGCGCGATGTCACTGATCATTTCGTCAAAATCAAGATCTAAAGATTGTTCTATTACTTGGGTTGCAATGATCACTTTTGCTTGGCGAATTTCATTATTTGAGATTTTTCCTGCCCATGTTAAGGCTTTTTCTTCAATTTCCAATCGATCACAAAAAGCAAACCGACTATGAAAAAGTAAAATATGATCGGTGTCTATATTCAAGGTGAGTTGTAATTGTTGATATAAGTCAATTGCATCTGCTACACTATTTTTTATCCAACAAATAATCTTACCTTTTTCTATTGCTTGTTGAATTTGATTTATCCCTGCTTGAACATCGGTAATCCAGTCTATTTTAACTTCACGTTTCACGTCTTCTCTGGTATCTATTGGTTGTACAGTTAAGCCATGATAATTAAGTTGAGTTATAAGTGGAAACGGTAATGGCTGTTTTAAAGATAAGTCTTGTTGGCTATTAGTTAATCCTTTATAAAATGCATTGAGTAACTTTTCACGTAAAAAGTCCGGTAATGTGGCAGTTAAAATAATGGCGCAACCACCTTGTAAAGCGTGATAATGAAGTAATGC
Source organism: Gilliamella sp. B2887 (assembly GCF_026537015.1). Lineage (NCBI taxonomy): Bacteria > Pseudomonadati > Pseudomonadota > Gammaproteobacteria > Orbales > Orbaceae > Gilliamella > Gilliamella sp. B2887. The sequence continues at coordinate 276,116 of NZ_JAFNMX010000002.1, read as the reverse complement.
CTCTAATAGTTTTACCATATAGCTGTCATAAGCATGAACCTCGTCTAATATAAGTAATTTATGCCGCAAACCTAATAAACGTAATGACTGATGTTTAAATGGCATAATAGCCATTAAAGCCTGATCTAATGTACCTACGCCAACTTCTGCCAATAAGGCTTTTTTGCGTGTATCGACAAACCATTCTTTACATTCAGCGCTGATAAATTGTTCTTCTTTAGGATATTTTTGTTGAATGATGCCATCTTTCGTTAAAATTGATTGCGTAAAATTTGGATTCATATAGCTAGCACCATGTGCTAACACTAATGATGGGTGACTGCCTACTTGGTATAATTGCTCGTAGACATTTGCTGTGCGTTGATAAATAGCATTAGCTGTTGCCATAGTTGGTAGACCGATATATATTCCTTTTGCCTTTTGATCTGACATTAATCTACTTGCTAATATCATTGATGCTTCGGTTTTTCCCGATCCAGTAACATCTTCCATAATAAATAATTCAGGGCCTTTTTTAGATAATTGACAGGTTAATGCATGCGCTTGCAATGGCGTTGGTTTTTCAATAAAAGGAAATAAACTTTTCACATTTTTAAAAGGAGCAACAGGAGATGATTTGGGTAAAGTTGTTATGGCCTTTTCAGCTTGAATGATTGCATGATTTTGCCAATATTCAGTTAATGGCATCACTTGCCAAATGAATGAAAATAATTGTTCATTTGATCCTAAACAATCGCTGATAACGGCTAAAGCAGCAATCAACCAACTTATTTGTTTCAGTTTTTCTTGATGAGCTTTATTGAAAAAAAATTTTGGATAAGGTTGTAATTTGTTATCTTGAGTAAAAAGTTGGTTAATTGTTTGAATATAATCGGATGCGCTTTTTTTATCTTTCTGATTAAATGATAAATTACCTTTAATATTTAGTTCAGGTGGCTTCCCATGGTGCCCAGTCATAATTAACAACCAAATATCATATAAGTTCTCAATTTTTCGATTATATTTCTCCAATTGTATTTCTGGATTAAATAATAAGGATTCTCGCCATAACCAATAACCAAGCGAGTCATGTTTAGAAAAATACCTTTTTGAGGGATCAGCAGAAACCAGTTGTGGGTTATTGTGCTTAAATAGTTTTTGAAATCCATTAGCAAATTTACCAATATCATGCCAAGCTAAAAAATAAGCAAACCAAAGGGCAGCTTGTTCTTTATCTTTTGAGGAAAAACCTATTTGTTCAAATAATTCAAAAGAATTTAAATAATTATGTTTGACGATATGATAACCGCATGCCGCTACATCCAAATTATGATACACAAGCAAATGATAGGTATGATTATCGTTATTTTGTCGACATTTTCCCCAATATTGATAAAAAGATTCTGCCATCATAATCATTGTCCTTTTTTAATTGTCGATAGATTAATTTATCCTTCTTTATTGGATACCTGAGCTATAAGACATAAATAAAAAACCAATAATTTTATATAATTAATTTTATTATATACTCTATTGTTACATTAAATAGGTATTATGCAAGTAAATCGATTTTCGTCGTTATTTGTTTTGTTAAGTTATTTACTAAACGCTTTCTCTTCTAAAGCTTACAAAGCTTATAATTTACTCTATTAATACTATAATCGGTTGAATGTAAAAATACAGAGAATAATTTTAAATGTGAACTCAAACGTTATATTTACCTGAAATTTATTTACATAAAGGTTAGTTTTATAAAAGAGTAAGTTAATTAAATCCTATATTTATCGACTCATAAAGACAGTATTAATAAATGTAATATCTGTTTTAATGTTAACTCTAGTATTTATTTTTGAGTTTATTAATTAGGTTTTGCTCATTTAGTTGAAGTTTGGCAAAATAGATGAACTATTATAGGTGGGAAAATGTTTTGAATCATGATGACAATAATTTCAATGGTACTCACCAATATTTATACCAGTGATTAAACAGGAATGACATTAGGATGATTAACCAATTCAAACAAAAAATGAATACACTACTTATCACAAGCTGTATAAGTGGGTTAACTATTTGTTCTATGACGGTTAATGCTCAAGAAAATCCGCCAGCACAATCGCCAACTTCAATAGAGGTGAAAGCTGATACTGTTTTGCCAAGCCAAACAATAATAAATGATGAGGCTACTCTCGTAGGACCTGTTCAAATTACTGAAAAAATCTATCATAAAACTATTTTTTCTTTGTTAGGTAAGCCTAAATATCCTGATGAATTTGATCATCTTGATTATGCAAATCCAAAAGCACCCAAAGGCGGAACGATTAAACTCGCCGAATTAGGTACTTTTGATAATTTCAATCGTTATGCTAGTCGAGGCGCACCCGAAAAAAATTCTGGATCATTATATGATACCCTTTTTACGAATTTAGCGGATGATATTACAAGTTTTTATCCGCTAATTGCGACATCCGTTACTTATTCTGATAATTATCGTTGGGCTGAAGTTACCATTAATCCTAATGCCCGTTTTCAAGATGGAAAACCGATCACTGCACATGATGTTGAATTTACTTTTCATAAATTTATGACAGAAGGCGTTCCACAATATCGTTTATATAATCAAAATATTACTGTTAAAGCACTCGATGACTACCATGTGCGTATCGATTTACCTGAATCAAATAGGGAAAAATTATTATCCTTTGTTGGCAATATGCCTGTTATACCACAACATTTTTGGCAAAATCACAATTTTTCTGAGCCAATTACTACCCCACCAGTTGGTAGTGGTCCTTATTTTATCAGCGATTATAAAATGGGACATTATGTGGTTTATCAACGCAATCCTAACTATTGGGCAAGCAATTTACCTATTAATAAAGGGATGAATAATTTTGATGAAAAACGCATTGAATACTATATGGATAGTAGTATTTCGTTAGAAGCATTTAAAGCAGGTGAATATGATCTCCGTGGTGAGGGGCAGCCCAAAAATTGGTTTACTCAATATCAAGGCCAATATTTTGATTCAAATGATATTATCAAACAAGAAAAACCAATTCAAACTGCTGTAGATACCAAGTGGTTAGCTTTTAATCTGAAAAAAGATTTGTTTAATGATGTCAAAGTTCGTGAAGCGATCACTTTAGCATTTGATTTTCAATGGTTAAATCATGCTTTTTATTACGATAGCTACAAAAGACCTTACAGTTTTTTTGAAAATACTATTTATGCTGCGATAGGTACTCCAAGTGATCAAGAATTAAAATGGCTTAATCAGTATAAAGATATTATCCCTGAACAGTCGTTCGATAATGCTTTTTATATCTCTAAAAGTGATGGTTTTGGATTTAATCGTGATAATTTATTAAAAGCGACAGATCTACTTAAACAAGCAGGATGGATAATTAAAGGAGGTAAATTAGTTAATGCCAAAACCAATCAACCTTTTGAATTTGAACTAGTTACATATCTCGGAGATGATGTTAAATATGCGACACCTTTTCAGAAAAACTTAGCTCGTTTAGGTATCACCATGAAAATAGTGTCACTTGATTATGCTCAGTTTACACGTCGTTTGCGTGAGCGTGATTATGATATGATGCCACGTAATTATGGCGCTAAAAATTATCCCTCATCAGACTTAATGATCCTTTGGGGAAGTGAATATCTTAATTCATCATGGAATGCTTCAGGATTACATAACCAAGCAATTGACGGAATTATCGCTGAAATTACTCGAAACTTAGAGAATGAATCAGAACTGATTCCTCTTGGGCGCGCACTTGATCGCATCTTAACTCATGAATATCCCATGATTCCAATGTGGTATAACAGCAATACTTATTATGCATATTGGAACAAATTTGGACAGCCAGCTGTTCATCCCGCTTACGCTATTGGTATCGATAGTTGGTGGTATGATGCAGATAAAGCAAATAGCTTGACTAAAAATCGGAAACATTAATATGCTTAATTATCTTGCTCGACGATTATTACTCATTATTCCCACGCTGTTTGTAATTTTAACGATTAACTTTTTTATCGTCCAAGTCGCACCAGGTGGTCCGGTTGATCAAGCATTAGCCATGATTGAAAATGGTCCGGAGGCAGTACAAGCAATTTTGCCGGGAATCGATAATAATGCAGTAAAATTGCAACAATATAAAAATGAGTCAAATTATCGAGGATCGCGTGGTCTTGATCCACAAATTGTTGTTATGATCGAAAAACAGTACGGTTTTGATAAACCAATAGTGGAACGTTATTTTGAAACATTAAAAAAATATGTCATGTTTGATTTTGGTGATAGCTTTTTTAAAAGTGAATCGGTAATTGGTTTAATTACTAAAAGTTTGCCTGTTTCGATTTCATTAGGGCTCTGGAGTACCCTAATTATTTATCTTATTTCAATTCCTTTAGGGATCCGTAAGGCGGTTAAAGATGGATCAATGTTTGATTTCTGGTCAAGTACGTTAATCACTATTGGTTATGCAATACCCGCTTTTTTATTGGCGGTATTACTCATTGTGCTGTTTGCAGGTGGCAGTTATTGGGATATTTTCCCATTGCGTGGATTAATTTCCAATCATTTTGAACAGCTTGATTTTTGGGGTAAGGTAAAAGATTACGCATGGCATATTTGTTTACCGACTATTGCTATGGTGATCAGTGGATTTGCTTCTCTCACTATGCTAACCAAAAATTCTTTTTTAGATGAAATCCGTAAACAATATGTAATTACTGCGAGAGCCAAAGGTTTAACTGAAAAGCAGATCCTTTATAATCATGTGTTTCGTAATGCGACTTTACTAATTGTATCGGGCTTTCCGGCTGCTTTTGTTGGCATCTTATTTACCGGCTCGTTACTTATTGAAATAATATTTTCACTCAATGGTCTTGGTCTATTGGGTTATGAAGCGATTATTCAACGAGATTACCCTGTTATTTTTGGTTCGCTGTATATTTTTACATTAGTTGGACTGATTACTAAGTTATTATCTGATTTGTCCTATATGGTGATCGATCCACGCATTGACTTTGAGGCACGCAATTAATGACCTGCAATTACTCTATTAATCAGCAACGTTGGCAACGGTTTAAACATAATCGGCGTGGATATTTTTCACTTTGGTTGTTTTTGATCTTTTTTGTGATTAGCCTCTTTGCTGATTTTATTGCAAACGATAAGCCGATTGTTATTAAATATCAGGATAGTTTTTATTATCCTATTTTTCATTTCTATCCTGAAAGTAAATTCGGTGGACAATTTGATACGCAAACTAACTTTTTAGATCCGGTTGTGCAGCATAAAATAGAAGCTGATGGTTGGATGGTTTGGCCACCATTTCGGTATAGTTATAATACGTTAATTTATGATACACCAAGTACCTTTCCTACATCACCCTCTAACACACATTGGTTAGGTACCACTGATGCTGGGTTTGATGTGTTGGCAAATATATTATATGGTTTTCGTATTTCGATGTTTTTTGCCATTTTATTAACACTATTTACCACAATTATTTCCGTTATCATCGGCGCGATTCAAGGTTATTACGGTGGTAAAGTCGATTTGATTGGGCAACGTTTTATCGAAATTTGGTGTGGATTACCAGAGCTTTTTGTGATTATTTTATTGGCGAGTATTTTACCTCTTGATTTTTGGTGGTTACTAGGGATAACAGTGTTATTTGGTTGGATGGCTTTATCAGGTATTGTGCGTACTGAATTTTTGCGTACTCGTAATTTTGATTATATCCGCGCAGCCAAAGCAATGGGGGTTGCTGACAGCAAAATTATGTTTCGTCATATTTTACCTAATGCATTGGTTGCAACATTAACTTTTTTACCTTTTATTTTATGTGGTTCAATTACTACATTAACTTCTTTAGATTTTTTAGGTTTTGGTTTACCGATTGATTCACCTTCTCTTGGTCGTTTGTTGCTACAAGGTAAAAATAATTTGCAAGCGCCTTGGCTTGGTATTAGCTCTTTTTTAATTATTGCAACTTTGCTATCTTTGCTAATTTTTATTGGTGAAGCAATCAGAGATGCTTTTGATCCAAACAAGGGAGTGTATCAATGAGTACTACTTTATTATCTGTTGAGGATCTAAGTATTGCTTTCAAACGTGATACACAATCACAATTGCGTGTTGTAAGCAATGTGAGTTTTAATATTAATGAACAAGAAACACTTGCATTGGTTGGTGAATCAGGTTCAGGTAAAAGTGTGACTGCATTATCTATTTTACGTTTATTACGTAAAGAGCAGGTAAGTTATCCAACGGGTGATATTTTGTTTGAGGGGCAATCTTTGCTTCATGCACCCGATAAAGAGCTTCGTAAAATTCGCGGCAATCAAATTAGTATGATTTTTCAAGAGCCTATGGTGTCGCTTAATCCATTACATACAGTTGAAAGACAACTTTATGAAGTACTATCATTGCATCGCGGTATGCGTCTTAATGCTGCTCGTAGCGAAATTTTGCAATATCTTGATCGTGTTGGAATTAAAGAACCAAAAAGTAAATTATCTGCTTTTCCCCATCAGCTATCTGGTGGAGAACGACAGCGGGTTATGATTGCCATGGCAATTCTAACCCATCCTAAATTATTGATTGCTGATGAACCAACTACCGCTTTAGATGTATCCGTACAAGCACAGATTATTCAATTGCTTAAAGAGCTTAAAAATGAATTGAATATGAGTATGTTATTTATCTCGCATAATCTTGGTATGGTCAAAAAGTTAGCTGATAAAGTGGCCGTTATGCAAAAAGGTAGAATTGTAGAATATAACAGTAAGCAACGTATTTTTTTATGTTCTGAACACGAATATACTCAAACATTACTAAATTCAGAACCAAGTGGTGATCCAGTTCTTTTACCTCAAACTCCAGGAATATTGCTTAGCGTTAACCATCTTAATGTGGATGTAATAACTAAAAAAAGGCTTTTTAGTCATGAACAAAAAAGAATTGTTGATAATGTTGGTTTGACAGTACATCAAGGTGAAACTGTTGGTCTTGTCGGGGAATCGGGCTCAGGAAAAAGCACTACAGCATTGGCTATTTTAAGATTGATTAAATCTCAAGGTGAAATCTTATTTGATAGCTACCCCATACAAAATTTAACAGGCAGAAAGCTATTACCATTTAGAAGTCGAATTCAAGTCGTTTTTCAAGATCCGTTTTCGTCACTCAATCCTCGTTTTAACGTTGAGCAAATTATTATCGAGGGTTTAATTACTCATAAAAAACTGAGTCAAGGTGAACGTAAAAAAGCGGTAATTGGTATTATGCAAGAGGTCGGTCTCGATCCTGATTTACGTTTTCGTTATCCAACCGAATTGTCTGGAGGGCAACGTCAACGTATTGCTATCGCTCGAGTACTAATTTTACAACCAGAATTATTGATATTAGATGAACCAACTTCATCTTTAGATCACACCACTCAAAAGCAAATTATTGATTTACTGAAATATTTACAAAAAAAGCATCAGCTCAGTTATCTCTTTATTAGTCATGATTTAGCGTTAATTTATTCAATATGTCATCAAGTAATTGTTATGAAGGATGCTCAAATTGTCGAGCAAGGTTCACGAGATAAGATTTTTTATTCTTGCGAACATGAATATACCAAAGCATTACTGTCATTTTTAGATAAACCCCCTCGTAGAGGAAGTAAAACCTTAATTCATGCCGATAAAGCTGAAAAAGTAGATAAGAGTGATCCAAAAAATGATCGTTCACGTAATCAAAAACAAGAAAAAAAAGTCGATTGGGAAAATGCTTTATTAATGCGCAAAAAATAGCTGTATATAAAGTAATAGTTGAAGTTAGGTTACTATTACCAATGGATAAATATTTATCACTTTTTAATAGGTTAGTCATGCAAAAACAAATATTACCGTGTTCAATAACACTCTGTCTGTTGTTACTTTCACCAACTGTAATGGCTTTAAGTTGTGGTGATGATTCCACTCAAAATAGGGTTCAAGCCAATAATTATATTTTTCAAATTTTGGATTTTATTGATTTACCAGCCCATGGTATTAAACAAGAAGTTAGAACATCAACAACAAGAATGAATAATCATAATGAGTTAACGGCTAAGCATACACTCAATTATGATCAAAATGGATTAATTACTCAAAGCCAATATGTTTTATTCACGGATGAGAATAAACGTGTTTATTCAGAATATTTGCAAAAAACAACCGTTGGTTGGGAAAATTTTATTGAAGATTTGGACGATAAAACAAGCAGTATCATTCAATTTAAAACCGACAGTCAAGGTAAAATAGTTGAGTCGCAACAAGCGAAAGAGGCTTTAGACTTTATCTTCATTGAAACGGATAGTTATGAATATGATATTAATAATTGTCTGATCAGCAAACAGGTGCAGTGGAAGCTTAAAGGAGTGGATGAACAAGGTAAATTTACCGGTGTTGATCAAAATGGTGCATCATCTTATACATTTAATTATCAAAAACAGCAATTAGCTAATGTGTCATATCAGTTTAGTAACAATACCCAAAATGAAAGTAACTTTTTATATCAATACGATAATAATCATCGCTTAACAGCAATACAATCAACTTATTTATCGGCAAGTAAAAATTCAGTGAACTCCACTACTCAATTTTTAACCTTTAATGACAAAAATAATTGGCTTACTGCAACAAAAATAAGAGAAGATCAAAAAAATAAACAAACGAATATTGTTAGAGAAATGACGTATTACTAATTTTTAACATTAATCAGCGTTATCCAACCGGATAACGCTTTTTGGCTATGAATCATATCTAAATATCTTATTATTTACATTCGAACAAACAAAATATAAATGGCATGGATAGTCCAGGCAAGAGCTAGAGCAACGGTAAGTATCTTTTCCCGTTTTGGGTAGATTTTATGATGGTGTAAAATCACAATAATCTTGTGTAATGCGCACCAAATTGGCAATGAAATCATGAAAAATAAAAATAATTTACCCGTTTCGGTATTTGTTACTTTAAGTATGTAAGAACGAGTTGTTGCATCGCTAAAAGGAATAATGAACGCAATTATTATTATGATGACGGGTAAAAAGACAGCAGTCCATGTACCGCCTAAAATAAATAATCCTTTCTCAAGTTTTCCTTTTTTGTGTGTAGTTTGAATTTCTTGATTTTTCATTGTATAAATACCGTTTATTTTGAAACAAATAACACTAAGTAAATTGAAATAGCGATTGTAACCAACCATAAGCCGGCAGTGAATAAATAATCCTGTGCTGTTTTATTCGATCTTGTTGAAAAAATAACTTTAGGTATTAAATTAAACCAACTGATTGAATGAAAAATAGCAATCAATAATACAATGCAATTTAGTACAACTACAAAAGGGCTACGTAAAAAAAAGATAAAACGATAAAACTCATCTTGTCCCATACTATTGGTATACATGCAAATTACGCCATACATTAATACTAAACTGCCCCAAAGCATCGCAAAGGGAATTAATTTATGCATAATAGCAATTATTAAAGGGTGCTTTATCTTAAATTGAACTACATCAATATGATTAACGTTTTCTTGTTTATCGTTGCTGGGATAGCTATTGTGTTGTTTTGGATTCATAAATCTCTCAATATCACCTTTAAACTCATTTAATGAAGAATACTTATCATGGTTAACTTTAACTTCCCAATTATAAAGGCAAACCTGATTTATGTCGCTAATTTTTGGCTGTAATAATATAAGCTTTAGCTTAACCTTAACCTATCCCTAGTATTATGAGCATCATCAATGATATGTAGTCAATAATGTAAAAAACGGTTACTCTATAGTTTATAAAAAAATTAAATAGAGATCGCATTCTATCAATTATTTAATGGAAAAAATTATAAAATTCTGTTTAGATGAATCGTCTTTGATTAAAAAATCCACGATAGTGGAGTAAAACCAATTATAGAGTTTATTTTTTCTCTTTATTTTGTTATCGAGATCAAATCATTGTGCAACATGATAATGAATTACATAAATAGCTAATAAACTCTTTCCGTATTAAAGTTTGGCACTATTAAATAAAGCAAACAATTGACAAAAAAGAATTTCAGTCTTATCTTTTTAATTTTAGGTTAGAAAATAAGTTCAAAAATGATTATATAGTTTAATTCAAAGCCGATAATCGGAATAAGGTTAACATGCTGATTATAGATGAAATTAAGGAGTATAATTTGTCTTCTTTATCTTTATTAGACGAAAAATGGATTCCAGTTATTCATTTCGATGGTCATATTAGTAAAATTAATCCTTGCCAAATTTCTGATGAAACAATTTTCGATCTCGCCTATTTTCGACCTGATTTTCAAGGTGCTGGTTATCAATTTCTTATTGGTTTATTGCAAACGACTTTCTCGCCATATGATCATGAAGAGTGGTTTGAATATTGGGATAATGGTATTTTGCAATCAGAACTTAATAAAGCTTTTTCGCAAGTTCAAACAGCAATGCAATTTGGTGCAACTAAGCCAGCTTTTATGCAAGATTTTAATAAATTAAATACTAACTATTTGCCTATATCAGGTTTATTAGTAGAAGGTCCTGGTGAAAATGCATTAAAAAAGAATACTGATCACTTTATTAAGCGTGATTTCGTCAAAGCGATATGCCCACACTGTGCTGCAATAGCGTTATTTACCTTACAGACTAATGCTCCATCAGGAGGTCAAGGACATCGAGTCAGTTTACGAGGTGGAGGACCAATAACAACTTTGTTAATGCCAGAATTGAATCAAGCGGCACCATTATGGAAAAAGTTGTGGTTAAATGTGATGCCACTCAGTGATGACGAAAAACCTACACATTATGATGAAACTGTCTTTCCGTGGTTAAACAAAACAATAACTAGTGAACCGCCAAAAAATTTAAGTGTATTTCCTGAGCAAGCAAACTATTGTCAAGCCTTTTGGGGAATGCCACGCCGAATTGAACTTGATTTTAATCATGTTAAACAAGGTGAATGTGATTTGTGCGGCGAAACGTCGACACAATTAATAACTCATTATCAAACTAAGAATTACGGAATTCAATATCAAAACTGGCGTCATCCTTTAACACCATATCGAGTTGATATTAAAACAGGAGCGCTTTTAGCGATTAAAGGTCAACCGGGTGGATTAATTTACCGTGATTGGTTAGGTATGGTAACCAATTACGAAAACGTTGTAGCTGCTAAAATTATCTTTGTCAACGATGAACGAAGATTAAAAGGTAAGGATAAATGCAGATTGTGGTGCTTTGGATATGATTTTGACAACATGAAAGCGCGTTGTTGGTATGAACACACATTCCCTGTTATCCCTGCGTTAAATGAGCCGGATAATGATTTAGAAAATCTTATTTCATTAGCATTAGAATTGAGTAAAGAAACTTTACTAATTCTACGTAAGGCTATGGAAACTATTAATAAACAATCCAATGTTGTTAATCATGCTTTCTGGAAAGATACTGAACCGTATTTCTATCAATTAGTTAATCAACTTATCGTTCAAAAAAATAATCCAAACGGGCGATTAGATTTGTTAGCTGATTGGGCTAATACTTTATTAAATTATATTACACAAACCTATGATAAAACTGCATTTGCTTATTCAGATGAACAATCAGTTTTATCCCAAAAAATAACAGCAAGGGAGAAATTATTGACAGATTTCAATAAACTTAAGCGTTTTAAAAAAATATAAAATACTAATTATAATTATATGTAAGGGATGAAAAAAAGTATGTCAAACAATTTAATTAAAAGGACAATCATATTAAATGAAAGCCATAAAAGATGCATTGATGAATGGTTTTCAGTGTTACAACAAAGATCAAGTCGTTTTAATGGAGCTTCTTATAATGGGCGTCAGTTAAAAGCTGAACTCCGGCGTACATCATTACCTTATGGGGTAATATTACAAACCGGTTATTTTATTTTAGCTGATGCGTTATTTAGTGAGGAGCAGGGATTAAGATCAACATCTATCCATCAAGAAGCACTAGCAATATTTGTTGCTGTTGCTGCTTTTGTAAGTGAAAGTAATGACAAAAAATCATTTGCTGAACAATTAGGTGAAAAAACAAGGGGAGGGCAACATAATACTTTATCTCCTCTACGTTTTGAACAATTGCAAGCCAGTAGCACACCTGAAGAATTTTGCCGACGATTAATTCGTGCCGTCAAATCTCGTGGAGATAATGGTATCAATCTTTTTTCACTTGCTGATGGTATCTTTTTATGGGTACAAGAGTGGCATGATCGTTTGCAGAATTTGTCACCTGATATTAATCCTTTTCGACGCCTATCTGTTCGTTGGGCAATGGAGTACTATTCGACTAAAAAATCATCTAAGGAATAACGATTATGACAACATTTATTCAATTACATCTATTAACTGCTTATGCGCCTTCTAATTTAAATCGTGATGATTTAGGCCGCCCTAAAACTGCCAAAATGGGTAATAGTGATCGTTTACGTATTTCTTCGCAAAGTTTAAAAAGAGCATGGCGTACCTCGGATTGTTTCAATCAATCATTAAGTAACAATATGGGTATTCGATCTCGTCGGTTTGCAAGAGATTGGGTTTACGAAGTAATGAAAAATAAAGGTGTTGACGATATAATTGCTAAAAATAGTGCCATTAAAATTGCTGGGCAATTTGGTAAACTTAAAAACGAAAAGTCACCAAAAGATCCATTGACAAATTTTGAAATTGAACAGTTAGTGCATATTAGTTGTAATGAACAACAAGCTATTAAACGATTAGTGGAATTACTCATTACTGAACGACGCGAGCCAACAGATGCAGAAGTAAAATTATTACGTAAAGAAAATAGTAGTATTGATATTGCACTATTTGGTCGAATGTTAGCTGATAGTCCTGCATATAACGTTGAAGCTGCTTGTCAGGTATCTCATGCCTTAGGTGTTAGCAGTGTTATTATTGAGGACGATTTTTTTACTGCCGTTGATGATTTAAATAATAAAGAGCAAGATGCAGGTTCTGCACATTTGGGTGAGCGGGGCTTTGCTTCTGCATTATTTTATATTTATGTGTGTATCAGCCGAGACTTATTGCTGGAAAACTTAAATGGCGATGAAACATTAGTTGATACTACATTAAAAGCATTAATTGAATGTGCTGCTAAAGTTGCTCCAACCGGTATGCAAAATAGTTTTGCATCGCGAGCATATACTTCCTATTTATTGATAGAAAAAGGTAAGCAGCAACCCCGCTCTTTAGCAGTAGCTTATTTTAATCCAATACGTAGCGAGGATATGGTAAACGATGCTATTACACGCTTAGAGTTACAACTCAATAAATTTGATCAAGTTTATGGTTCTTGCGCTGATAGTCGTTATAAGCTTAATAGTGAAACAGGTGAAGGAAATTTAACGGCTGCTTTAGATTTTGTTATGCAAAAATAAGGGATAATAGATATGATAAAACATCTTATTTTTCAGATTTATGCACCATTAACATCATGGGGGCAACCTGCTGTAGGTGAAGTTCGCCATAGTAATGAGATTCCTTCACGTTCAGCTTTATTGGGGTTGATTGCTGCAGCATTAGGCATTCGGCGCACAGATGAGCAACTTAATACGTTTAATCAGCATTACCATTTTGCTATCCGTCCATTTAAAGCTAAGAGCAGTTGGTTTAGTGATTTTCAGACAGTACAAGCGCCAAGAGTAAATAAAAAAGAAACGTTTTATACTCGATTTGATGAGATTCGTCGAAATCCACGTGAACTTGAAACCTTACTTTCACAACGAGAATATTATAATGATATTTATTATCAAATTATTATAACTCAAACCCAAGAAGCACCTTATACTCTTGAGCAAATCAAACAAGCGTTATTACAGCCTGTTTTTCCATTATATATAGGAAGAAAAAACTCACCACTGGCGTTACCATTGGCACCTACTATTTTTGAAGGAACGTTAAGTGATGCCTTTATTTTTGCAGATAGATATTATCAGCAATATCATCAATCTGATTCTGCTATTAGCAATATATTAAAAAGTAATGCTGATGAATATTATTGGGAGCATGCGGAGGTTTATGACAATTTGGAAGTAACTAAAATTCAGCTTCGTCAAGATCAACCGATTAACCGTACTCGTTGGCAGTTTAAGCCACGACTGCAATATTCGGGATTTTTAAAAAGGAGCAAATAGATGTATTTTTCTCGAATTACCTTAAAATTAAATCGGCTTCCTTATGTCATGCAAAAGAAAATACAATATGCTGGTTTATATGCAATTCATCAATGGTTATGGCAGCTTTTTCCCAATCAAGATAAACGCACATTTTTATTTCGTGAGGAGCAAACTAATAAGGTTAGCCAGTATTATATATTATCAGAAGTTGCTCCTATAACAGATCATGAATTATTCTTTGTTGAAACCAAACGTTATTTCCCACAATTAAGTCTAGGGATGAAGTTAGCCTTTTCATTGCGCGTCAATCCAGTTGTTTTTAAAAAAGGCAAACGATCTGATGTAATGATGAACGTAAAATATCTCGCAAAAAAACAAGATTTATCTGAATTAGATCTAAAAAATCGCCAAAATGAAGCTGCTTTAAATTGGTTGATTAAACAGAGTGAAAATCGAGGATTTTCTCTATTTCAAAATAATGAAAAACAGGTTCGCTGCGATGTTATCGGAACAAAACAACATCAACTCCATAAACGAACAGGTATGAACCCAATCACTTTTACTAGTGTTGATTTTGAGGGAATTTTAACGGTTACCGATCCTCAACTTTTTTTAGAAACTCTTTATCAAGGTATTGGTAAAAGTAAAGGGTTTGGTTGTGGATTATTTTTAATTAAACGTTATCAATAGTTATTATTATATGAAATAGATTCCATTAAATTTAATTTCTTTAAAAAACCATTAATGATATTCTTTAATATGAATAGATTGATATTTAATGGGGTTGTATGTATCAATATAAATCAAGTTAGGATCTTTTTCTGTGATTTGATTGTTTGTACTATGTTAAAGCTATACACAAAAATAACACACATGGGTGTAAAATGAATTTTAATCTCTGATTTTTTATTTGTTTTGGGCGGTGAAATCACCGTTTGGATGTGCTTTCTAAAATAACTTGAGCCGAAGGATTGAACAATTTGTTTTATAGAGTTAAATTAGAATTTCATTATGATTTATATTCAAAAATTGTAAAAATTAGTGTGAATTTCGCTATGGTAGTATTGAGCTCCTTCACGCTCTAATGACATTTTACCTTTTGAGATTGTATAACCTTAATTTCTCGTCTATATTGGATTTAGTGTCACTAGTAATGAGTATGTCTGTCGTTATTTCAGAATATATATTATCTAGATTAGGGCTGTTCAGCCATTTAGGTTATTTAAAATTAGAACTGATGTTTACTTTGGCGATCTATCAAGATCTATTAGATTACTGTTGTTGGTAACAAATCACTGTTTTTATACAATGAGATAAAGTTGTTCCTACAGGAATAACGCATCCTGAATAAGGATTCGACCTCCAAACTGATGGTGTTATTAGAATAATTCAGATTGATTTAGTTGGACTAAATTTAGTCTCTTTTTTACTTATTTAAAATCAATATGTTCATGTCATTTAAAGAAATTTGTAGAATTTTGGTTTGCTAATAAACTAAAACCAAACCAAAGAATTATCTATTTAGCCTGTTCCCTGTATAAACAGGGATAAACCGTTTGCAGTTATTTGTTTTTTTAAAGTATTCTGTGTTCCCTGTAAACACAGGGATAACCTTCGAAATTGAAATCAAGAGAGTCCCCGTTGTCGGTTTCAGGTGATAACAGTATACACTTTGAAAGTCTTAATAAAGTTCAACTTTATCTCCTGACTAATATAGATCCTTATTTGTATTTATCTTTTAATGAATATCAATAAGCGAATTATATTTATCAAAAAGCCGAAATAGTTACAAAATTTATTTCAAAACATGAAAATTGAAGGGAATAGTTAGTGGCTAAACTAAACTAAAATAATAATCAAAAATAGCGTACAATAGCTCGATATTAAACATATGATCATCATAAATAGTTTAGGAATTTAGTATGACAGGCAAATTTATTGTCATTGAAGGTCTTGAAGGTGCGGGTAAAACGACTGCAATCAATACCGTTGCTCGTATTTTAACTCAATATCATATTTGCGATTTACAATTTACTCGTGAGCCTGGTGGTACACCAATTGCTGAAGCATTACGCAAGCTTATTAAAAATGGTTTAGATGATGAACCTTTGACCGATAAAGCGGAATTGCTAATGTTATATGCTGCTCGTATTCAATTGATTGATAATGTAATCAAGCCGTCACTGAATGCGGGGAAATGGGTTATTGGTGATAGGCATGATTTATCAACTCAAGCTTATCAAGGTGGTGGTCGTCAGTTAGATAAAATTTTTATTACCACATTGAAAGAGCAAGTTTTAGGTAACTTTAAACCTGATCTAACTTTATATTTAGATATTGAACCACAAATTGGCTTAATGCGAGCTAGGGCAAGAGGAGAACTTGATCGTATTGAACAGCAATCCCTCCCCTTTTTTGAGCGAATCCGTCAACGTTATTTAGAACTGGCAAATCAAGATGAAACCATTTTTATCGTTGATGCATCTAAATCAATCGATCAAGTAACAAGGCAAATTGAACTTATCTTAACAAAATGGTTAACAAAACAGGTTGCTAATGTATGATTTTAAATGATTATCCTTGGCTTATATCTCCTTATCAACAATTTGCTGAAGGAATTATACATAAAAGAACTCATCATGCGTTATTGATTAACTATGTGCAAGGAAGTGGTGAAGATGACTTCATTATGATGGTGGCCAATCGTTTATTGTGTTTGTCTGCACAGAATTTAGAACCCTGTTTAAATTGTCATAGTTGTAAGTTGTTTATGTCTCATCATCATCCAGATTTTTACATCATAACTCATGAACAAGGTAAGCAATCTATTGGTATTGATCAAATACGAAATATTACTACTAAAGTGTACGAAAAATCACAACAAGGCGGCAATAAAGTCATTTGGATTAAGCATGCAGCTTTAATGACGGAAGCCGCAGCTAATGCATTACTCAAAACATTAGAAGAGCCATCAGAAAATACCTATTTTATTTTAAGTGATGAGCATAATAGCCATCTATTACCAACAATTCATAGTCGTTGTTTTTCTTATTTTTTATCCGTTCCTAAATTGGAACAATCCATTGAATGGTTAAAAAAGAAACATAGTCAGCAAAGTAGCAATAATGAGCTTGCCTCTGCACTGTTATTGAGCGAAAATGCGCCACTAGCAGCACTTGCTTTATTAAAACCAGAAAAGTGGCAGCAAAGAAAAGCATTTTGTGACCATTTATTACGCGTTGTATCCCATAATGATTATTGGCAACTGGCAAAAACATTCGATAATGAAGAATTTATCGAATGTATCATTTGGTTTTGCGCTTTATTAAGCGATGCATTAAAAGCGAAACAAAAAGCTGGTCGTTTTATTGTTAATCGTGATCAGGTGCCATTAGTAAGATTATTAGCAACTAAAAGTAATGAAAAAATTTCTGCACTCTATGAATTATGGTTGCAGGCTAGACGTTTATTATTGTCTGTAACAGGCCTGAATAAAGAGTTAATTATTTATAATATGTTAGCTCAGTCTGAGATGATTAGTGATTAAGACGTTAATATATTTTTGAAAGAACTTTTCAGGTTCGATATATGTTTTATAAAAAGGAATGCAGTGAGTTATTTATCTATTGAATTTGGATTAATCTTTATCGTTTTTTTTGCATTATATTGGCGGTATCGTTTTTTTCCTAGATTACAAAATAAATTACTTTTAGTCTCAAGCTATCTTATTGTGGCGAGTTTTAGCTTGCAGTTTGCACTCATTCTTTTTATTTATACCTGTGTAATTTATTTTTTCTCAATTAGGATTGCTGCATCAGATCAAAATGACAATAGGTGGTTAATATGGGCATTATGCCTATCAATAGCGAATTTGTCGCTGTTTAAATATTTTGACTTCTTCCGGTACGAATTGCAGGCTTTATTTAATTTCTTTCATTTACCAATAGCGCTACCGGTTGTAACAGTACTTATTCCTATTGGCATTTCATTTTATACTCTTCATTCAGTTAGCTATATCGTTTCAGTAAAAAAAAGTGAATTACCTGTAGCCAAATTTTGGGATTTTGCACTTTTTTTATCTTTTTTTCCGAGTGTAATTGCTGGTCCAGTTAATCGTGCTAAAGACTTTCTACCTCAAATAACCACTCGCCATCCTCGCAAGATTTTACATCCTTTTAGAGCATTTACTTTAATTATTTTATCTGTAATTAAGGTTTATTGTTTGGGTGGAATTATAAGTGAAAACTGGGTTACACCAATTTTTGCAAATCCTTTAGAATTTAGTGTTATTGATTTGTTAGTTGGGCTTTATGGTTATGCAATTCAAATTTATTTAAATTTTTCAGGCTATACTGATTTAGTTACCGGTATGGCTTTTTTATTAGGTTTCCGTTTACCAAATAATTTTAACTTTCCTTATTTAGCCTGTAATTTACGGGAATTTTGGAGTCGCTGGCATATTAGTTTATCGCATTGGATTCGTGATTATATTTACATTCCTCTTGGCGGCAATCGCAAAGGATTTATTCGTACACAAGTTAACGTGATGTTAGCTATGTTGTTATCGGGTTTATGGCATGGGGCTGGAATTAATTTTATTATTTGGGGAGCATGTCACGGAGTTGGTATCATGGTGCTTAATATTTGTGATCGTTATTTTGGCCGTGGCTGGATAACTGAGCGCTCACCTACATTAGCCAGGTTTCTAACTTGGCATTACGTGTGTTTTGCCTGGTTATTTTTTAATTGTGAAAGCTTACCTGATGCATTGGATTATTTAACTGCATTAACACACAACTTTTTAATTGAACCAAAATATACGGTAATTTTTTTAAATATCTGTGTAGTATTTTTTATTTATCCGATTTTAAAAAATATTCCAGATTGGTTTACTTTACTGATAAGTAAAATAAATCAACATTATTTACCTATCATTTTTATATCAGTATTGTGGTTGACTATATATATTGCACCTTCAGGTGTGCCAAACTTTATCTATGCTAACTTTTGATTATGATGATAACTTATTATGGACTATAAAAAATCGTTTTCGAAAAATAAGAAAAAAATCTATTTAAATCTGAAATGGCAATGCCCTAATGCATTGAATAAAGGCGTTTTCAAGCGTTCAAGAAAATTTGTCAAAAATAATGTTATTTCCGAAATTGTTAGAAGTAATTTATCCGCTCGGTATATTTGTTTGATTCTACTTTTGACAGCGCTTGTATTGATGTCAATTTATTACAAATCAATACTAATTTATTGGCAACAAACTTATCATTCACACCTATTGGATTCCAATACGCTTACTCAAGATACCTCCTCTGAAGAGTTCGAAAAAGAAACAGCTAAAGAAATTACCACATCTCAAGATGACTTAGTCTCTTCTAAAAAAATGATTTCTGATCAATCTGATGAATCTGATGAATCTACTAAGTCGGTAGAGACTATTGAAGAAACTCTATCAGAATCAAAAGAAAATAAACTTGAAACAAAAGAAGATATTCTAAAATTATTTATGGAGGAACAATCAATAGGAGATGAATTACCTAAATTAGAAATTATCGAGCCAGACAGTAAGTTAGAAAATAAACAAGAAACAATTAGCAATGTTGTAGATAATGTTAATGAGAAAGTTCAACAACCATCTACAGAGGTTACAACAATTCAAACACAAGTTGCGCCGATAGCTCAAAATGACATACCAAAGGTTTTGTTTGAGGATGTATCATTAGTTGATCAGCCAACACCAATTGTATTGACTCAAAATGATAAAGTTTTTTTTGCTGGTGATTCTTTAATGCAAGGTGTTGCACCCTATGTTAAAAAAATGTTATTCAAACAATATAAAATTGAAAGTATTGATTTAAGCAAACGCAGCACTGGACTTAGTTATCCTAAAGCTTTCGATTGGCCAAAAGCGATTGATGATAAATTATCTGAAGATCCTTCAATTAAATTACTTGTCGTTTTTTTAGGTGCTAATGATCCGTGGGATTTTCCTGTCAAAGGCTATGCAACAAATGCAAGATTTAAGTCTAAACTATGGGAAAAACAGTACCGTTTACGTATTGTCAGTATTTTAGATCATGTACAAAAACATCGTGTACAAGTCCTTTGGCTTGCACCTCCTTGTATGCGTAAGCAAAAACTAAATGATGGTATGGTTTATCTTAATAAATTATATCAGTCAGAGCTTAAAAAAACTCAACAACATTTTCTAACAACCAATGAATTACTCGGTTGTTCATACGAAAAATTTAATAGTTTTATTGAAACGAATAAAGAGAAAATCAAAGTAAGGGTTGATGATGGTGTACACTTTACACCTTCAGGTCAAAAAATTCTGGCAAAGGCCATTATGGAAAAAATAATTTTCAAAAAATTAGAGGATATCCATAGTGAATAGGTTTTTAAAGTCTTTTCTGACTGTTATTTTTATGTCTTTTTCGTTTGGATATGGTGTGGCTGAAAGTAAAGCAACTACGGACGCTGGAGTCATTGATTTCGGAGACCCAAATGCTAAACAATTTGCTACTCGATTGAAATCATTGATGACCAATAAAAGAGTTAATAATGTTGTTAATATAACTCAATTTGGTGATTCTCATACCGCTGCTGATTTTTTTACTGGCGAATTTAGGTCATTGATGCAGGAGAAATATGGTAATGCTGGTATCGGGTGGATAACACCAATTGCGGTAAAAGGTCAAAGCCATGCAGCTGTGACTTGGAAAAGTAAAAACTGGGATGTTTTAAGTAGTAGAACTTTGAGCAATAGAGATTTTCCTATGGGGGGATTTATCGCAAAACCTAACCAAAATTATGCGGTATTACAGATTTTACCTAAAACAGATTATAATACAGATTGGCGAGTTCAGTTAATTTTTAAACCTCTAAAAAATACGTCTAATTTATTTAGGCTTTATGATATTAACAATAATAGAATTAAATTTGATTATGCACCTAAAGCCAATATTTGGCAAAGTGTATCTGTTGTTGCTAAAATGCCAATAAAAATAACTGGACAAAGTACTGTTGAACTTGGAGGTATTTGGTTAACTCGTTATCAGCAACCCGGTGTTATTGTCTCAGCAATTGCCACAAATGGGGCAAGGCAGGCTATTTGGCAAAAATGGAGTCCAAGTTGGTTTAAAGAACTTTCTTTATCAAAAAGTGATTTAATTATACTTGAGTATGGAACCAATGAGAGTTTTGATGAAACCTTAGATCTTAACGCATACCGAAAAAATTTAATTAATAATATACGGCTCATTCGTAAATCATTACCCAATGCCGCTATTTTAATAATGACACCACCTGATACAATGGTTAATCAAAAAGATATACCTAAATCATTTTCGGCAATAATGAATATTCAAAAGCAAGTAGCTAAAACTGAAAAAACCTTATTTTGGGATTGGCAAAAAGCTATGGGAGGCAAATTTGTTATTAAAGAATGGCGTAAACGAGGTTTAGCTCGCCCAGATTTAGTTCATCAAACTTTGAAAGGTTATAAAGAAAGTGCGCGAATTTTTTATAATGATTTAAATGAATTTGTACAAAAGAGATAGATTAAATTTAAGATAAAAAAGGGATAAATGAGTTATGTCATCACCAATTATTGTTGCTATTGATTTTTCTGATGTTAAGTCAGCTTGGAATTTTATTGATCGGGTTGAGCCGAAAGATTGTCGTTTAAAAATTGGTAAGGAATTATTTACTCATGCTGGTCCTGAATTCATAAAACAGGTTATGAATAAAGGCTTCGAAATATTTTTAGATCTTAAATTTCATGATATTCCAAATACCGTGGCTAAGGCAGTATCAGCGGCGGCTGATTTAGGTGTTTGGATGACTAATGTTCATGCTAGCGGCGGTGCTCGTATGATGGAGGCGGCAAAAGATGTTCTCTATCCTTATGGTAAAGATGCACCACTTTTAATCGCTGTAACAGTATTAACAAGTATGGAAGCAGCAGATCTTAAAGATATTGGTATTAATGTTTCACCTTTAGAACAAGCGACCAAATTAGCGATGCTGGCTAAAAATTGTGGACTTGATGGTGTTGTTTGCTCAGCGAAAGAAGTACAAAGCTTTAGAACTAGACTTGGTAGTGATTTTAAATTGGTCACACCAGGTATTCGTCCTATAGGCTCAGGTCCTGATGATCAGCGTCGAATCATGACACCACAACGCGCTCAAGCGGCTGGTTCCGATTATTTAGTCATTGGCAGACCAATTACTAAAGCAGAAGATCCCGCTAAAACATTACAAGCTATTTTATCTACCCTTGATTTAAGTAAGAGTTAATTAAATTATGTCTGTTAACCCTCTTGTTTATTCGACCGATCAAGGGCGAATTAAACCAATTGAACAAAAATCATCTCATCCTAAAGGTGATGGTATCATACGTATTCAGCGCCAAACATCGGGTCGTAAAGGAAAGGGTGTGTGTGTTCTTTCTGGTTTTGATTTAGATAATGTTCAATTGTTTAAATTAGCTGGAGAACTAAAAAAACGTTGTGGATGTGGCGGTTCTGTTAAAGATAGAACAATTGAGATTCAGGGCGACAAACGAGATCTGTTAAAGTCATTGCTAGAAGATAAAGGCTTCAAAGTGAAATTAGCCGGCGGATAATTTCACTGATAAAACATAACTCCCATGGATCAAATTATGGGAGTTATATATTCAAACCTTAATTTGAACGATAAGTGCGCATTTTTTTACTGATATCGCGACGTTCTTTAGAAATTTCAGCATTTTTAATAATATAATCATCAACTCGATCATCATAATCGCTTTTCATATTCGCAATAATCGCTTGAAGTTCTTCATACGACATATTTGGTTTAATATATTCACTTAGATTTTCAAGTAAGAGTACACGTTTTTGGTTATCGCGAATTTTTTTCTCATTATCTGAAATTTCACGTTTTAATTTATTTAAACGACGTGATAGGCGAATGTATTCTAATACATCTTGAAATGATGGTGCACTTGTTTTTTCCTTGTCCATCTAAAACCCCTTGATTTTAAAAAATTGAAAAATAAACTTCAGCTAATTATATACTAATAATTTTTTAAGATCATATTAATTATATTTTTAAACACCATCAAATTTTGTTGGAAAATTTAATAATTAATCGCTTTTTTATGAATTGTTTATCGGCATTTTTCATTATTGTAGAAATTTGTAACTAATCTTATACTCAAACGTATGCATTTCCTCAAAGATTTTTACAAAAAAGAGAAAAATTAAAACAACTATTAAGAATTATTACAAAATATTATACAATAGCCTAATATTTCTAAAGAGTATCTATTGAGAGAATAATAATGAGCTGGATTGAGAAAATTCTAAGTAAAAATAATATATCGTCAGATCATAAAAAGGCGAACATTCCTGGTGGTGTTTGGACTAAATGCAGTAATTGTGAGCAAGTCATTTATCAAGCTGAACTGGATCGTAATTTGGAAGTTTGTCCAAAATGTGATCACCACATGCATATTGCGGCAAGGGTAAGATTATACCGATTTTTAGATGAGGGTTCGGATGTTGAGATCGGTGCAGAACTTGCACCAAAAGATATCTTGAAATTTAAAGATACTAAAAAATATAAGGATAGGTTAACCGCTGCTCAAAAAGAAACCCGTGAAAAAGAAGCTATGGTGGTTATGAAAGGGACACTGTTGGGTATTCCGGTTGTTGTCGCTTGTTTTGAATTTGCATTTATCGGAGGCTCAATGTCTTCAGTTGTTGGTGCATTATTCACACGTGCTGCTGAGCAAGCTATTGCCGATAAGTGTCCATTAATTTGTTTTTCAACTAGTGGTGGCGCTCGAATGCAAGAAGCTCTCTACTCATTGATGCAAATGGCAAAAACGAGTGCTATTTTGGCTAAAATGCAAGATGAAGGTTTGCCTTATATTTCAGTTATGACTGACCCTACAATGGGTGGTGTATCGGCAAGTTTAGCTATGCTTGGTGATATTAATATCGCTGAACCAAAAGCATTAATAGGTTTTGCTGGTCCTCGCGTTATTCAACAAACAGTTCGTGAAACCTTACCTGAAGGATTTCAACGTAGTGAGTTTCTGTTAGAGAAAGGCGCCCTTGATATGATTATTCATCGCAAAGATATGCGACCAAAAATTGCTGGTTTAATTGCAAAATTAATGAAACTTCCAGCTCCTTTTTATGATGTCACTAATAATGAAGCAATTTAACTAGTCATGCAAGTTGAAAAACCTAATGCCCAGTCTGATCTATCAGCATGGCTTTGTTATCTAGAACAACTCCATCCTTCGACGATCGAACTTGGTTTGAAGCGTGTCAAAACAGTTGCACAGCGTCTTAATTTATTGAAACCAGCACCATATATATTTACGGTCGCTGGTACTAATGGTAAAGGAACAACTTGTAAAACGCTTGAAATGATGCTACTTGCAGCCAATTTGCATGTAGGTGTTTATAGCTCTCCTCATTTATTACGTTATACAGAACGAGTGCGAATTGATAATCAAGAATCAACAGAGCAACAAACTATAGATGCATTTACACACATTGAAAATGCGCGTGGTGAAATCTCACTTACCTATTTTGAATATGCTACTCTTGCTGCTCTGTATCAATTCAAACAAGCTAAATTAGATGTGGTTATTTTAGAAGTTGGTTTAGGTGGCAGGCTTGATGCAACTAATATTGTCGATGCTGATGTTGCAATTGTGACAACAATAGGCATTGATCATGTTGATTATTTAGGCAGCACACGTGAAAGTATAGGTCGAGAGAAGGCTGGTATCTTTAAGTCTAAAAGTATTGCAATAGTGGGGGAACCCGATATTCCTATCTCAATTTTAGATACAGCTAAGTCAGTCAATTGTCCTATTCACTATATTAATTATGATTGGTCTTATGAGCAAAAGAATAAAGATAAATGGGATTTTTATTCTAGTCGACATCAATATCAATCTTTGCCAATTCCTAACGTCCCTTTAGCTAACGCTGCAACAGCAATTGCAGCTTTAAGTTATTCATCAATACAAATTGAGGAAAGACAGATAAGGGAAGGTTTATTGAATTCGAATCTTGTTGGACGATTTCAGATAATAAATACAGAACCACTTGTCATAATTGATGTCGCTCATAATCCCCATGCAGCTGACTATCTAACAAAACAATTAGCATTATTACATTCAGAAAAAAAACATTTAGGAAAAGTTAGATTTGTTATTGCTATGCTTAAAGATAAAGACATTAAAAGTACATTGTCAACATTGAAAGGAGATGTTTGGTATTGTGCTTCACTTTATGGCGAGCGCGGATGTCGAAGTGAAGTATTAAAACAATATTTAATAGAGGATAATAAGCTTAATGTGTCAACATTTGATAACGTTTTTGATGCTTATCAAATGGCTCTACAAGAGGCTAGAAAAGATGATATCATAGTAGTATGTGGTTCGTTTCATACTGTATCTAATGTTTTAGCTGAATTAGCGGATTAAGTATAATTGATCATGATGAAAAATCAAAAAAATTGTAGCAGTAATCAAAGTAGAATAAGGAATCAACTTGTTGGTTTTGCAACATTATTATTAATTTTAGCTGTAATAGCCCCATGGATATTAACAGATAAATCGAATCAACGAACTTTAGCTACCCCAATTTTACAACCAGAAATAGTGAATCAACAAAATCAATTCATAAATTCATCTAATGAATCAAGTGATGAGTTTGATAATATCAATATCAGTAATATGCCTAATACTTCGTATATTTCAGGTGTAGATCAAAATTCAAACCCATTAACATTACATGATATTTCCGAAAATGATGATGAGTCGGACTCCAAAGTTTCAGAACAGGAACCCAAATCATTTATGATTCAACTCACCGCGCTAAAAAATAAACAAAAAATTGAAGAACTCGTTGCATTATTGAGATTAAATAATTATAACGTGAAGGTGATACCTAAAAATCCTGATCAGAATCAATTGATTAAATTACAGGTTGGTCCGTATGCAAAAAAAGAACAAGCAGAACAAATTATTACTAATTTAGATAATTTGACAAAATTGAAAGGTATTATAGTATCTAATTAAGAAAGATTTTTTATAACAAAGTTAAAATTAATTTATAATTTAATAAATTTAAATATAGTATTATTTATTCACAACGATTAGCAGTAATAAAAATATTTTCATAACATAAAATAGTGGATTATTATGATGAATTGGGTAGATATTACAATTATAGGTATTATTGCTTTTTCAGCTTTAGTGAGTATCGTTCGAGGTTTTATTCGGGAGGCTTTATCTCTTGTTAGTTGGATATTAGCTTTTTTTATTGCAGGTCATTTTTATACATATATAACTCAATACTTGACCTATTTCGATAACGATATTGTTCGTATCGCAGTAGCAATTACTATCCTTTTTCTTGCAACATTATTGGTATGCTCTGTCGTCTCTTATGTTATTGGTCAATTAGTTCAAAAAACAGGTTTATCAGGCACTGACCGAGTTTTAGGTATTTGCTTTGGAATATTACGAGGTATTTTAGTTGTTGCAGCATTACTCTTTTTTGTTGATACCTTTACACCATTGTCAAAATCATCTTATTGGATAGAGTCACAGCTTATTCCTCATTTTCATATTATTATTCGTTGGTTTTTTGATTATATCCAAAATTCATCTTCCTTTTTAGTTCAGTAAGCTTGAGGTAGTCATTATATGTGTGGTGTTGTAGGTATTGTAGGGAATAGTACGGTCAACCAATCAATTTATGATGCATTGACTGTTTTGCAACATCGGGGACAAGACGCTGCAGGTATTGTTACAATCGATGATCAAAATCGCTTTCGTATGCGTAAAGCTAATGGTTTAGTTAAAGATGTATTCCAAGAACATCATATGCAGCGTTTACAAGGTAATTTAGGAATTGGTCATATCCGTTATCCTACAGCCGGAAGCTTTAGTCCATCGGAAGCACAACCGTTTTACGTCAATTCACCTTATGGTATCGCTCTTGCTCATAATGGTAATTTAACTAATACCGATAAACTGCGTAATCAAGTTTTTGAATTAGCTAGGCGTCATATCAATACTAATTCTGATTCAGAAGTTTTACTTAACATTTTTGCTAGCGAACTAGATAAATTTCCAACTTACCCACTTAGCGCAGAAAATATTTTTACCGCAATTCATAATGTACATAAGATTATTAAAGGTGCTTATGCTTGTGTAGCAATGATTATTGGACATGGTTTAGTGGCTTTTCGTGATCCTTATGGAATCCGTCCGCTAGTAATCGGTAGGAGAATTCTAGAAAATCAAAAAATTGAATATATGGTTGCTTCAGAAAGCGTGGCATTAGATATCCTTGATTTTGAATTTATGCGTGATGTTAAACCTGGCGAAGCGATTTATATCACTCAAGATGGGCAATTTTATTCACAGCAATGTTCAGATAACCCACAATATTATCCATGTATTTTTGAATATGTTTATTTTGCAAGACCGGATTCATTGATGAATGGAGTATCTGTTTATCAATCTCGCATTTTAATGGGGCAAAAACTAGGGAAAAAAATAGCAAAAGAATGGAAGGATGTTGATATTGATGTTGTTATACCGATTCCAGAAACTTCGTGTGATGCAGCGCTTGAAATTGCAAGAATATTAAATAAACCTTATCGACAAGGATTTGTTAAAAATCGTTATGTTGGACGAACATTTATTATGCCAGGACAAGCTGCGCGTAAACTCTCCGTAAGAAGAAAACTCAATGCAAATCGTATTGAATTTGAGGGAAAAAATGTTCTTTTAGTTGATGATTCAATTGTACGAGGTACTACATCGGAAAAGATTCTTGAAATGGTTCGCTTATGTGGCGCAAAAAAAATTTATTTGGCTTCTGCCGCACCAGAAATAAGGTATCCTAATGTTTACGGTATTGATATGCCTGTTGCAAGCGAACTAATTGCTTATAATCGAACGGTTGATGAAATAGCTAAAGATATAGGTGCTGACAAACTTATTTTTCAAAATCTTTCTGATTTAATTGATTCAATTAAAATTCTAAATCCAAGTATAAAACATTTGGAGTGCTCTGTTTTTAATGGAAAATACATTACTGACGGCATTGATGATACCTATTTGTCTTCATTAAAAATAAATAGAAATAATAAGATAAAGTCAACATCATCCAAAGAATCGGAAAATCTAGAAATTTATAATGAAGAACAATAAAAAATCATCTAAAAAGTTAAAAGACAGATACATTACTGGATAATTTATCTGTCTTTCTTATCTAATCAATTTGTTAAACACTCTTAATCATAACAAAAAAGTCATTTAATATTAATTATTACAATGTTTATTAAATTGAACACTTAGTTTAATAAAATTATATAATCTTTATTTTACTTAACATTATGAAAAATAAAGAAGTTATTTTTATTTACAAAAAATAGTCAAAAAAAATGTAAATTTATTTTGATTAATGACAATTTTGTAATATCATTCACCTCGTATAAAGGTTTTAAAAAAAATTTTAAAATCCTTACATAATAAATATAGAAAGAAAACAAATTTAAAGCATCTTTTTATCAGAATAAATTGTTATTAAAATTTAATGGTAAATGGGCTTTATTTACAAATAAAAAAAAGAACTTGTTACTGTGTAGCAATGTGTCGGTGAAATATAAGGAATAATTAAGATGAGAAATAATCTTAATTTAAAAGTTATCTCTACACTAGTTATTATGGCTTTGGGCTGTCAAACGAGTTGGGCAGTCGATAATACTGTTTCTAAAACAGTAACAGCAGTCGATAGTAATAAAGTGATCGAGTTAAAAAATGGTACAAAGGTTCGTGAGATGGTGAATAACCAACAACGTAGCCTATATCAAATTGCACTTTTAAGCGGTGTCTCTATTTCAGAATTAAGAGAAATAAATGCTGGACGTTATGACAAAAAAGATTTGGTAGAAGTTGGAGAGCGTTTAGTACTCCCTGAGAATTCTCCGATATTGCCAGCAATGAAAAAATCGGATTCTGAAAATCAAGATAAATATGCTAATTTACCTAAATTAGGTTCAGATGATAATTATGACACTAAAGCTGATAAAGATGCTTTAGCAAGTCAAGTTGCGTCAACCTTACAGACTTTAGCTACTCAAGATTGGAAACAAATCACTTCTTCTGAAAATGGCGGCATATCTGGTCATGTAAAAAATAAAGCAAAAGATTATGCCGAAAATTATGTACGTAATGGTGTAAGAAACCAAGTTATTGATCCACTAAAAGGTGCCGCACAAAATTTTTTGGGACAATTTGGTACTGCTCAATTACAGTTTGATGTAAGTGATACGGGATCATTTAACAATATCAATGCCAAATTGTTTAGTCCATGGTATGACACCGAAGATTTTTTGATCTTTACTCAATTATCATTTCAAGAATATGAGCATAATCGGCGTATCGGTAACTTCGGTATTGGACAACGCTGGGATGTAGCTGATAAAACATGGTTATTAGGATACAACGTATTTTTAGACCACGATTTTCAACGTTCACATAATCGTTTAGGGATTGGTGCTGAAGCTTGGACTGACTATATGAAGTTTGCCGTTAACTACTATCATCCATTATCTGATTGGAAAGATTCTAAAGATTTCGATGATTATTTAGAACGTGCAGCAAGAGGCTTTGATATTCGTTTTCAAGGATACTTACCACAATATCCACACTTAGGTGGTTCGTTGATGTATGAACAATACTATGGTGATAAAGTAGCATTATTTGGTAAAGATAATTTACAGAAGGATCCTAGAGCAGTAACTGCGAGTGTTGATTATACTCCTGTTCCACTATTTACGGTTAAAGCCGAACATAAACGTGGTCAAGATAGTAATAAAGCAACTAAAGCTGAATTGACTATGAATTACCGTATTGGAGTACCTCTCAAAGATCAAATGGATCCTGATATGGTTCAAGTCGCTCGTTCAGTTAAAGGTAGTCGTTATGATCTTGTTGATCGTAACAATTATATAGTTCTTGAATATAAAGAAAAGAAAATGAGTGTCGATTTGGGTCTTGAATCACTCCAGTTATTAGAAGGTGAGACTTATGGCGTTAGCATTGGAGTTCATAATGCTAAAGGTATACGTAACGTTTCATGGTCTGGTGATATGATGGAAATCGATGCCGGCGGTGGTTTCTTTTGTTTTGCAACAGGAACATGTAATTCATCAAATTGGTTAACACCTCGTGCCAATATTAACAATTGGAAAATTGTAGCACCTAGTTATGTTGATTCTGCCGGTCAACGTCGTCCTGTTAGTACTAAAGGTAAATATACTTTAGCGGTAACAGTAACTGATGAAAAAGGTAAATCTGCAACATCTAACTCAATTTCATTTGAAGTATTACCAAATCCAATTATGCGAAAAGTTGGGGTCTGGGTGATAGATGAAAATGGTAATAAGACTTCAATGGCTAAAAGAGCTGCAGATGGTAAAAGTTCAATTACTATTTTAGCAACATTATTTAAACCTAAAGGTGACATTAAAGCAATTACTTCTGAAAACGATATTGAAGGTTTTAGTGATGATGAACTAATGAACAGTATACCTAATAATTTTGCGTCAGTATTAAAGGGTTGGTCAGCTACAAGTAATGGTAAAAAAGTAACTTTAATTGACGGAACGTCGGGTAATGTTGATGTTTGCCCATCACAAGAACCTTGTGTAATTGTAAAAAGTTTTGAAAAAGTTAAGAAGGGTCAAAAAGTATCTTCTAATGCTGCAACGGCTGCTGATATTGAAGTTATAGGTGATAGTTACATTTTAGATGTAGCCTCTAATCTTGCTGGTGCTGTTGATTTTGCAATAACCATTGATAGATTTGGTACTTCTTTCAATAAAGCGACGATTGATTTCATAGGCGGTAAGACTAATACTATTAAAGTTTATCGGGCTGATGGTGTGTTAGTAGCAGAAAACAAAGGCGATTCACTAGAGTTTGATCCAACTGGTATTAAAGAATGGCAAGTAGATAGCGAATATTATGTGAAGGGCTATGGTGTTGATGGTCAAGAACTTCCGGATCCATTTGTTATTTGGTCGCTTGTTGGTTCTAATGAACAAGCCTGCCCTGGTAGTGCGGCAACTTCTGCGTTACCTAGTCATAAGGATAATCCTAATGGTCCATGGTTTAATGTTGCTATGGGAACTGGTGCTCACTACACCATAAGAAGTAAGAAAACATTTAGTTATGCAACAGTAGGTAAAGGTATTGATGTTGTTGCTGGAGCGCCTGCTCATTTGAATTTAGAACCGTCGGTTAGACCTTCACCATTAGCATGTGCAGGCGATCAAGGATTTAAATTGCAAGTAACAATTACAGGTAATTAACTAATCTATGTGTAAAGTTACAGGAATATAAAGTTTTAGGCTAACGAATAATTTCGGTAGCCTATATTTGGGAACACCAACAAAAGTGTTGTATTAATGTAAATACAACATATTCAATTTAAAAATAAAAATAGGAAGTTAAACATGAAAAATTTAACAATCAAAAAAATTGCATTTGGCTTATTATTAGCAGGTTATGCATCAAGTAGCGCATTTGCAACATTACATGCAACAACTAACGAAGTAATACAAGGTAATGCACCAGTACTTTCTAAAATAAATGGTGATACTGTAGAGCATACTGTTACCGTAACATTCACTACTGATGCTGCTGGTACCACAAGTATTGGAAACAATGACAACGTTAAAGTTGGTGACTATTTGAAGATTTCATATAATGTATTGGATAAAGATGGTGATGCAGATAATGGAAATATCAAAGATACACTTACTGTATATGTAAGAGCTAAAAAAGATGATGGTTCATTTAATGATTGGAAAGCAATAGCAGCTAAAGATCTTAAAGGTCTTTCATTTACAGCTGCGGCAAATGTAAATGGTGTTCAATCAGGTTCTATTATATTTGAAATTGATGATCAATTCGCTGGCGCAGACCAAATTGGTTTTAAATTGCAAGAACGTACTGAATTTGGTTTACCTAACAGCAATAAATGGATAAGCGTATCTGACGTTTGGTCAAGTGCTAATCCAGTAGTTGGTGGTGAGGAGCCAGACTCTTTACCAGATACTTCAGTTGGTCCTGGTGAGCCAACAATAGGTAAAGGTCCAATTGTTAGTTCTACCTTTAAAGTTGGTATCTTTAAATATGATGCAACTGATAAACTAGATACCACAGTTAACTATGCTAAGGCTGGTGCAACTAATCCTAAATATGGCGATAAATTCGGTGCTGTAGTCTGGAATGATGCTGATAAAAACGATAACATTGATTCAGGTGAGTTAGTTAAAACTTCAGCATATACATATCAATGGAAACTTATAGGTGATTATCAATCAACTGCTGCGGTTGATGAAGTATTAGCATCAGACACTACAACCGCTGAAGGCGATACTATTTACTTAGGAAGTAAATCAGCAAATAATAACTCAATATATAACACAAACTACAAAGCAGGTGCTCAAGGTTATAAATTATTTGTTGAAACTAAACAATAAATATAAATTGATATTTTATAAGTAATAATAATTACTTTGAATGCTATTAAAACCACTCGTATGAGTGGTTTTTTATTATTAAAAAATATTTATAAGTTATTTAAATAGAATAAAACCACACATAACATTATATTGAATAATAGAAATTTTATTTTAGTCTTTAAGATAATTAATATAATTTTATAAGATGATTTATTTTCACTATTATTAGTTAAATAAAATTAAAAAATGAAATGATTCTTCTTATTTTTAAATGGATGCTTTAAAATAATAGTAATCCTAAATAATATTAATTTATCATGATTATTCCTTGGCAAAATCTTGACCCACAAACTTTAGATAACATAATTGAACACTTTGTGTTACGGGAAGGTACCGATTATGGTTTGCAAGAAAAATCCCTTCAAGAAAAGGTTACTCAAGTAAAATCTCAATTAATTGATGGAACAGTGGCAATCTTTTGGTCTGAATTACACCAAACAATTGATATTAAACTTGTCAAATAATGGCTAAAATCCTTATCGCTTAGTATATGATTTATTGTCCAACTTTGTTATAGTGTGTAGGTTGTAAATTTAATGGAGAGGAAGGAATGATGATTGGTAAACAGCAAACGGATACAACATTAGAATGGTTTTTATCTCATTGCCATATTCACAAGTATCCAGCTAAAAGTACCCTTATTCATCAAGGTGAAAAAGCAGAAACTCTCTATTATATTGTAAAAGGATCTGTTGCCGTATTGATTAAAGATGATGAAGGTAATGAAATGATATTATCCTATTTAAATCAAAATCAATTTTTAGGTGAATTAGGTCTTTTTGAAGAAGGAACAGAGCGAAGCGCTTGGGTTAAAGCCAAAACAAGTTGTGAAGTTGCTGAAATCTCATACAAGAAATTTAAGCAACTTGTTCAGGTCAATCCCGATATTTTAATGAAACTTGCCAGCCAAATGGCTAGTCGATTGCAAGTGACATCCGAAAAGGTCAGTAATTTAGCTTTCCTTGATGTTGCTGGTCGTATTGCACAAACCTTATTAAATCTAGCCAAACAGCCTGATGCCATGACTCATCCTGATGGTATGCAAATTAAAATTACTCGTCAGGAAATAGGTCAGATTGTTGGATGTTCTCGTGAGACGGTAGGTCGAATTTTAAAAATGCTTGAAGATCAACATTTAATTTCAGCTCATGGTAAAACTATTGTTGTTTACGGAACACGCTAAGTGATTAAACAAATACTTGATAACAAGTTGATAAAATGATTTATATTATACGGTATATTTCATGATTCAAGAAAGATACATTCCTAAGCATATCGCGATCATTATGGATGGAAATGGTCGCTGGGCACAGCAACGAAAACAATTACGTGCAGTTGGACATAGAGCCGGTTTGAAAGCCGTACGTAAAATTGTTACCTATGCTTCAACTCTTGGCATAAAAGTTTTAACGTTGTATGCTTTTAGTAGTGAAAATTGGAAACGCCCACCGAATGAAGTTTCTGCTTTAGTTTCTTTATTTATTTATGCTTTGAATCGTGAAGTGAAAAGTTTACATAAAAATAATATTCGATTAAATATTATCGGTAATATTTCTCAATTTAATGATGATCTACAAAATAAGATTATCAATGCTGAACAATTAACGAAAAATAATTCGGGACTGGTTTTAAATATTGCTGCTAATTATGGTGGTCGTTGGGATATTTTAGAGTCAACTAAAAAAATGGTTAAACAAGTCTTAGATGGTAAAATAACTTTAGATGATATTACTGAGGAACGATTGGATTCGGAAATAAGTATGCATGAGTTTCCTGAAGTTGATTTAGTTATTCGTACCGGTGGAGAATATAGGATCAGTAATTTTTTATTGTGGCAGATCGCTTATTCTGAACTTTACTTTACTGATGTTTTATGGCCAGACTTCGATCAAACGTTATTTGACAAAGCCATTAATGTCTTTAATACCAGAGAGCGACGTTTTGGCGGTATACCTATAGAGGAGCATCCATGTTAATTCAACGATTACTTGCTGCAATCGTGCTAATTCCACTTGTAATTCTTCTGCTTTTTTTTGCACAACTATCGATATTCGCTTGTATTATGATTGCTGTTGGTGGTCTAGCTGCATGGGAGTGGTCCCAGTTTTTACATATTACTAATAAGCATTTAAAATTAATGTTTACTTTTTTTATCGTAGTTATAGTAGCTTTGTTATATTTTATGCCAATCTCTTTTGAGATTAAATCCAGACTGTATAATATTATATTATCACTTTCAATTATTTGGTGGTTAGTTGCATTATACTTAGTCATAAGTTATCCCAAAACCATACATTATTGGTCAAATGTTGCTGTAAAATTAATCTTTGCTTTTTTTACATTGGTTCCTTTCTTTCTTAGCATGATAGAGTTAAGATCGATTAATTATAATTCAAATTGTTATACAGGGGCAATCTTGCTGTTATATGTATTTGTGTTAGTATGGGCAACAGATACTGGAGCTTACTTTGCCGGTCGAATGTTTGGTAAACGAAAATTAGCACCAAAAGTTTCTCCGGGTAAAACTGTAGAAGGTTTTATTGGTGGTGTTAGTGTCGCACTTATAATTAGTTTAATTGTTTATTATTCTAATCTGTTCAATATAAAATTTAATGTTTTTTTTATCAGTTCTTTATTTGCTATTTTAGTCTCAGTATTAGGTGATTTAACTGAAAGTATGTTTAAACGCGAAGCAGGCATTAAAGATAGTGGTTATTTAATACCTGGGCATGGCGGTATTTTAGATAGAATTGACAGTTTAACAGCCGCAGTTCCAATTTTTACAGCGCTATCTTTATACTTATCATAGAGAGGTAATTTGTTTTGCTTTGGGCATTGCTGCTATTTATCATTACTATGAGTATTTTAGTCACTGTACATGAATTTGGGCATTTTTTTATTGCTCGTTTATGTGGGGTTTATGTTGAGCGCTTTTCAATTGGTTTTGGAAAAAAAATGTGGTCATATAAATTTTCAAGTGGAACTGAATTGGTAATTGCTATGATTCCACTTGGTGGTTATGTTAGAATGCTCAATGAAAAAGCACAACACACTTCAATTCATGATGAAAAATTTGCTTTTAATAGAAAAAAAACATGGCAAAAAATGGCAATCATATTTGCAGGACCTTTTGCAAATTTTGTTTTAGCTGCGATAATTTATTGGGTTATTTTTTTAAACGGAGTGATGGTTTATCCTGTAAAAGTAAAAGATACAATTGCCAATACTCCAGCTTCTAAATTGTATATTCCTTATGGAGCAGAGCTAAAAACTATTAATAATATTAATATCAATAGTTGGAACGATGTAAATTTAGCATTGATATCTGTATTAGGTAAAAATAGTGTATCTTTATCTTATATTGATACAGATAATAATGGTAATTTGATAGAAGTTATAAAGAACGTTGATATTAGTCATTGGAATTTCGATATTGAAAAAGAATCGTCCATTACGTCATTTGGTTTTCTTCCTAAAACATTGGAAATTTATCCAATTGTGAGTAAAATTGTACCAAAATCTGCTGCAGAAAAAGCGGGATTACAAGTTGGTGATGAAATAATCAGTTATAATGATCATCTTTATACAAATTGGAATGATTTTTCTTCTGAAATAAAAAAAGCAAATGCAATGGTATTAAAGGTTAAACGGGGTAATAATGAAATTTATCTTGATTTAATACCAAAAGTTCAGAAGAATGGAGAAGGTATTGCGGGTTTATATCCTTCCTCAGAAGTAGTAGTTAAGCAATATGGTTTTTTAGAAGGATTGGGTAAAAGTTTTGAACAAACAGTATTGACAACAAAACTAACTGTAGGTTCACTTTATCAATTAATGACAGGTGTTATTGGTCTTAAACATTTATCAGGGCCAATAACAATAGCAAAAAGCGCAGAGCAAACAGCAAGTTATGGTTTCACACCTTACTTATATTTTCTTGCATTTATTAGTATAAGTTTGGGAGTTATCAATCTTGTCCCATTACCAATATTAGATGGTGGGCAGCTTGTCTTTTTATTGCTTGAAAAGATAAAAGGGAAAGCCTTATCAGATCAAACCCAAGAAAGATTATTTCGCATAGGGTTTTTTTTATTAATAGTAATAATGGGAATTGCACTATTTAACGATTTTTTACGATTGTGATGGGATGAGGTTATAAACATTTACAATGAAAATAAATAAATTACTTATAGCATCTTTGCTGTTCAGTAGTACAGCAATATACAGTTCCAACGCATTTTGTGTTGATGATTTTATAGTAAAAGATATTAAATTCGAAGGGTTACAGAGAGTTACCCAAGGCGCTGCATTGCTTGAAATGCCAGTTCAAGTTGGTGATTATGTTAATGAAGCTGACTTAGGTCGTATTATCAAATCCCTTTATGCTAGTGGTAATTTTGATAATATCAGTGTTTCCCGAGATGGTAATAAATTGATTGTTCATGTTCAAGAGCGTCCAATTATTGCGAGTATTACTTTTTCTGGTAATAAATCAGTTAAAGATGATATGTTAAAAAAGAATTTAGATAGCTCTGGAATTCGGGAAGGCGAAGCATTAGATCGTACAATGCTTTCGGCTATTGAAAAAGGTTTAGAAGATTTTTATTACAGCGTGGGTAAATATAATGCAAAAGTTAAAGCTGTAGTTACCCCATTATCTCGTAATCGAGCTGATTTAAAATTGGTTATTGCTGAAGGTAAATCAGCACTAATTGATCAAATCAATATTGTAGGTGCTAAAGCATTTTCTTCAGAAGAACTCATCTCACGTTTTTCTTTACGTGATGAAGTTCCATGGTGGAACATGCTTGGTGACCGAAAATATCAAAAACAAAAATTAGCTAGTGATTTAGATGAATTACAAAGTTTCTATCTAAATCGTGGTTATGCTCGATTTAATATTGATTCCACACAAGTAAGTTTAACACCAGATAAAAAAGGTATTTACGTAACTATTAACATCCATGAGGGCGAGCAATACAAGTTATCAGGCATTGATTTCAAAGGAAAATTTGCTGGGCATAAAGATGTTATTGCCAAAATAGCTAATGAGCGTGTATCGGTTGGCGACTTATATAATGGTAAAAAAATAACAGATATTGAAGATAATGTTAAACGACTACTTGCTAATTTCGGTTATGCTTACCCTAAAGTCATTATTGAGCCAGAAATGGATGATTCCAAGCATACTGTAAAGCTAATTGTTATGGTTGATGTCGGACAACGTTACTATGTTCGTAATATTAAAATTGTTGGTAATACCGTAACAAGTGAAAGTGTTATCCGCCGTGAGCTTCGTCAAATGGAAGGTGCATGGTTAAGTAACGGGTTAGTTGAGTTAGGTAAAGAACGCTTAAGTCGATTAGGTTTTTTTGATACTGTTGAAGCGAATACTGAACGAGTACCAGGAATAGATGATCAAGTTGATATCATCTATAAAGTTGCAGAGCGTAATACAGGTAGTATTAAATTTGGTGTGGGTATTGGTTCTGATAGTGGAGTTAGTTTTAATGCAGGTATATCTCAAGATAACTGGTTAGGTACAGGTAACAGCGTATCGTTTGATATTAATACAACTGATACTGATAAAACAGCCTCTATTTCAATTGTTGATCCATATTTTACTGTAGATGGAGTAAGCTTAGGTGGTAGTGTTTACTATAATACTTATAAAGCAGATGACGATGATGAAGAGTCAGAATACTCAAGCAAAACATGGGGGGCATCAGCAAATTTAGGATTTCCGATTAGTGAAAATAATTTCGTTCGCTTTGGAACAGAATATGCCAATCATAAATTGTCTGACATGAAAGCTCAATATGGAATGTGGCGTTACTTTGACTCTATGGGTAAAAATATGAAGAATAGACGTTCTATTTCTTTCGATACTAATGATTTATTGCTAAATGCTTATTGGACATATAATTCATTAGATCGAGGATTTTTTCCAACTGATGGTTTAAAAGTGACAGCCAATGCAAAAATAACAGCGCCTGTATTCGATAATCGATTCTATAAACTAGTTACTGATGCTTCCTATTATTATCCATTTGATTCTGAACATCATTGGGTTTTCTTAACTCGAGGGAGATTGGGTTATGGTAATGGTTTTGGTGGTAAAGAATTGCCTTTCTATGAGAACTTCTATGCTGGCGGTTCAACTGTATTGCGTGGTTTTAAAGCCAATACTGTTGGCCCTAAAGCGGTTTACTTTAATAATGAAGATGGTTGTAGTGATTTAGATAATACAAGTAAATGTAAAAGATCAAAGGATGCGGTTGGCGGTAATGCCTTAGCATTTGCCAGTACAGAGTTAATTGTTCCTACTCCATTTGCTGG
This sequence comes from Gilliamella sp. B2887, assembly GCF_026537015.1. Lineage (NCBI taxonomy): Bacteria > Pseudomonadati > Pseudomonadota > Gammaproteobacteria > Orbales > Orbaceae > Gilliamella > Gilliamella sp. B2887. The sequence continues at coordinate 236,962 of NZ_JAFNMX010000002.1, read as the reverse complement.
AGAAAAATATAAAGATAGCATTCGTACCTCAATATTTTTTGACGCAGGTACCGTATGGGATACTGAGTGGAATTTTAAGAACAATGATATTCCAGATTATAGTTCACCTTCTGATATAAGAATGTCAGCAGGATTAGCTATTCAATGGATGTCACCATTAGGTCCATTAGTCTTTTCTTATGCTCAACCTCTTAAGAAATATAATGGTGATTCAGCACAACAATTCCAATTTAATATCGGTTCGACATGGTAACTCCATGTCAAAATTAATAAATAGACATAGGTGAAGAAAGTGAAAAAAATTATATCTGTTCTTAGTATAAGTGCTGCATTACTGTTTACTGGTATGGCAAATGCAGAAGTAAAAATTGGTGTTATTGATGTAATGTCTGTTTTACAAAATATGCCACAGCGAGAAACAGTTGGACAAGCTTTAAATAAAGAATTTGAGGCAAGAGAGAAATCATTACGAGAAGAAGAACAGAAAGCCAGTGAAGCGGCAGCTCGTTTAAAAAAAGATGGTTTAACATTATCAACCTCTGAAAAAACAAAATTAAATAAAACAATTTCAGATTTTGAAAATAAAGCAAAAGCGTTCACAACAGATTACCGCAAACGTGAATCAGAAGAGATAGGTAAATTATTAACTAAAATCCAAGAAGCCGTTAAAAATATTGTTACAACAGAAAAATACGATATTATTTTAAAAGCAGAAGCTACATTATCAGCATCGGATGCGGTAGATATCACTAATAAAGTACTGGAAAAGGTTAAAAAATAATGTTTGCTTTCCGTTTAGAACAGTTGGCTAAACAACTTGATGCAAAGTTACATGGTGATGGTGATATAACTATCACAGGTATTGCATCCATGAAAAGTGCTGTATCTGGACAAATTACTTTTTTGTCCGATAAAAAATTGCAAAATAATTTATCAGAATGTAAAGCTTCTGCCGTAGTTATGACTGAAGAAAGTCTTAAGTATTGGCAAGGTTCAGCATTAATTGTAAAAGACCCTTATTTTACTTATGCAAAATTAGCTCAATGCCTTGATACTACACCTGCGCCAGCTAAAGATATTGCTGTATCAGCCGTAATTGACTCATCTGCTCAGTTAGGTAGTAATATTTCAATTGGTGCCAATGCAGTTATCGAAAGTGGTGTTATATTAGATGATAATTGTATTATTGGTGCGGGTTGTTTTATTGGTAAAGATACAAAGATAGGTGCAAATACAAAATTATGGGCTAATGTTACTGTTTATCATAACTGTATTATCGGAGATAATTGCTTAGTTCAATCTGGCACGGTAATAGGAGCGGATGGATTTGGTTATGCTAATGATAAAGGAAAATGGGTTAAAATTCCTCAATTAGGGCGCGTTGTCATTGGCAATAATGTAGAGATAGGTGCATCAACAACAATAGATAGGGGTGCGCTGGATGATACGGTTATAGGTAATGGAGTTATTATAGATAATCAGTGCCAAATTGCTCATAACGATATAATTGGTGATCATACCGCAGTTGCGGGAGGCGTTATTATGGCTGGTAGCTTAACTATTGGTCGTCACTGTCTAATTGGCGGAGCTAGTGTGATTAATGGGCATATGGAAATTTGTGATCAAGTTACTGTTACTGGTATGGGGATGGTGATGCGTCCTATCACTGAACCAGGTGTTTATTCATCAGGGATCCCACTACAAGAGAATAAAGTATGGCGAAAAACCGCTTCGTTAGTTTTACACATTGATGAAATGAATAAACGTCTGAAAGCGCTTGAGAAGAAACAATTAAATGTCTCGACGTAGACGAATACGGTCGGTATAATGTTTGCCTATTTTTATAAATTTGTTTGCTCAATTATCAATTTAAAATAATCATGGGCAAATATTATTCAATAATTTCGAGGTATACAGATGCAAGTTTCGGTGGAAACAACAAAAGGTTTAGGTAGACGTTTATCAATTACAATTCAATCAGAAGATATTAAAAAAGCAATTGATAAAGAGCTGGTTAACACTGCAAAAAAAGTACGAATTGATGGTTTTCGCAAAGGAAAAGTACCCTTAAAAATTGTTGAACAACGCTATGGTGCGTCCATTTTACAAGATGCATTGAGTGATTTGATGCAAAAAAATTTCATTGAAGCGATTGTTCAAGAAAAATTAAATCCAGCAGGGGCCCCAACTTATACTCCAAATGAATATAAGGATGGAGAGGATTACACATTTACAGTTGAATTTGAGGTTTATCCTGAAGTTAACATCAAAGATTTAGATAAGATTGAAGTTGAAAAGCCAGTAGCTGAGGTTGTTGATGCTGATGTTGAAACAATGATTGAAACATTACGTAAACAGCAAGGGACTTGGAAGGAAGTTGATCAGGAAGCTAAAGAACAAAATCGTGTCACTCTAGATTTTGTTGGTCAAGTTGATGGTAAGGAATTCGAAGGCGGTAAAGCTGATGATTTTGTATTAGTATTAGGTCAAGGTAGAATGATTCCAGGATTTGAGGATGCAATTTTGAATCATAAAGCTAATGACAAATTCGATATTAATGTAACATTCCCAGAAGATTATCATGCTGAAAATTTAAAAGGTAAGCCTGCCGTATTTTCTGCAACATTGAAAAAAGTGGAAGAACTTGAACTTCCAGAACTTACCGAAGAAGTCATCAAACGATTTGGTATCGCTGATGGTTCAGTTGAAAGCTTACGTGCTGAAGTCCAAAAAAATATGTTACGCGAACTCAACGCAACAATTCGTAATAAAATTAAAGCACAAGTTATTGACGGTTTAGTTAAGAATAATGAAATTGATGTTCCTAGCGCATTAGTTGAACGAGAAATTGATGTACTACGTCAACAAGCAGTATCTCGATTTGGTGGAAACACGAAACAATCAATGGAACTTCCTAAAGAATTATTTGAAGCTGAAGCTAAACGTCGCGTATCAGTTGGTTTATTGTTTAGCGAAATCATCGAAAGTAATAAGATTAAAGCAGATGATGAAAAGGTTAAGTCTTTAATTAATGAAATAGCCTCTGCTTACGAGGATCCTAAAGAAGTTTTCGAATTTTACAGCAAAGATAAGAAAGCAATGGATAACATTCGGTCTGTAGCAATTGAAGATCAAGTAGTTGATTTATTATTAGCTAGTGCTAAAGTAACTGATAAAAACTATTCATTTTCTGAATTAATGAATCAGCAAATGGCTTAATATCTATATACTGCTTCATTCAATAAAAAAGATTACTTTTAAGCCCAAATAAGAATTATCTGTTTGGGCTATTTTGTTTAATAGGAGATAAAAATGCCTTTAGAACCATATATGGGTGTGATTCCAATGGTTGTTGAGCAAAGCTCTCGAGGAGAAAGAGCTTACGATATATATTCACGTTTATTAAAAGAGCGAGTTATCTTTTTAACAGGACAAGTTGAAGATAATATGGCTAACTTAATTATCGCTCAAATGTTATTTTTAGAAGCGGAAAATCCTGAAAAAGATATTCATTTATATATAAATTCGCCAGGAGGTGTTGTTACAGCTGGAATGGCTATTTATGATACGATGCAATTTATAAAACCAGATGTTAGTACAATTTGTTTGGGACAAGCGTGTTCAATGGGATCATTGCTTCTAACTGCAGGAACAAAAGGGAAACGATATTGCTTACCTAATGCTAGAGTAATGATTCACCAACCATTAGGCGGTTTTCAAGGACAAGCTTCAGATATTCAAATACATGCACAAGAAATTTTACAAGTAAAAAGTCGTTTAAATAATATTTTGTCTATGCATACTGGTCAAGATATTAGTGTAATTGAAAAAGATACAGATCGTGATAACTTTATGTCTGCCGAAAAAGCAGTTGAATATGGTTTAGTGGACGCCATATATAGTAAACGTTCATAATAAATTAGCTAGGTGGTAAAAGTGAATAATGAAAGCTCAGAAAAATTACTCTATTGTACTTTTTGTGGTAAAAGTGAACATGAAGTTCGCAAACTAATTGCAGGACCATCATCTATTTATATTTGTAATGAGTGTATTGGGTTATGCAATGATATTTTAAAAGAAGAGACAAAAAATTTTCTCTCACATGAAGAATTTAATAGTAAACCATTACCAACTCCTCATGAAATTCGAAACCATCTTGATGAATATGTTATTGGTCAAGAAAAAGCAAAAAAAGTATTATCTGTAGCTGTTTATAATCATTATAAACGTTTACGTAATTATATAAGTCATAATGATGTCGAATTAGGTAAAAGTAATATCTTATTAATTGGTCCAACTGGTAGTGGTAAAACATTATTAGCTGAAACTTTAGCTCGCTTTTTGGATGTTCCTTTTGCGATGGCAGATGCTACAACATTAACTGAGGCTGGGTATGTTGGTGAAGATGTTGAAAATATCATCCAAAAATTATTGCAAAGTTGTGATTATGATATTGAAAAAGCACAACGTGGCATAATCTACATTGATGAAATAGATAAGATTTCAAGAAAATCGGATAATCCTTCAATCACTAGAGATGTATCAGGTGAAGGAGTTCAGCAAGCATTATTAAAAATTATTGAAGGTACTATTGCTTCTGTGCCTCCGAAGGGTGGGCGTAAACATCCTCAGCAAGAATTTTTACAAGTAGATACCTCAAAAATTCTTTTTATCTGTGGTGGGGCTTTTAGTGGCTTAGATAAAGTCATTGGAAATCGCGTGTCTGTTAATACTGGCATTGGCTTTGGTGCTGATGTCAAAAGTAGTAAAAATAAGGCAACAGAGACTGAGTTACTAGCTCAAGTTGAATCTGAAGATCTAGTAAAATTTGGTTTAATTCCTGAATTTATTGGCCGATTACCAGTTATCGGGACATTATCAGAATTAGACAAAAATGCTTTAATTAGCATTTTAACTGAACCTAAAAATGCTTTGACCAAGCAGTTTGAAGAGTTATTTAGGTTAGATGGAGTTGAGTTAGAGTTTACTAAAGAGGCATTAAATGCTATTGCAATAAAAGCGTTGCAACGCAAAACCGGAGCTCGTGGTTTACGTTCTATTGTTGAAAATATTTTATTAGATATAATGTATGATTTACCATCAATAAAAAATATTAAAAAAGTTATTGTTGAACAAGAAACAGTAGAGAAATCTCAAGCCCCAGCTTTAATTTACCGAGAAGATGTTGAGTTGTCAGCTTAACTATGAATATGCTTGTTATCGTTAATATGTTAACAAGCATGATCTTATTTATATTATGTCTAATTACATGTAGATATTGTCAAAATGTTTAAGGAATAGTATATATTTGAATCATAAGAATAGGCTTGAATATCTAAAATCAATCCCAATATCATCATAATGGGTTTGTACTATTAGAGAGAAAAAAATGAAAACAAAACAAACTAAACAAATGATTATGCCTATTTTACCATTACGTGATGTTGTGGTGTTTCCACATATGGTAATTCCTCTCTTTGTTGGTCGAAATAAATCAATACGGTGTCTTGAGAGTGCAATGGACATGGATAAACAAGTTTTTCTTGTTACTCAAAAAAATCCTTCACAAGATGATCCCGATATTGAAGATTTATATGAAACTGGGACTGTTGCCAATATTTTACAATTGCTTCAACTTCCAGATGGAACAGTGAAAGTTTTAGTTGAAGGCGTTGAACGAGCTAAAATTGTTGATATTTTAGAACAAAAAGAAGACGACTTTTTTATTGCCAATATCGAAACATTGCATGAAAAAAATAAGAATGATGATTTAAATGAAGCTCTAATGCGAGTTGTACTTTCTAACTTTGATGATTATGCAAAACTGAATAAAAAGGTAACTCAAGAAGTAGTTGATTCAATTCGTTTAATTAAAGAGCCTTCACAATTGGCTGATTCTATTGCGGCTACATTATTTTTGAAAGTAGAACAAAAACAAGAATTACTGGTTACAGCTAATTTGGAAAAGCGTTTTGAGTTACTTATTTCATTGATGGAATCTGAGATAGATTTATTACAAGTTGAGAAAAATATTCGTCAGCGTGTTAAGCAACAGATGGAAAAAGCGCAGAAGGAATATTATCTTAATGAGCAAATAAAAGCAATTCATAAAGAATTGGGTGATATTGATAATAAAACCGACGAATATGAAGAGTTAAAAAATAAAATTACTCAAGCTAAAATGCCAAAAGAGGCGACAGAAAAAGCTTTGGCTGAACTCAATAAACTCAAAATGATGCCTGCAATGTCTGCTGAAGCAACTGTAGTCAGAGGATATATTGATTGGATGCTACAAATTCCATGGCATAAGCATAGCAAAGTTAAAAAAGATATTGAGGGCGCTCAAAAAATTCTAGATAAAGATCATTATGGTTTAGAAAGAGTTAAAGATCGTATCTTAGAATATCTAGCTGTTCAAGGTCGAATTAATAAAGTTAAAGGGCCTATATTATGTCTAGTTGGACCTCCTGGTGTAGGTAAAACGTCTCTTGGTCAATCGATAGCTAAAGCAACGGGGCGTAAATATGTTCGAATGGCATTAGGTGGAGTTCGTGATGAAGCAGAAATTCGCGGTCATAGAAGAACTTATATAGGTTCCATGCCGGGTAAATTGATTCAACGTATGGTAAAAGTTGGCGTCAAAAACCCATTATTTTTATTGGATGAAATTGATAAGATGGCATCTGATATGAGAGGTGATCCTGCTTCTGCATTGTTAGAAGTACTTGATCCAGAACAAAACAGTGCTTTCAGTGATCACTATCTGGAAGTTGACTATGATTTATCTGATGTAATGTTTGTTGCAACTGCTAATTCTATGAATATTCCTGCTCCTTTATTAGATCGAATGGAAGTTATTCGTCTTTCTGGTTATACGGAAGATGAAAAATTAAACATTGCTAAACAGCACCTTATTTCTAAACAAATAGAAAATAATGGGTTAAAACCGAAAGAAATCTGTATAGATGATTCGGCTATTATTGGAATTATTCGTTACTATACCCGTGAAGCGGGAGTGCGTAGCTTAGAAAGGGAAATAGCAAAAATTTGCCGTAAAGTTGTAAAACAATTAGCCTTAAACAGCAAGTTGAAAAAAGTGACGGTAACTCAGGATAATTTAAAAGATTTCCTAGGGGTACAACGATTTGATTATGGTAAAACCGATAATGAAAATCGGATTGGGCAAGTTATTGGTCTTGCTTGGACTGAAGTAGGTGGTGATTTACTAACAATTGAATCAGTTAGTGTTCCGGGTAAAGGTAAATTAACTTATACAGGCTCATTGGGTGATGTGATGCAAGAGTCTATTCAAACTGCATTGACGGTAGTTCGTTCTCGTGCTGAAAAGTTAGGTATTAACAGTGATTTTTACGAAAAACGTGATATTCATGTACATGTTCCCGATGGTGCTACACCGAAAGACGGTCCAAGTGCTGGTATTGCTATGTGTACATCATTAATATCAACTTTAACAGGCAATCCTGTTCGTTCAGATGTTGCTATGACTGGAGAAATTACTTTAAGAGGAGAAGTATTACCTATTGGTGGTCTTAAAGAAAAATTACTTGCGGCACATAGAGGTGGAATTAAAACTGTCGTTATACCGATGGATAATGTAAAAGATCTAGAAGAAATTCCAGATAATGTTAAAACTGAAATTGAGATTTGCCCAGTAAAATGGATTGATGAAGTAATCACAATAGCATTACAAAATAATCCATTTGGTATAGAATTGGAAGAAGAGAAAATTAATTTAAAACAGTCAACTAAAAAGGCAACAAAACAAATTAAATCTAAAATTCCGGTTCAGACACAATTAAATTAATTATATTTAATTTTAAAAAGATCAACTTAATGTTGATCTTTTTTTATCTCTTAACGTTCCGATAATAGCCAATTTAGGTAAATATGCTATACTTGCCGAATTAATCTTTAGATATATGGAGAATCGCAAGAAATGATGGATACAATCCGCACAGCTGCAAACCATATTGTAGTTAAAATTATTTTTACAATAATTATTTTATCATTTATATTCACAGGGATAGGTTTTTTGGGGTTTGGTGGCGGTAATAATGCACGAGATGCTCAACAATACATCGCAAAAGTTGATGGAGAAGGGATAAATCGAGCACAATTTGAAGCTCAAGTAAGAGAAGTTACATCAGGTTCAGCTGGTGATCCCGCTTTTATTAAACAACTTCGTCGCAATGTATTATATTCACAAATTACGAATTTTTTATCTTATAAATTTTCTGAACAATTAAACGCAAATATTAGTAATGAAAGAGTCAAAGAATTCATCAAGCAACAACATGTGTTTTTTGAAAATGGTAAATTTAGTAATAAAAAATATTTAGAACTCCTTTCAGCAAACGGATTTACACCTGATAGTTATGGTGCAAGCTTAAAAACTTCTTTGCAACAACAACAAGTGATTAATGCTTTAGTCAGCTCCAGTTTTGTATTACCAGTGGATTCTGAGTTAGCTAAATTACAAGATCAAACAAGGACAGTTTATGCAACAACTTTAAGCCCTAAAGTGGTTAATATGGATGATGTTAAAATCACTGTTGAAGATGAAAAAAAATATTATGAAGAACATAAGAGCGAGTTTTATCGGAAAGAAAGGGTTAAGTTTAATTATATTTTGAATAAGAAATATAACTATGTAGATAAAATTCGTATTAGTGATGAAGAAGTACAACAACAATTTAAAAAAAATAAAAAAGATTATTCCTTCCCTGAAAAACAAGCTTACAGTGTAATTTATGTCACTGATAAAGAACAGGCTGATGATATTATTAAGGATCTATCTTCTGGTGGTAGTTTTGATAATATTGTTAAAACGGTTAATCAGAGCCCTAGTACCTCTCCGTATGGAAAAAATGGTTCATTAGGATGGTTTACTATGGATGATTCTTTACCTCAAGCATTTAAAGACGCTAATTTGAAAAAAGTTGGACAAACTTCTAAGCCGATAAAAGTTGACGATGGTTATATTATTGTCAAATTAGATGATGTACAAAAGTCTAAAGTTATGGATTTTGATTATGCAAAACATGTGATTACTTCAAAACTAGAAGATGATAAATTAAATGCCATGTTTGATTCTGTAGAAAAGAAAATTCAGGCTGCGATAAATAAAAATCCTAATTCATTAGAAGCTATTGCAAAAGATTCAGATTTACAAATAGTTAATTCAGATTGGTCTTATTATAATGATATCGCTACCATCTTACGATACCCAGAAGTTAGAGATGTTGCATTTGGTGATCAAATGATTGTTGATGGTCAAGCAACAGGTAACGTTTCTGAAATGATAACTGTTGGTCAAGGCATTAATATGATTGATTTTGTAATTCAAATTGTTGATTATCGAAAGGAAGGCATAGCACCTTTTGAAGAGGTCAAAGATGAAATTAATACAAAACTATATCAAAATATTGCTAATGAGCGTTTCAAATCGACTGTCAATAATATATTAACGCAATTAAATGAAACAGGTAGTTCATCAAATGTTAATTTTTCTCAAAGTGTTAAACTTTCTAGAGACTCAAAAGCACTGGATAAGAAAATCGTTAATATGGTTTTTGATTTAGTACCATCAGTTACATCTAAAAGAGTTTTCGGTGTTCAATATTTAGATGATAAAAGTGCTACAATTGTGGTATTAACCGATGTGAAAACGCCTAATGAACAAAAAGATGTGTCCTCGGAATTATTGCCATTATATATCAACAATATATATTATTATCTTACTGACGATATTCGTTCTAAAGCTAAGATTGAAATTATGCCTGATGCAAATTTGTGATCCAAATCATAAATTAATGCAAAATTTAGCAAAAATGAAAAGTCACTTCGGTGACTTTTCTCATTTATGAAATTAGTAAACGTTTAATATTTGATTAAATGAGATAGTTAAAAAGCATATTAATTGCATAACTATATTTAAGAGGTTAATCAAATGAAACTATTTTCAATTTTATGTATTTTATTATCAAGTATCAGTTTTTCCGGTTTAAGTATTGCGGATAATCCACCTAATGAAGTAACTAAAAAAGAACAGCAACAAATTATACAAGTTAATATTAATACAGCTACTGCAGAAGAGTTAACTAAAGTCTTGACGGGTATAGGTATAAGTAAAGCCAAAAAAATTGTTGAATATCGTGAAAAATTAGGACCATTTGTTTCTATAGAACAATTAAAAGAAGTTTCAGGTATTGGTCAAGCAACACTGGACAAAAATGTAGGCAAAATAGCTTTATAATTTTATTTTAAGCCGCCGATTTTTAATATCGGTCGGCGACTACAATATCTTAATTATTGATAGGATCAATATCAATACTCCATCTTACTTTTGATGTCTCATTCCACTTTTCTATATCAATAACAAGTTTGTCTAAAATTAAGTGCAATAGTTGCCTATTTGTATGTTGTAGTAAAAGTTGCCAACGGTAATATCCTGCTTTTTTAGGCTGATTTGCTGGAATAGGACCAAGTTGCCATAAAGTATTATCACCATACTCTTTCAATTTCTCGTGAATAAGTTGTAAAAAGTTTTGTGCATGATGATTATTGCGATCAGCTGCACGTATTAATGCTTGATAACTGAATGGTGGTAATAGCGTTTGTTGACGCTCTTTTAAGGTCTGTTTGGCAAACTCTTGATATCCCTTGTTTAATAAGACATTTAGTAATGGATGATCTGGATGATAGGTTTGTAATATTACTTCTCCTGTTTTTGTTTCACGTCCAGCTCGTCCTGATACTTGAGTGTAGATCTGAGCAAATTGTTCTGTGGCTCGAAAATCACTCGAAAATAATGCACCGTCGACATCTATAATACCCACTAATGTTACATCAGGAAAATGATGTCCTTTCGCTAAAATTTGTGTACCCACTAAAATATGTGCACCACCTTGTTGGATGCTTTGCAAATAACCATCTAATGCTCCTTTTTTAGTTACAGTATCACGATCAATACGACTTATTTTAGTATTAGGGAAAAGGAGTTCAAGTTGTTTTTCTAATTGTTCAGTTCCAAAACCTACTGGTACTAAGTGAGTTGAACCACATTTTGGACATTGTTTGGGAATTGCCCTTGGTGTATCGCAGTAATGACAGTTAAGTTTCTGTTGTTGATGGTGAAAAGTATATGGACGATCACAACGGGGACATTCTGCAATCCAACCACAATCATGACAAATTAATAAAGGTGAATAACCACGCCGATTTAAAAATAACATGACTTGATTATTATTTTGTAGATGTATTTTTATTTGTTCAATTAAAGGCTGTGATAAGCCAGCTATAAGTGTTAAACCTCGAATATCTAAAATAGATTGCTTTACTGGCTTAGCTTGTCCTGCACGTTTTGTTAATTGCAATAATTGATATCTACGATTTTTAACATTATTTAAAGTTTCTAATGAAGGTGTTGCTGAACCTAATAAAACAGGGATATTTTTAAGTTTAGCACGAATAATTGCTAAATCACGAGCATTATAACGCCATCCTTCTTGTTGTTTGTAAGAACTATCATGCTCTTCGTCAATAATAATCATGCCTAAATTTTTAAACGGTGTGAAAAGTGATGAACGGGTACCAACAACAACTGCATTTTCTCCATTTTTGCTTCTTAACCAAACAGCCAGTCTCTGCTTATTAGTTAATCCTGAATGTAAAATATCTATTGGTACATTAAATCGTTCTTTAAAACGTTTGATTGTTTGTGGTGTAAGGCTAATTTCAGGAACTAATACTAATGCTTGTTCACCTTTAGCTAATACATTAGATATTATATTGAGATAAACTTCAGTTTTTCCTGAACCAGTAACGCCTTCTAATAGAAATACAGCAAAATTATAACGTTGTTTATTTACTGTATCTATAGCATAAAATTGTTCTTGATTTAATTTAATCAAGTTTGGATTGGTAGAGAAATTTGTTTGCCATCTTATAGTATCTGGTTGGCAATTTACGCGAGTTATAAGTTGTTTTTTTTCTAATTCCTTATAGATGGCGGTACTTGGATTAATAAAATCAACAGCATTACTTCTAAATGATGATAATAATAATTTTTGTTTTGGTGTTCGTGATAATGATGTCAGATCGATATTTTTCCCTAATTCAGTTAATTGCCAATCTTTGATTTCATCTTTATTCGCTTTACGTCCTTGTCTTAATAAAACGGGCATTGCATGAAATAAAACTTCACCAATTGGATAATGATAATAATTTGCCGCCCAGTTTAATAACTGCCAGATATCTGAAGTAAAAATAGGCTCACTATCAATAATAGTAGTTATATTTTTTAAATTTTTAACATTAATATCGGTTTGTTGGTCTATACTAACAATAATACCTATGGCATTGCGGAAACCAAATGGAACTTTCACCCGCATTCCAATTTTAGCTGGCTTAGTTAAGTGATAATCATAAAGTTGGTAAAGTGGTACTGGTAAGGCTACATGAGCAATAAGCATTGAGAATCACAATTATAATTAACAGAAAGTAATATTGTACGCAGTTTTTATTTAACTCGCATAAACATATCAAATTTATTGATGATTAGATAGGTTAAAATAAATTTATTTTTATTTGTTTTTATAATAATTAATTTAATCATATGGGTAGCTACTTGTAAAATTTTTCTATCTTGGCTATATTCTAACAAGTGAATAAATATTTAAGGAATTAAAGATGCCTGAGTCATTTTCGCACATTAATCATCGTGGTGATGCTCATATGGTTGATGTTTCAAGCAAACAGCTCACAATGCGGCAAGCAAGCGCAGAATCACTAGTCTTAATGAATATCAATACACTTGATATGATTATAGAAGGTAAGCATCATAAAGGTGATGTTTTTGCGACAGCAAGAATTGCAGGCATCCAAGCTGCAAAAAAAACTTGGGATATTATTCCTCTTTGCCATCCGCTCTTACTAAGTAAAATTGAAATTGATATCGAAGCTGATCGAATAAAAAGTTGTATTCGCATTCAAGCTAGTTGTCGATTAAATGGGCAAACAGGTGTTGAAATGGAGGCTATGGTTGCTGCATCAGTTGCGGCTTTAACTATCTATGATATGTGTAAAGCTGTGCAAAAGGATATGGTGATTACACAAGTAAAATTATTGACTAAAAGTGGTGGTAAGTCAGGAGAGTTTATTGCCAAGGAAATAAATGAATAAAATTATTTTTTTTGCTCAAATTAGAGAGTTAGTGGAAGTTGATAGCATCTTTTTAGATGCTAATCAAGTTTCTATTTTTGAATTGCTCGAACAACTTAGTAAACGTGGCGATAGGTGGGCTTTAGCATTTAAAGAGAGAGTTATTTTATGTGCAGTGAACCAAACGTTGGTGGATACTGATTATATTATTCAGACTAATGATGAAATTGCCTTTTTTCCTCCTGTAACGGGCGGTTAAAATTATGGATATTATTAGAGTAAATGAAGAGTCAATTGATACTAATCAGTTAATTAATTGGCTTTCAGAATTACCCCAAGATGGTGCTATTGTTACTTTTATGGGTAAAGTTCGTTGTTTTGAAAAACGAACATTAAGCCTTTATCTTGAACATTATGCATTAATGACTGAGAAAGTATTAGCTAATATAATTGCTAATGCTCGAAAAAAATGGCAATTAAGTCGAGTAGTGGTGGTTCACAGAGTTGGGGAAATTAATGCTAATGAGCAGATAGTATTTGTTGGAGTAAGTAGTGCTCATCGTGCGGATTCATTTTCGGCTGCTGAATTTATAATGGATTTTTTAAAAAATGAGGCACCATTTTGGAAGAAAGAACGAATCATTGATGGAGAACACTGGGTTGAAGCAAAAAAAACTGACATAGACGCATTGAAAAAATGGAATTAATCCTTATTTAATATATAATACATAAGATTATGTAACATTTTAGGAGAGGTAAAGAATGGCAAGTTTTTCGCCTAATGGTTTAATTAACGAACAAGCTGGTAGTCGTGTACAAACGTATATGAGCCATGTATATGGCTGGATGACAGTAGGTTTATTACTAACAGCTTTAGTTGCTTGGTTTGCATCAAGTAATATGGCATTGGTGCAGTTATTATATAAAGGTATGTGGTTGTTGTTAATTGCGGAACTGGCATTAGTTTTCGTCATTTCTGGCATGATCAATAGACTTTCTGGTGCTGCTGCAACCACATTATTTATGCTTTATTCGGTTTTAAATGGTTGTACTTTTTCTATCTATTTTTTGGTTTATACTTCATCATCAATAGCAAGTGTATTCTTTATTACCGCAGGCATGTTCGCAGCTTTGGCTTTTTATGGCTATACTACTAAGCGAGATTTGTCTGGTTTCGGCCGTTTCTTATTTATGGGTGTAATTGGATTAATCATTGCGTCATTAGTGAATATGTTTATGCATAGTCAACCGTTAATGTGGGCTATTACCTATATTGGTGTGTTTGTTTTTGCAGGATTAACTGCGTATGATACTCAAAAATTGAAAGAGTTAGGTGATGGTTTACCTCAAGATGATCAGAATTTATTTAGACGTTATGTTATTTTAGGTGCATTACAACTTTATCTTGATTTTATCAATTTATTTATTATGTTACTAAGAATTTTTGCCGATCGTCGATAACTTTTTTGAATCTAGAAAAAGGGCTCAAATAGAGCCCTTTTTTGTTAATATTTTATTAGTATTTATCTAGATAATGCTAACTTGTAAAAAAGTTTCAGGAAAGCACTACGTTTCAGTATAAAATGCTGTAAGATTCTTAAAAAAGTGAATGAATTACCTAATAGTGAATACTATGAAAAAATTATATTGTTGTGTTTTAATAAATATCTTCATTTCATCTCTTATTGCAATACGCTTCTTTCTTGTTCCCGATATATCGTTTTCTTGGCTTGGTAGCACATTTTCAGTGTTTGCAGTACTTGGGCATTTTTTTTCATTATATATATTGTTCTTTTTAATCTGTATACCAACACTATGGTTAAGAAAATATTTATGCCATGCTATTCTTGCTATTTTGTTTAGTCTTATTCAGATAACATTATATGTTGATACAATTGTCTTTCAACAATATCGATTCCACATTAATGAATCAGTTTTATCAATGGTATTGTCGGGTCAAATTGTTGATTTTTCGATAGCAACTTATCTGCTAATGCTGGTACTTATTGTCGTTTCATTTTGTGCTGAATATCTTATTATCTATATTATTGATTTCAAAATATCAAAACCACACAGTAAAACGAATGCAATTTTATTTTCTACGCTGTTTTTGATTGTTTCTTTATTTATTAGCCAATTCGGACATATGGTTGCTTTTTATTATGCTTATTCCCCAATAATGGTGGTGAAAGAATATATTCCGCTCTATCGTCCATTGACTTCAAAAAAAATCATGAATTTTTTTGATAAGCAAGGAGAGCGAAAAGTTGTTTATGATAAGGATTATATCAACGCAACTATAGATTATCCTAAAAATCCATTAGTCATTAACCCAGAAAATAAAAAACTTAAAAACATAATGTTTATTGTTTTAGATTCATGGCGATACGATACTTTCAGTAATGAAATTTCTCCAAATACCTTCCAGTTTGTTAAGAACAACGATGGCGTTGTCTTTAATAATCATTATTCTACAGGTAATGCAACGCGCACGGGTATTTTTGGACTTTTTTACGGTATTCCAGGTACCTATTGGGATTCATTTTTACGTGGTAGTATTCCGTCTTTATTTATTACAACTTTACAGAAAGAAAATTATAATATTGGTATTTTTACATCAGCTAAAGTTACTGCACCTGAATTTGACCGAACTGCGTTTGTTACCATTGAAAATTTAAGAATCAGTAGTAAAGATGGCTCTGCATCTAAACGGGATAAACAAATCACTGACGATTGGTTATCATGGTATAAATCGCGAGATACCTCAAGGCCAACGTTTTCTTTTTTATTTTATGATGCACCGCATGCTTATGATTTTCCTGATGATTTTACAGTTAGGTTTAAACCTATTGGCGATCTTAATTATATGACATTAAATAATGATACAGATCCTTTGCCAATTTTTAATCGTTATAAACAAAGCGTTTATTATGATGATTATTTATTACAAAGTATTTATGATGAACTTATTAAATCAGACTCATTAAATGATACATTGTTAATTATCACTGGTGATCATAGTCAAGAAATGAATGATAATAAACTCGGTTTTTGGGGGCATAATGGTAATTATACCGATGCTCAAACTAAAGTACCTTTTATTATTATTGGTGCGACAGAATTAGGCAATTTGATAAATAACAGTAATAAATTAACTAACCATGAAGATGTTGTTCCATCCCTGATGAAGCATTATTTATATGTTGAAAATGATATAAAGGATTACTCTACTGGATATGATTTATTTAAACCTATAACTGATCGTAATTGGTTATTAATGTCCAACTACAGTTCTTATGCAGTTAGAACATCTGATAATATTTACTTTGTTAATAGAATTGGTATTAGTCGTTATATGGATCTGCACAATCATGAGCTTAATGAAGTACCAAATTACCAATATATTCAAGAAGCAATGAAAAATATGAGTTATTTTTTCAATCGAGAAAAAAATGATTAAAATATTAGAACTTTATCATCTAGTACCATTGAAGAATTCCATCCGCCAGTTCATGGCGGATAGTAATATGATTTAATGAACATCAGCACAATTTAAACAATAAATATAACGATTTTGAGTGTCGTTAAAATTATTCCATAAAGATATATGTTGTTGTAGCTGTTTTGCTTCAGGGAGATGTTCAAAGAATATCTCAGCTGTTGATTGAGGTAATATAGCTATCATATCTGAATATAATGCATTAAACCAGTTTACTTCAGGTTTTGGCCAATCAATTCTATAATCAGTTAAATCTGCTAATGTTGCTGCTATTTCAACAGCATCATCGAAATCACCTAACTTATCAACGAGTCCTATATTGTTTGCCTCTGATCCTAACCATACTTGACCTTGTCCAATTTTATCCACTTGTTTTGTAGTCATTTTTCGCGCTTTTGCTACCAGTGAAATGAATTTTTGATAGCCATTGTTGATGTTCATTTGAATTAATTGACTTGTTTCTTCAGGCAAGTTTTTAGTTAAATTATTGCCTGCTAATGGTGATGTGCTTACTCCATCACTATAAACACCAACATGAGATAAAGAATTTTCAAATGTTGGAATAATACCAAATATACCTATAGAGCCTGTAATGGTGTTCGGACTAGCAACAATATAATCAGATTCAGTTGAGATCCAGTACCCACCTGATGCAGCCATTCCTCCCATAGAAACAACGACTGGAATTTTATAACTACGTAAAGCTTCTAATTCACTGCGAATTGCTTCAGATGCATCAACACTTCCCCCAGGGCTATTTACTCGTAACACTACGGCTTGCACATTATGCTTATCTAGATTTTGACGAATTTCTTTAAGTTGCTGAACAATATCTTGGCTTCCTGCTACAGCACGACTATTTTCACTATTATTGATAGTACCATTAACAAATACAACAGCGATAAGTGGAGTGTTGCTCTTATTATTATCACTTATTAATTGTTCTTCTTCTGATTTGAGTAGATAATCGTAAATGCTAATTTCATGTTGATCAATGAATTCTAATTCATATTGATGATTTGAAGTAATGATATCAACTAAACCATTAGATAAAGCATATTGAGCCATATTGCCATTTACAGATTTCAATTCTGATAGCATTTTTTCAGGTGTGGGTACTAATTGGGTATTGGCTTTTTTTCGTTGTGTTGAGATATCATTAAGATAATTATCCCACATAAGAGTTAACCAACGAGTTGTATTATTTCTTGCTTCTTCTGACATATTATCGCGAACAAATGGTTCAATGGCAGATTTATACGTTCCTACTCTGAAAACATGCGTATTAACTTTTAAATTATCAAGTAGAGTTTTATAGTACAAATTGTTAGCAGATAATCCATATACATTGACTGAACCAAGAGGTGTTAGATAGATTTTATTGGCATAACTCGCTAAATAATATTGGCTTTGATTATAAGTTGTACCAAAAGCATAAATTGGTTTTTTTGCTTCTTTGAATTTTGTTAAATATTTACCCACATATTGTAAAGAGCTCAAATCAGCACCAACAAAATTATCTAACTTCAAAACCATGCTTTTAATATTTGGATCGATGGTTGCTTGAGCAATTTTTTGAGTTAATACGAATAAGCTATTTTCGCGCGATGTATTGATTTTCTTGCCATATATTTTATTTTGTAAGGCATAGATTTCATCACTGTAATTCGTGTTATCGACAATCACACCTTCAAGATCTAAAACTAATGAACCATATTGAGGTACTGTATTTTGTTTTTTGGCTTCTTTTATTAAGCCAATACCTCCGAAGATAATCAGAATAATAACTAAGAATATCAAATTAAGAAACATTTCTCGTATTACATTAATCACTTTCCAAATAGATTTTATGACAGATAATGCAGACATAATTATTAGTCCTTGTTAACAATAACTTTAATTTTTTGTTTCATTATTACGTTTTTTGAAATATTTTTTATCTTCAAATCGTAAACATGTTAGTTTTCCACCCCAACAACATCCGGTATCAAGTGCATAAATATTTTCGGGTGTTCCTTTACCATTTAACGCAGCCCAATGTCCAAAAGCAATATTGTATTCTGGGGGTATTTTACTTGGCAATAAAAACCAAGGTTTAAGTTTTACTGGTGCTTGTTCAGGTGATTTTTTAAAATAAAAATCTAATCGACCATCTTCATAACAAAAACGCATACGTGTTAACGCATTGGCAATATAACGTAGGCGATCTAATCCTTGTAATTCTGATGACCATTCATCAGGAAAGTTACCATACATATTATCTAAAAATAAGGGATATGAATCACTAGATAACATGACACTCAGATCCTGAGCGCACTTTTTTAGTAATTCAAGATCCCATTGTGGTGAAATACCTGCATGGGTCATGATTAATTTTAATGAATCATCAATCTGAACCAATGGCTGTTTACGTAGCCAGTTCATAAGCTCATCATAGTCGGGAGCATTGATGACTTCATCTAAATTATCTTTCTTTTTAGTAAGTGTAACACCAGCATATACCGATAATAAATGCAAATCATGATTTCCCAATACCATGCGAATTTTTTGACTATGTTGCTTAACAAATCGTAAAACATCTAGTGATTTAGGGCCACGGGCAACAAGATCCCCTGTTAACCATAAAGTATCTGAAGAGGCAAATTTTGCTTTTTCGAGTAATCGCATAAATTCATCATAACAGCCATGAATATCACCAATGAGTAAATTTGCCATAAAGCTATTTCCATGCATTTGCAAGCTGGCAATATTGTTGAACAGTTATATTTTCAGCACGTAAATTTGGATCAATATTTAGTTCTACTAATTGTTCAACTGTAAACATATTACCTAAACTGTTACGAATTGTTTTTCGGCGTTGATTAAATGCTTCGGTTGTAATACGAGAAAGTATTTTGACATCATTGACTTGATGAAGTTTTTCTTTGTAAGGGATCAATTTTACAACCGCAGAGTCAACTTTTGGTGCTGGTTTAAATGATGTTGGGGGTACTTCCAATACTGGAATAATTTGGCAATAATATTGTGCCATGACACTTAATCTACCATAATCTTTACTATTAGGTGCCGCAACAAGTCGAGTTACGACTTCTTTTTGTAACATAAAATGCATATCAACAATGATATTGGCATATTCAAATAAATGGAACATTAACGGTGTAGAAATGTTATAGGGTAAATTACCAAATACTCTTAATGGTTTACCTAATTGTTGGTTTAACTCATTAAAGTTAAAGGTTAAAGCATCTTGTTCGATAACAGTCAATTTATTCTTTAACAAAGGGTTATCAATCAATCTACTGGCTAAATCTCTATCAATTTCTATAACCGTTAAATGATCAACGTATTTACTGACTGGAACTGTTAATGCAGCTAGCCCAGGACCAATTTCTACTAGAGCTTGATCTGTTTTAGGTTGTATGGCTGCAACAATACTTTCAATAATATAGTCATCATGTAAAAAATTTTGTCCGAATCGTTTACGGGCAAAATGCCCTTGATGAACACGATTATTCATGCTTATTTTCACCTGTAATGTTAATGTAGGCATCGCCTTTTAATTCTTGGATCCACACTTGAGCTTCCTCACTAAATTTACGATTGAATATTAATCGGTAAGCCCGATCTTGTTTAATTGCATTGGTTCCATCAGTTTGTTTAGTATCGATTAGTTGAATCAAATGCCAACCGAAGGATGATTTAACTGGCTGGCTGATCTCACCTTTTTTCAAATGAACTAAAGCATTTCTAAATCCACTGTCATAGACCTCTGGACGATTCCAACCTAAATTCCCTCCATTTTCGGCTGATCCAGGATCCTCTGAATTAGCTTTTGCAGCTGCTTCAAAACTCATTGTACCATTGATTATTGATTTACGAATATCATTCAATTTTTGTCTAGCTATTTGGTCTGTCACCAATACATTCGTTTTAATTAAAATATGGCGAGCATTCATTTCTTCAATTGTATATTTTTTTGGGGCTTCTTTGCGGGTATCATCTACCTTTAAAATGTGTAAACCAACACCAGAACGAATTGGGCCAATAATACTGCCTTTCTGTGCTCTAACAAGTCGTTCTTCAAAGATAGTTGGTAGCTCGTTAAGTTTATTCCAACCCATATTGCCACCTTTTAAAGCCAGATCATCGTTTGAGTATGTCGTTGCTAATTTTGCAAAATTTTCACCTTTTTGTGCCCGATTTATAATATCATTTGCTCTGTTAGTTGCATTATCAATCTGTTGTTTAGACGCTTTTTCTGGTACAGATATAAGAATATGGCTAATTTTGACATCTATATTGTTAGCTGGCTGTTCAGAAAGATTTTTAGTCAAAGTTTCAACTTCTTTTTCTGAAATTTTAATTCTAGGCCTAACCTCATTCATTCTGGTTTGTTCGATCAACATATCATTATGAATACGTTCCCGATAACTGCTATAACTAATACCCATTATCGAAAGTTTACTTCTGAGTTCATCAATCGTCATACCGTTTTGCTCTGCAATTCTAGCAATAGCGTTGGTGACTTCATCATCATTGATTGTAATTTTTGCTTTAGCTGCTTTTTGCAAAATTAAATTTTCAATAATTAAGCGATCCAGAATTTGCTCTCTTAATACATTATCATTAGGCAGATTACTCGCATCAGTACTGGCCTTTATTGTTTTTAACATGTCGTTAATATCACTTTCTAAAATGACATTATTATTAACTACTGCAGCTACTCGTTCGATAACCTTAGGTGCGGCAACTGTTGATAATGGAGTAAGTAGTCCTATGGTTAAACTTAAATTTAAAGTAATCAATAATTTTGATAGTTTCATATTTGCGTTACTCGTATTGTTTGTTACAGTATAAATATTACTGTATTAATTTAATTAGTTATATTAAATAAAATTAATATGTTCATTAAAATGTCGTTGTGTATGGAAGTTTTCCAAAGTTTAACATTTTTGCTTTCGCATCACGGTTACGCCCTAAACCTTGTAATTCAAAATTAACGGAGAGTTTATTTTCGTATTTACTGCTACGCGTAATTGAATCCCAATCTGTTAACTTTCGTCCATATTGTACAGTCATTCCCCAGCAACAATCACTATAATGTAACCCTATGGAGCTATCGGCCGTTTGGCCTAAGTTGACGTCATAATAGTATGAACCTACCGCATTGATTGTTTGTGACAACGGCCACGCTGTAACAAATCCAGCTTGTGAGATATCTTGTTTATAATTCTTATATAAAGAACTTAAATCAACCGTATTAATATAATTATGGTTAGCATAACGATAAGATAGTTGTAGTAGTTTTTCACTTGATGGACGATATTCAAATATTGCATTAGCTAAAGAGACAGTATCAATTCTAGTATCATATTGTATACCACTCCTGAAAATCATATTATCAGTGATCCGCCAAAAATTATCAGAAGCCCAAGTGATACTACCAGTATCTGAGTTTTCATCTAATCCAGTATTATGTTCGCTGGTTTTTGATTTAGTAAAATAAGTAATCTGTCCAATGGAAAAATTAAACTTTTCAACTTTATTATTATCGTAAAAACGAGTTGTTACCCCTGTGGCTATATTATTAGCAGAAGCAATTCGATCCAATCCACTGTATGGTTGATCTCTAAATAAACCCACATAATCAAATTGTAATAAGGTGGAATCATAAGTTCCTATATTAGACTGATTTCGGTATGGAATATATATATATTTTACTCGAGGTTCTAATGTCTGGGTATAGCCATCAATGAAATTGAAGTCACGCTCAAATATAATTTTACCATCAATACTAAATTTTGGTATAAAACGGTTTACATTTTTATCTAACTGTCTATATCTATCAATGTGTCTTTTAATATTATCTTGACTATAATGTGTTGCCATTATACCGGCTGAAGTTGTTAATATTGTCCAAGAATTAGTTAAAGTATAATTAATTGATGGTTCAATATGAGTGCGCCATGCTTTAGGATTATTCTTTCCGGAGCTTATAAAATGAGATACTTGAGAAAACGTTTTAAATTTAATTGGTCCAAAATCATAATTATAATAATTAATATTTAATTGTGGTTGAGTTTGATACAATGAATCTTTCACACCATCTTGAAAGGCTTGAAAGTGTCTATAGCCCAAAGTAATGTCCCAATTTGGATCATTATAGCCTAATTTATAAAACTGAGTTAGATATCCTGCTGTTTGAGATGTATATTTAGAATCTAAATCTGCTAAATATTGATTATCACTTACACGTGTCGAATCAACAGTAAAACGCCAATTGTAATTAATTAATTCGTCGTTTTTCCAATAGAATAACCAGCGATGACGATTGTCATCATAGTTATTACCATTTAATAATCTATCTCTATCTTCATTATATTTAGCATCATGTTGTAGCCAATCAAATGCGAGTGTACCCAAACCAAGCTCATTCAGATACCGGAATTCGGTTTGTAATTGAAGGCCGCGACGCTGTAATAGCCTCGGGATGAATGTGGCATCATAATTAGGTGCAATATTCCAATAAATAGGTAAAGTAAAATCAATACCACTGACGCTGTCATAACTTATATTAGGCATTAATAAACCTGACCGACGCTTATTACCTGTTGGTAATTGTAAGTAAGGTGAATACAATACAGGTACTTTACCAATACGAAATATCGCATTCCATACTTCAAGTAATTGCTCTTCATTATCGTGAATAATCGTTGAACCCTTAATACTCCAAGTACCGTCATCGACAGGACATGAGGTAAAACTGCCGTTTTTCAAAATAACCAATCGATTTTTCTCAAGTTTCATCTCATCAGCATCACCGCGACCAAGTCGATTAACAAGATGATACTCACCAGGGCTGATTTGGGTATCATTATTATTAAGATTCATTGATGCATTATTACCTTTTATTTTAATCAAATTATCTTGATAATTAATGTTTCCTTGTAAGATTGCTAAACGGTTTTTTTGATTAGTTGAGTCAATTGTGACTTTATTTGCTTGTACTGTGCGGTTCCCTTGTTCTATTGAAACATCACCTTGATAAATGACAGTATTTGGATAAATCGCTTCAAATTGGTTTGCTTCGGCATTAACAGGCAATGTGTTAATATCACCTTTAACTAAAGGGCGATCATATTTTGGAACACTGGCAAAACATTGTGGATTATTACTTTCAGCTTTAGGTAAACCTATAGCATAGCAGCTATTAGACAATGAAAGGGTAACGGTAATTGCAATAAATGACGGCGTTAATTTTTTCATCAATAATTAAAGGTAGTTATGATTATTATATGCTAAGCATTATAACGGTTATTTATAAAAGTGCGAACGAAAAATTAATGTTTGGTTCTGCGCTTATTTGTTTTACTGATTTGTTTAACCATTGCAATTCTTTTGTCGACAGAAGTATGCTGAAATTCATCCCACCATTTAGCTAGAGTTAAAAGTTCACCTTTTTCGATGGATGCCCGCATTTCTAATAAATCATATGCTGCACGGAATTTAGGATGTTCCAAAATTGCAAATGCACGTTTTCCTTCACGTTTTTTCATTCGTAATTGTAAACGCCAGATATCTCCCATTATTGTTGTTAATCTCTTAGGTATTGCAATCATTCGGCATTGTTCACTTAGTATATCATTAATAGCCATTGAAAATGCATCATGAAATAACAAACCACTTTCAACACAAGTTAATTGTGTCTGTTCAATAATTGGATACCAAAAAAAAGCAGCAAATAAAAATGCAGGATTAACACGTAGCTTATTAGCTATTCGGTAATCAGTATTTTTTAAAACTTGCTCAATCATTTTTTCTAAATAGCTATTATTATTTTGAGTAAATAGTTGTTCAATGATCGGAAATAATTGCTCAAAAAGATGATATTTTTTTAATAATAAATAAGTGTTATATCCATTGCCTGATTGTAATAATTTTAGTGATTCATCAAAAAGTCTTGCTGACGGTATATTTTTTAACAAAGGTGCAAGATGTTTGATTGGTTCAGCTGTTGTAGGTTCAATTTGCATATCAAGTTTAGCGGCAAAACGAATCGTTCGTAACATTCTAACCGGATCTTCACGATAGCGAACTTTTGGATCACCAATCAAGCGAATAATTCCATTTTGTAAGTCTTTTAAGCCACCACAGTAATCACGTAACGTAAAATCTTTTATACTATAATAAAAAGCGTTCATCGTGAAATCACGACGAACAGCATCTTGTTCAATTGTTCCATATACATTATCGCGTAGCAGCATTCCCGATTGGGAACGTTTGGCAATATTGTTTTGTTCATCTTGGTTGCTATGCTCACCGCGGAAGGTTGCTACTTCAATAATCTCTTTACCAAACATAATGTGCGCCAGACGGAATCTTTTGCCAACTAAACGGCAATTGCGAAACGTTTTTTGTACTTGTTCTGGTGTTGCGTTGGTTGCAATATCGAAATCTTTAGGTGTCTTACCTAGTAAAAGATCTCGAATACATCCACCAACTAAATAAGCTTCATATCCTTGTTTATTTAATCTATAAAGAACTTTTAACGCATTTTCACTAATATCTTTACGTGAAATATTGTGTTCATTGCGAGATATCAAAACATATCGAGATTCTTTCTGTTTTTCGATGTGAAACATTTTACGGTAAAAGCGAGAGACTTGTTTAAAAATAGTGCACCTCTAAAAGTATATTTACTCAAGTGATATAGCGCGCGATTATATCTCAATTGCTTATAACTTTCCATTTTTCTTCATTTATCAACTTTAACTATAGTAAAATTAAATACTTTAGGATTTTAGTTTAATATTCTATTTAATTTTTAAACATAATTATCAATAATAGCACTTTATATAGTACAATTAGCGATATTGGTCTAGAAAACAACATTATCTATTTACATGTATTTTATGTGTAATTTTACTATCTAATTATAATTAACTAACCTATATTCAAAAATTTTTAATATATTATAGAAAATAGCTCATATAAACAACATGATAAATATTTAAGTTATCTTTCAATCTGTTAATTTTTTAAACAGGATTAGCCAATAAAAATTGTTTGAGTATATACCATTAACTGATAAATTATTTTGGGGACATTATGAATATTCGTGATTTGGAATATTTTGTTTCGTTAGCTGAGTTTCGTCATTTTCGTAAAGCTGCTGATGCTTGCAATGTGAGTCAACCAACTTTAAGTGGACAAATCAGAAAATTGGAAGATGAACTAGGCGTGATGTTATTAGAACGTACTAGTCGCAAAGTATTATTTACTCAAACAGGTATGATGCTTGTTGAGCAAGCTAAAGAGATATTACGCAATATTCAAATCCTTAAAGAGATGGCTAGTCGCCAAGGGGAAGAGATGTCAGGTCCGATGCATATTGGTTTAATACCAACTATTGCTCCTTATTTATTACCACATGTAATAACTGTACTACATGAATCTTTTCCTCAATTAGAGCTTTATTTACATGAAGCACAAACTGCTAATATTGTCGCTCAACTTGAAAGTGGTAAATTAGATTGCGCAATAATTGCACAAGTAAAAGAAACGGCGCAATTTATTGAACTTCCATTATTTAATGAGCCAATGTTTTTAGCTGTTCCAGCAAACGATGAGTTAGCAAATAAACAAACAGTTAAACTTTCTAATTTAAAAGGTCAAAAATTCTTAATGTTGGAAGATGGGCACTGTTTACGTGAACATGCTATGGGATATTGTTTTCAAGTAGGTATTGATGAAGATAAACAATTTAAAGCAACAAGCTTAGAAACCTTGCGTAGTATGATTTCTGCGGGTCGAGGAATAACTTTATTTCCTGAGCTAGCTGCTCCAAATGAGCGAATGAGAGATAATATTTGCTATATTCCTTGTACCGATCCGATTCCAGTACGTAGTATTGCTTTGATTTATAGACCTGGTTCACCTTTGCGTTCACGTTATGAAACAATTGCAAAAACGATTCGCGAACATATGCCAAAAGTATTTGCAGAAAAAGAACGTTTGTTAAAATCAATAAATATAAAATGAAAAACATTAAAACAAGTGGCGTACGTGCACAGCAGAAAGAGAGAACTCGTCGATCATTAATTGATGCGGCGTTTAATCAACTAAATGCCGAGCAGGGTTTTGCCAGTTTGAGCTTACGTGAAGTTGCTCGAGAAGCTGGTATTGCTGCAACATCGTTTTATCGACATTTTCGTGATATGGATGAATTGGGTTTAGCTATGGTTGATGAAAGTGGTTTAACCCTTCGCCAATTGTTGCGCCAAGCGCGAAAACGTATTGAAAAAGGTGGTAGCGTGTTGCGTACTTCTGTAACAACGTTTATTGAATTTATTGATAAAAATCCTAAAGTTTTTTTACTATTACTTCGTGAAAAGGCAGGGACATCATCGGCATTTCGATCAGCCATTGCACGTGAAATTCAACATTTTATTGAAGAATTAGTTGATTATTTGGATAATGCTAACAAAATGCCTCATCATTATAACGAAGCTCAAGCTGAAGCAATGGTAACTATTGCTTTTAATGCGGGAGCGGAAGCGATTGATTTTGATACCATTCAACGTCAAAGATTAATCGAAGATCTTATTTTCCAGCTTCGAATGGTTTCACGAGGTGCTTATTATCTTTATCACAAAGAATTAATAAAGCAAGGAAAAAGATAATTACAATTTTTTATACTAAAATGTATGGTTAACCTAAAGCTTTTTAACAAGAATTAACTTACTAGATTGTTTATTTATTACTTGACTAAATAAAGTAAACTATTAATTAACCAGTTGTAATATTTATATTGTTATCAATTAAGTATAGCTGTTAAAGTTCAAAATAGTCACATTTTTCAGTAGGTATTCATTGAATGACTCAATACTACTTGGGCTTAATTTTTATTTAATTTTCACTTTTATCAATTATACATATTCAGATATAGGATTTAAGTGAATCTATTACAGTAAAGAAAGTAGCCCATCTTTGAGCATAGCAACATGGTATTGACCAAAGAATCAATAAGATAGTTTAATGGTTGCGATAATGCCATTTTTTAAGGTTCTATTTAATGCAACGCCTGTTTCAGATTACTGTAAACATCCCCTAATTTTTTTTCGCATGGTTATGGTGGCAGTTGGCAAAATTTAAGTTGGCTTGCCTATGAACTGGCCAAAAAGGAAGTATTTTGTTGCCACACCAAATCATCCAGGTACAAAATTCTTTAATAATGATATTCAACAATCCTTTAAATTATGGCTACGCCAACAAGATTTAAGTAAAACAATTGATTCTTTAGAAGAAGACGAGACTTTAGCAAACAATATTGATATTGGATAATATATCAGCGATTAAGCATTCCCTTGGCGGCTGAAGGGTAATCGCACTTACTGGAGCAAAATTTGATACTGAGCTTTTTAAGCAAAACTGTACAATTCATGCCCATTTGAAAGCTTGCCAATTAGTGACTGAACTTGGCCTTGATAATTCTAAATTAAATAAAATCTTATTCGATCCAAGAATAAAATCATTTATCTCTTTGGATGCGGGATTAGTCAGAGGTTTTACTTCAGAAAGTTTAAAAGATGTTTAAAATTCTTTCTTTAATTATTGATGCAAGAGTCGATGTTGGCGATATGGATGCAAAACTTGGCTTAGGCTATTTATACAGTTTCTGTTAACTTATACGGTGATACCAGATGCAATGCATTTTAGTTTTATACAAGTTTGTAAACCTAAGGCGATAGCGATATTAGAACAAGAAGCTCGAAGCGAAGGCATTATTTGTAAGGATGGAGGGAAACGGACTCGAGCCGAAATTCATCGTGAAATAATTAAACAAATTACTACTTTTTTAGCTCAAATAAATTTAAACTCTTAACTCTTATAATATTACTGCGGCTAGGCCGCAGTAATATTTTGTATTATCTATAAGACTAATTGTCATTAAAGATTTTGTAACACTTTTTCAACACTATCTTTGGCATCACCAAATAGCATATAACTATTTTCTTTGAAGAACAGTGGATTTTGAACGCCGGCATAACCGGTATTCATTGAGCGTTTAGAAATGATAACCGTTTTAGCTTTCCAAACTTCAAGAACTGGCATACCTGCGATAGGGCTATTTGGATCTTCTTCCGCCGCTGGATTAACCGTATCATTTGCACCAATGACCCATACAACATCCGTATCAGGGAAGTCGTCATTGATTTCGTCCATTTCAAGCACGATATCGTAAGGTACTTTCGCTTCGGCTAATAATACATTCATATGCCCCGGTAAACGCCCGGCAACAGGGTGGATACCAAATCTCACTTCAATACCCATAGCTCGTAGTTTTTCAGTAATATTGCTCACCGCGCCTTGTGCTTGTGCAACCGCCATACCATAACCTGGAACAATAATAACTGAGCGTGCTTCTTTCAAGGTTTGTGCAACTTCAGCGGGTTGAATTTCGCGATATTCACCTTGTTCTTCTTCTGAAGAGCTTGATGAGCTGCCATCGCTACCAAAACCACCGGCAATTACGCTGATAAATGAGCGATTCATTGCTTTACACATAATATAAGAAAGAATTGCACCAGAAGAACCCACTAACGCACCTGTTACAATTAGAAGGTCATTTTGTAGCATAAAGCCTGCCGCTGCTGCAGCCCAACCAGAATAAGAATTGAGCATTGAGATAACAACAGGCATATCTGCACCACCAATCGATGCTACAAGGTGGAAACCAAACACTAATGCAATAATAGTCATAATAAGTAAACAAATTAGAGCGCCAGCACCAGTTTGTATATTGATAAATGTAAACATCAAAATAACAGATATAACTATTGCAGCTAGATTTAGATAGTGTTTATTTGGAAGAGATAATGGTTTTGAACTAATTTTACCATTTAACTTTCCAAAGGCTACAATTGAACCTGAAAAGGTAACCGCACCAATAAATACACCTACAAAAATTTCAATTAAATGAACTGTTATTTCATTTGCTGAAAATGTAACCATATGCGGATCTAAAAAGCTGTTTATACCAACAAGAACGGCTGCCATTCCAACAAAGCTATGTAGCAAAGCAACCAATTCAGGCATTTGTGTCATTTCAACATTTTTTGCTAGGTATAAACCAATAGCAGCGCCTATAATCATGGCAATAATGATCCAGTGTAATCCACCATTTATGCTGGCAATTGCTGCGATAAGGGCTATTGCCATACCGATCATACCGTAGATGTTTCCTGATTTGGCTGATTCTTGATTGGAAAGACCTCGTAAACTGAATATAAAAAGTAATGCAGCAATAACATAGGCTGCTTGAATAATTCCGTTACTTAACATTATTGATTCTCTCCTTTATTTACCACGTTGGAACATTTTTAGCATTCTTTGGGTAACAAAGAATCCACCAAAAATATTGATACTCGCAATCAAAATAGCAATAAATGCAATTGCTGTTGTTAAGCCATTATCATCGCCGACTTGCAATATAGCCCCAACTAATATAATTCCGGAAATAGCATTCGTTACAGACATAAGTGGTGTATGCAAAGAATGGGTAACATTCCATACAACGTAATAACCAACAACGCAAGATAGCGCAAATACAGTAAAATGCCCTAAGAAGCTTTCAGGTACCGAGTTTGCTAACCAGAAGTAAGCAATAATAATTAACGCTAAAATCCCATATTTTTTCTGCGGATCCATTGGCTTTGGTTCTGGTTTTGCAATAGGATCGGCTGCTTTTTTCTGAGGTTGGGCAGATACTTGAATTGGTGGCGCAGGCCAAGTGATTTCTTTATCTTTGACTACAGTTACTCCACGAATAACCACATCTTCAAAATTGATGTCAATATTGCCATCTTTCTCTTTAGCAAGCAATTTTAATAAATTAACAATGTTAGTCCCATAAAGTTGAGATGCTTGAGTTGGCATACGATTAGCTAAATCAGTATAGCCAACAATTTTTACATTATTATCTGTTTCAAATATTTCGCCAGGTTTAGTTAATTCGCAGTTGCCTCCTGTTAAGGCTGCTAAATCAACTATAACGCTACCAGGTTTCATTGATTCAACCATTTCTTTCGAAATAAGTTTTGGTGCTGGTTTACCTGGTATTAGTGCTGTAGTTATAATGATATCTACATCTTTTGCTTGGTCTGCAAATAATGCCATTTCAGCTTCAATAAAAGCAGCAGACATTTGTTTCGCATAACCGTCACCTGAACCAGATTCTTCTTCGAAATCTAACTCTAAGAAGTCAGCGCCCATACTATTAATTTGTTCTGCAACTTCTGGACGCGTATCAAATGCTCGAACAATAGCACCTAAACTAACTGCTGCACCAATTGCTGCAAGACCAGCAACACCTGCACCAATTACCAAAACTTTTGCTGGTGGCACTTTTCCTGCTGCCGTTACTTGCCCAGTGAAGAATCGTCCGAATTGATTTGCTGCTTCAATAACAGATCGATAGCCAGCAATATTAGACATGGAACTTAATGCATCAAGTGACTGAGCACGTGAGATACGTGGAACACAATCCATAGCCATTACAGTTATATTTTTAGCTGCAAGCTGTTCTAAAAGCGCTTGATGTTGGGCTGGATAAATATAACTAATGAGAGTTAACCCCTCCTTCATTAGTGAAATTTCTTCATCCGTTGGTGCATGGAATTTTAAGATAAGGTCATTTTGCCAAATCTCTTGATTATTTTGAATTGTTGCTCCAGCATCAATAAATGCTTGATCTTCAAAATGAGCAGCGTGTCCTGCACCTTGTTCTACAGAGACTGTAAATCCAAGTTTTAACAGTTGTCCAACTGTTTGGGGAGTTGCTGCAACTCTAGCTTCATTGGCTAACCGTTCTTTGGGTATACCGATATGCATTGCATTTCATCCTTATGTTAAAGTGAGTTGGTAATAGTACTTTGATTCTAGCATAAAATTGCGGCAGAGCGAGTAGGTAATTTATTTTTTATTATTCAGTCCACATTATTATTTTTAATAATATTATAAGATCATATCAATAAATACGCTCAATAATGAAAACGGGTAATAAGGATTAAAATAATAATATGATTATTTATGCTAAAAAATTGTTGTTTTTTTAATATTTTTTTCTATTTTTAAAGCAATTGACCATATTTAAGTTTAGTTCTATTTGCTTCAGTTTTACTTCATAAGATATGATAATAAATACTTTTTTAATGTTTCAATTTATATTTAATGCAAATTAGGTAGTTAAAACATGAATTTATTTTTTTAGACATAAAATAAAAAGCAAGAAAAAATAACAGGCAACAATTATATTTTGGGTTCATTCAATATTAACATCATTGCTTAAGTAGTAATTTTTTTAAAAGGTTGTAAATCGCTATTATCTAAAAAATATCATAAATTCAAATTGATTAATGATATTAATCTGGTTTTTTTATTAATAATATTGAAGGAAAGTTCATTTTTATTCCAAAGTTGGAAAAAATTAATACGTATACTTCATATAAATCTAAGAAATAGCCAATAGGTAATGCAATGATTTATGTTTTAAAAGAACCTATAATTGTTATTTCTCTTAGGTCAATTTAACAATTACTGATAAAGAAATTGTAATGTTAGAACCTTATTTAGAAAAATCTGATATTTTATTAGTTCAACTTGAAAATATTATTAATGCTGTTTTTCATACAATGAAATTACCTAAATATGTAAGAGTAAAAGTTGTATTTGACCCTGCTTCATACTCTTTAAATATCATCCAATTATTATCCCAAATAACACCGAGGCAAATTTAATGCGGCTAATTTAGATACTGCAAAACTTGCAACTCGAAAAATATATTTAATAGGTATTCAAACCGTTATTGTTATTTTTAGTAGTAAAAATTTACTGATTTTGATGGGATAGATCCTTAATACATTAACTCTTTTTAGCCATAACTTTAGATACAATAGGTACAAAAGATATTTTTAATGATGTGTTTTATAAATTACAGGAAAAAGATGAATCACTTTACCAATAAGCGATTTATGCTTCTTTGTCAATAGACAATTAAGAAGCATAAAAAAATGCCATTTTATCAGAGTATATTTTACAAAATGACTAACAAATCAATTTTCTATAGGAAATGATTTATGACAAATCAACCAAAAAAAATTATTTTAGATTATGATCTCTGTCATCATGATACTTTCGCGATTTTATTGGCACAGGGTGATCCTGATATTGAATTAGCAGCTATTAAACCCTTAGTGAAAAAAGTCGACATAGCACAAGATATTTATAATGATTCAAATTTGGATAGACGAGTACAATCAAAAACCAGTATACAGTTAAACCCAATACATACAATTAATTTATATATTGATTCTTTAAACGCACCAATGAGGTAAATGCATGATAGATCAAAGTAAGGAAAAGAAAAATATTATAACATTAATGGTTGCGTTACTTGCAGCTTGTACTGCATTTCAACTTAATGCAAGCATGTTAAGTCCAGTATTAGTAACCATAGCTAACGAGCTAGGGACCAATGATGCGGCCGTAGGTTTATCGCAAACCTCTTTTTTTACAGCTGCAGCGTTATTTTCTCTATTTTTGCCACGCTTGAGTGATATAAAAGGCCGTAAGAAAGTATTAACCTTTATGTTGCTTATTATGACATTTGGTACAATACTAGCAGCACTAGCACCTAATATAGAAGTATTGTATGCGGCACGAATTATACAAGGTGTATCAGGTCCTGTTGTACCACTTTGTTTATTGATGCTTAGTTATGAAGTAAAAGATGCCAAACAATATGGAATGTTAATGGGAATTATTACAGCAGTAAATGGTGGTATTGCTGGTGTTGATGCAATTGCGGGTGGTTTACTTGCTACATATTTTGGTTTCCGTTCAGTTTTTTGGGTTATTGCGGTCGTTGCTGCTATTTCTACCTATCTTGTCTATCGTTTTTCTCCAGAATCAAAACCATCAGCGGGAACTAAAATGGATTGGATAGGTGTTCTGTTCATTGTAATGACGATTGCAGCTTTACTGTTAGCACTTAATGAGGCCGGCAATATTGGTAGTGCCAATTGGCTTTATGTCATTGGACTCACACTGATTGCTATTGTTTGTTTTATGTTATTTTGGTGCACAGAAAAACGCAATAAACAACCATTGGTAACAATTGAACATTTAAAAAGAAGGTCAACTTGGGCTTTACTCTTAACGACAACATTAACCATGACAGGTATTTTTGCAATAGTTAATGGTTTAGTTATGTCAATAGCACAAAATCATGAATTAGGTTTCGGACTTGATCCTGATTGGGCATCACTCATTTTTCTTACACCATATGCATTAATTGGTTGGCTTGTGGGTCCGTTCTCAGGTCGTTTAGCGCCAACGATGGGATATAATAATGTATTAAAATTAGGTTTATTGGGTTGTATCATTAGTATTTTAGTAATTATGTTCTATGGTGTTTACTCGTTAACAATTTTATCCATTTGCGTTATAGCACTTGGAATTTTTTATGCAGGAATGGCTAATATTATCTTAAATGGATTAGGTATTGTTTTATCGCCATCAGAAAATCCAGGATTTTTACCTGGTATGAATGCAGGTGCCTTTAATTTAGGCGCAGGATTAAGTTTTGCATTGTTACCCGCTATACAAATGGTAAATGCTAATACTATCAAAGGTTATTTTAATGGTATGTTATTGGGATTGATCATTACTATTTTAGCTTTACTTTGCAGCTTTTTAATTCCTCGACCTATTAATGCAGAGTTATAAAAAGTATAAATTTTTAATGAATCCTAGATAATATTATCTAGGATTTTTAGCTTTGAGTGTAATAAATATATTGTTTCTGTCATTGGCTTACTACTATTTATGATTTGATGTTTTTCGAAAATCTATGTTCTACGATTTGGGTATTAAAGTAAAAACTAATATTATGAAGAATTTGTCTTCAGTAACTAACTTGCTATTTTTAATAGTAAACTAATTTCAATACAAATAACATTAAAGCCTTTTTAGGAACAATAATATCAACTTTTAGTTATTATCAGTTTTTTTAAAGATTAATTTAAATTATTTCCCAATTTAATCATTTCAGAAACTTTTAAGAAAGGTTTACCATCTTCATAAGTAATAATAGAAACTGTTTTACCATATATTAATTTTGTCAGACCAATTTTAGGTAGGATTTGTAATGGAATATCTCCAATTATTTCAAAATTAGTTAAAATAATAAATAATTTACGCTATATTTTATGACATAATTACCTGAAGTAATGTCTGGAACTTGATTTATAGGTAAATTAACATATTTTCTTCAGTGTTTTTTGTCCAACATCTGTAATTAAAATCCATCCTCATCACTGATTTTTTTCCAATAGTTCAATAGTAATAGAGTTACTGCGGGTTTTTTATAAAGTATTATGTAATCTAATCAATTGGATAGACATAAATATGCTTTTATTCAACCGATTGCAATTGAGATACCACAAGTAGGGGAGAATGTTAGAGTTCTAAAAGAAGTGGCAAAATTTGATAACATCAAAAGCAACATTTTACGCATATGTTAACCTAATTTTTAAAAAATAATGAATTTTCTTTTATGTTTGGTATTGTCACGTTGAGTATAGGTGCCAGTTAAGATAAATTTGACGAATGCAATATAAAATCTAAAATGAGGCTATATAAATGTTCATTTACTGTTATTCAATCATCTAATCGTAAATCTTAAGCTTGGTTATTTTTAACTAGTACAAATTGTTATATAATCGATAATATTTGTCTTTTTAATCTCTATATTGTATTTATTAAACTTTTTTAAGGTATTTTTATATAAAACGATACGTTAATCTAAGGAAACCTCTATGTTGGATTTTTCCCAAACAGTACCTGAACTGGTCTCTTGGGCAAAAAAGAATGATTTTTCAATTACTTTACCTGTTGAAAGGTTAGCTTTTTTATTGGCTATTGCTGTATTAAATAGTGAGCGTTTTGATGGTGAAATGACTGAATCGGAATTAATTGATGCTTTTCGGCATGTTTCACAGATTTTCGAACAAAGTGAAGATACCATCACTGTACGAGCCAATAATGCCATTAATGATTTAGTGCGTCAGCATCTAATTACACGTTTTACAAGTGAAATGCCTGATGGCTATTCAATTTATCGTTTAACTCCCCTTGGAATTGGGATTTCTGATTATTATATTCGACAGCGGGAATTTTCTTCACTGCGTTTATCCATCCAATTATCCATTGTGGCACAAGAATTGAAACGTGCTGCCGATGCAGCTGTCGAAGGGGGGGATGATTTACATTGGCATAGAAATGTCTTTGCTCCTTTAAAATATTCGGTTGCTGAAATTTTTGATAGCATTGATATAACGCAACGTGTTATGGATGAGCAGCAAGTTGATGTAAAACGAAATATTTCTGCATTATTAAGCCAAGATTGGCAAGCTGCAATTAGTAGCTGTGAGGGATTGTTAACGGAGACATCACAAACACTTCGTGAGTTGCAAGACACTTTAGCTGCTGCAGGCGATAAACTACAAGCCAGTTTGTTATTAATTCAAGACGCAACACTGGATCATCCTGAACTTGATAAAATTAACAATGTAGTATTAGATTTACAAAGTAAATTAGATCGAATTATAGGTTGGGGGCAAAAAGCGATAGATCTTTGGATAGGTTATGATAGACATGTTCATAAATTTATCCGAACAGCGATCGATTTAGATAAAAACCGTGTATTTTCACAACGGTTACGAAAATCAATTCAGAATTATTTTGATATGCCATGGTCTCTTACATTCGCAAATGCTGATCGTTTACTCGATATGCGTGATGAAGAACTCGCACTACACGAAGCAGAAGTGACAGGTGAATTACCTTCAGAACTTGAATTTGAAATGATAGAAGAGATTCAAGAACATATTATTATGCATATCGAACAAAATTTGTTGATTTTTAAACAAGAAAATAAACCACTTGATATTGGTATAGCAATTTGTAACTATTTGGCACAATTCCCACGCGAACAACATTTTGATATAGCAAGGTTATTTATCGATCAGGCTATTCGACTTGGTATTGCCAAAGATGATTTACTCGGTATACCCAGCGAATGGAAACCTATTAACGATTATGGAGCTAAGGTACAAGCACATGTCATCAACAGATACTAACGATTTAGAAACACAACAAACTGCACATCATCTTGATGAAATTATGGAGCGCATAGCGGCAAATTCACAAGCATCCATTGATAAATATATGCCAGTTAAATTGGCGCAAGCAATTGCAAATCCGATTTTCCCTGAGCTTGATAGTACTTTGCGTTCAGGGCGTCATATTGGCATTGATGAGCTTGATAATCATGCATTTTTAATGGATTTTCAATTAGAACTTGAACAATTTTACCAACGTTATAATGTTGAATTAGTCAGGGCGCCAGAAGGATTTTTTTATCTTCGTCCTCGTTCAACGTCGTTAATTTCTCGCTCGGTATTATCTGAGTTAGAAATGTTAGTTGGCAAAGTACTTTGTTATCTTTATTTAAGTCCTGAACGATTAGCGCATGAAGGGATCTTTACGTTGCAAGAGTTGTTTGATGAACTGATTTCATTAGCAGATGAAAGTAAATTGCTCAAATTAGTTAATCAGCGTTCTACTGGTTCTGATTTAGATCGTCAAAAATTATTTGATAAAGTCAAAACAGCTTTAAATCGATTACGTAGACTTGGTATGATTTTCTTTATTGTTGGCAATGACAGTAGCCGTTTTCGCATTAATGAATCAATTTTTCGTTTTGGCGCTGAAGTCCGTAGTAGTGATGATATGCAAGAAGCTCAATTGCGTTTAATCCGTGATGGTGAAGCAATCAATATAGAATCGTCACTTATTTTAGATGATAATAATGAAGACCAAGATGTTAATGAGGAGATAGAATAATTATGATCGGACATGGTAAATTTCACTCATTGACACTGATTAACTGGAATGGTTTTTTTGCTCGAACTTTTGATCTGGATAAATTAGTTACTACACTTTCTGGGGGAAATGGCGCGGGTAAATCAACCACAATGGCAGCATTTGTTACTGCTTTAATTCCTGATTTAACTTTATTACATTTCAGAAACACGACCGAAGCAGGGGCAACATCAGGTTCACGAGATAAAGGCTTACACGGAAAATTGAAACCTGGCGTTTGTTACTCAATACTTGATGTAATTAATTCTCGTAATCAACGTATAATTTGTGGAGTACGTTTACAGCAAGTAGCTGGTCGTGATAAAAAAGTCGATATTAAACCTTTCCTAATACAAGGTTTATTTGTTGGCATTTCCCCAACAGAATTAGTTACTGAGAGATTAATTGATAAACAAGCACGAATCCTTTCATTACCTGAATTAAAAGAAAAAATTGAAGAAATGGAAGGCGTAATTTTTAAACAATTTAACTCAATTACTGATTATCATTCGGTAATGTTTGATGTCGGTGTATTACCAAAGCGTCTGCGCACATCTTCTGATCGTAGTAAATACTATCGCCTAATTGAAGCTTCACTTTATGGTGGTATTTCAAGCGCTATTACTCGTTCACTTCGTGATTATTTATTGCCCGAAAATAGTGGCGTACGTAAAGCTTTCCAAGATATGGAGGCTGCACTACGTGAAAATCGAATGACATTAGAAGCCATTAGAGTGACGCAATCAGATCGGGATTTATTCAAACATCTGATTACCGAATCAACTAATTATGTAGCAGCTGATTATATGCGTCATGCTAATGAACGTCGTGTACATATTGAATCAGTGCTAGGTCTACGCCAAGATATGTTTAAAACGCAAGCGCTACTTATAAGTAATCAATTCCGCCAAATTGAAATGGCGAAAGAGTTGAAAGAATATCAAGAAGCACAAAGCGATTTGGAAACCGATTTACAAGCAGCTAATGATCATCTTAATCTAGCACAAACGGCATTACGCCAACAAGAAAAGATTGATCGCTATCAAGCAGATTTAGACGATTTAAATGTCAAGCTTGAGGAGCAAAGTGAAGTTGTTGTTGAAGCTAACGAACAATATCAAGTTTACCGTGATCAATTTGAACACACAGAACGAGAAGTTGATGAAATCAAAACACAACTGGCTGATTATCAGCAAGCGCTTGATGTCCAACAAACCCGTGCTATTCAATATCAACAAGCATTGCAAACCCTTAAAAATGCGCAGTCTTTATGCCAATTACCTAAACTAGACCTTAATAATATTGAAAATCATTTTGAAGAGTTTGACGAAAAACAGAAAGTAATAACAGAGAAAGTATTAGAACTTGAACAAAGGCTCAGTGTTTCTAATGCGGCAATCAGTCAATTTGATAGAGCTTATCAACTTGTTGTCAAATTAATTGGCGATGTGGTGCGTAGTGATGCATTTATTGTTGCCAAAGAAGCATTAAGGAAGTGGCCATCACAATGTTATCAAGCTGATCAAGCTGAACATTTACAATTACACTTAGATGAATTAGAACAACGTTTTTTTGAGCAAAAAGAAGCAGAATCATTATTAACTCAATTTTGTAAACGTATTGGTCGTCAAGTTAATTATGAAGATCTTGAAGAGTTAAAACAAGAGATTGAAGTACAATTAGACGAAAGTGCTCTGTTAGCCAATGAATCTAGCGAAAAACGTATTGAATGTAGGCAAGAACTAGAACAGATTCAAGCTAAAATTTCTGATTATCGACAAAAAGCACCTTTATGGCTAAAAGCACAAGATGCTTTAATTTCATTGCAAGAACAATCTGGTCAAACATTTGCCCATAGCCAAGCGATTACACAACATATGCAGCAGTTACTTGAACAAGAGCGAGTACTTGTTACTGAACGTGATCAAATCAATTTTAGACGTAATCAGCTTGATAGACAAATTGAACAACTCAATCAACCAAGTGGGGTTGATGATGGACGATTATCAGCATTAGCAGAACGATTTAATGGCGTATTGCTATCTGAAATTTATGAAGATGTTACTATTGATGATGCTCCATATTTTTCGGCGGTATATGGTCCATCTAGGCAAGCTATTGTGGTACCCGATTTATCTTTAGTAAAAGCACAACTTGAAACTCTTACTGCAAGTGAAGAAGATTATCCTGAAGATATCTATTTTATTGAAGGTGATCCGTCATCATTTGATGATAACGTGTTTGATTGTGAAGAGATGAATAAAGCGGTATTGGTTAAAACAGGCGATCGTCAATGGCGTTTTTCTAGTTTTCCTAAAGTACCATTATTTGGCCGAGCTGCACGTGAGGTTTATCTTGAAAAATTATCTGTTGAACGAGAACAACTGTATGAACGTTATGCAACAGCCTCATTTGATCTACAAAAATTACAGAGAATTGAGCAAAATGTTGGGAAATTTATCGGTCAATATTTAGCGGTAGCTTTTGATATTGATCCTGAAGCTGAAGCGCAAAAATTAGTCGCAAGGAGTGTGGAAGTTGAACGATTGCTGTCGTCTCAAGAAACTATTGATAAACAAAATCAGCAACAAGTATCTAGCTATAAGGAACAGTTAAGTACTGTTAATCGACTTGTTGCACAGATACATTTATTGGCTGATGATGATCTAGCAGATCGTATTGATGACTTACGTGAACAAGTGGTAGAAGCACAAGAGGCAGTACAATATGTCAATCGCAATCGTAACACTGTTTCAGAACTGGAACCAATTGTTGCTGTTTTACAGAGCGATCCTGAACAAAATGAAGCTTTACATAAACAATACAACATCATAAAAG
This sequence comes from Gilliamella sp. B2887, assembly GCF_026537015.1. Classification (NCBI taxonomy): domain Bacteria; kingdom Pseudomonadati; phylum Pseudomonadota; class Gammaproteobacteria; order Orbales; family Orbaceae; genus Gilliamella; species Gilliamella sp. B2887. The sequence goes on along the minus strand of NZ_JAFNMX010000002.1, from coordinate 196,458 downwards.
AACAACAACAGATTATTCGCCAACAAGTCTTTGCATTAACCGAAGTGATACAGCGTCGAGTTCATTTTAGTTATGAAGATTCCGCTGATATGTTAGGTGAAAATACTGATTTAAATGAAAAACTGCGTTCTCGATTGGAAGTGGTTGAAGCACAAAGAGCTAAATCCCGTAGTCAAATGCAGCACTATCAAGACAAGTATAATCAATATAACCAAACGTTTGCTTCATTAAAAAGTGCTTTTGAAACTAAGCAGGATATGCTTAATGAACTACTTAAAGAGATAAAACAAATTGGTGTAAAAGCTGATACGATTACCGAGGAACGTGCTAAAATTCGCCGTAATGAAATCCATCAAAAACTTAATGATAATCGTCTGGAATGTCTTTCTCTTGAAAAACAATTGATTATGTGTGAAGGCGAAATGACTCAAATGCAAAAACGTTTGAACCAAATATCGCGAGAATATAAGCAATTACGGGAACAAGTGGTGCAAGCTAAAGCTGGGTGGCGTTTAGTATTACGATTAGTTAAAGACAATAGTGTTGAGCGTCGATTACATCGCCGGGAACTTGCTTATTTAAGTGCCGATGAGCTTCGTTCTATGTCGGATAAGGCGTTGGGTTCCTTACGTTTAGCTGTAAATGATAATGAACATCTACGAGATGTATTAAGGCTATCTGAAGATCCAAAACGGCCTGAACGAAAGGTTCAATTCTATATTGCGGTTTATAAACATCTGCGTGAACGAATTCGCCAAGATATCGTGAAAACTGATGATCCAATTGAAGCCATTGAACAAATGGAAATCGAATTATCTCGCTTAACTGAAGAACTCACCTCGCGTGAACAGCAATTAGCAATAAGCTCCAAAAGTGTAGCCAATATTATACGTAAAACTATACAACGTGAGCAAAATCGTATTCGTATGTTAAATCAAGGTTTACAAGCAGTGGCATTTGGTCAAGTTAATGGTGTACGTTTGAACGTAAGTATACGTGAGGCTCATTCTGCTTTATTATCAGCCTTGGCTGATGAACAAGATGAATATCAAGACTTGTTTAGTAACAATCGAATCACTTTCTCAGAAGCGTTAGCTAAACTATATCATCGCTTAAACCCTCATATTGATATGGGGCAACGAAGTTCACAAAATATCGGTGAAGAATTACTTGACTATCGAAACTATCTAGAGATGGATGTTGAAGTTAATCGTGGTGCTGATGGTTGGTTACGTGCCGAAAGTGGCGCTTTATCGACTGGTGAAGCGATTGGTACTGGTATGTCGATTCTATTGATGGTGATTCAAAGCTGGGAAGAAGAATCTAAACGACTGCGTAATAAAGATATTTTACCATGTCGATTATTATTTTTAGATGAAGCTGCTCGTCTTGATACTAAATCAATTGCAACGCTTTTTGAACTATGTGAGCGATTAGAAATGCAGCTTATTATTGCTGCACCCGAAAATATTAGCCCAGAAAAAGGAACTACTTATAAATTAGTTCGTAAAGTTATTAATAACCAAGAACATGTTCATGTTGTTGGATTAAAAGGCTTTGCTTAATAATATTGCTGGTGATTACCACCAGCAATATCTTATTTTTTAAGAAATTTGATTGCTTATGATGTATACTAACGAATAAAATATTTTGATGTTATCACTTAATTTTAAATTTATATAATTACTCCATCATGAATGATTCTATTTCGCTCTAAAAATATAATTTTTCTCTATACAAAGGTTAAGTTTTAGTAAAAAAATTATTAATATTTTTAAAACACTTATGCTTAATTTAAAGTCTTTTTTTTTCATGTGAAAATTAAATGTAATCATAATTGACTTGATCAAAATTTTATTTTCTGTTTAAATATTTATGGGTTTAAACAGTACTATGTATTAATGGTATTTTTTAGACTCTAATTTGAAAATAACTATTGTGGAAAAAAGGAACACATTATGAAAGAATTAAATTTAGTAGAAGTTGAACAAGTTTCAGGTGCTGGCTTTATAGCTGATGCAGCGGGTGCCTTAGGTGCTGGTATTGGTGCTGTAGTGGATGCAGCTCATGGTGACGAAAGTAATGCTGGACAAAATTCAGGTAGATTACTAGGTCAAGGGATTGGTAGAGTTGTTGAAGCTGTTATCGGTATAAATTGCCCATCAGCATGCCGTCCATAATTAATGTTTTGAACGAGAAGCGATCATTCGCTTCTCGTTTTGTATAAAAAATCATCCAGGGAATTAAAACATATATCTTAAGCTAAAATCAATATTTTATATAATTAATAAGTTAAATGATTTGATTTATATATGTGTTTTACTGGATATAAATTATCAAGGAAGATGATGATTAAAATTTTCTCATTATTACCTCATTTAATATCATTAAACTTGAAAGGGAAATATGTACATTATGTACATGAAGTTTTTTTTCTGTTTACCTTCCTACTACTATCAATAAAAAAATCAATAAATAATAACCTTATTTTGCTTACTTAATATAATTTTTTTGCCTATAAAAAGTTAAGTTTAAATTAAAAATAATCATTAATTTTAAAATACTTATATTAAATCTAACATTCATTTATTTCATGTGAAAAATATATGTAATAATAATTGACTTGATAAGAATTTTATTTTCTGATTAAATAATCACGAATTTCATTGGTACCATTTAGAAATTGGTATTTTTGGATTTTAATTTGAAAATAATTATTATGGAGAAAAGGAACATATTATGAAAGAATTAAATTTAATGGAAGTTGAACAAGTTTCTGGTGCTGGCTATATTGCTGATGCAGCAGGTTCTTTAGGAGCTGGTATTGGTGCTGTAATTGATGCAATAAATAATGATTTAACTCAATCTTCTCAAAATGCCGGTCAAATACTAGGTGAAAATATTGGTAAAATTGTTGAAACTCATTTAGGTCTACATTACCCAGCGCGTGTTCCTTTATAATTGATATTATTTAATATCGTCAAACGAGAAGCGATTATCCGCTTCTCGTTTTGTTTTAAAAAATCAACTAGTTATATGAAATTATGCATTTTAAACTAAAATTCAGTATTTCTATTTTAGAATAATAAGGGATTGTTCAATTAAAAAATAAAATTAGATAAGATATTAATTAATAATTTATTTTATGTGATTGGTCATCTATCATTAAACAGATTTGATCATTTAAGTAATTATGTTTAGTAATAAACTTATTAGTATATTTTTAAACATGATTTCTTTATTGAAAATTAAAATTCATATTATTGAATAAATAATAATAAATAAATATAAGTATAAGTAGGTAAAACATTTTATGGAAAATAATCGATTGTTTCGGCAAGAAGCTATTAATTACCAGAAAGCAAAATGGATGGGAAAAGCGTTATTAATAAAAGGATATTCTGCATGGTTTGTTTTTTTATTATCGATTATTTTTGTTATCGTTTTAGTTCTTGCTATCATATTCGGTACTTATACTAGACGAATTAATGTGCCAGGTGAAATAACTACACAACCAAGAGCAATTACTTTGTTTTCAACACAGCAAGGTTTTATTATTAACTCTCATGTGAAAGTTGGCGATAAAGTTAAAAAAGGCGATCCAATTTATGAATTAGATGTCAGCCAAACGACACAGTTAGGTAATGTCACTCAAAAAACAATTGAATCAATCAATAATCAAATCAAAAATATATCTGAAATTATTGAAACTCTAAAGGAAAATAAACAGATCACTTCAAATGCATTGAAACAACAAATAGATGAATATAATCGATTCCATCAAGATTCATTATTGCTTGTCAAAAATGCAGAAAAAGGGATGAGTGAAATGTATGAAAGCATGCAAAACTATGCTGATTACCAAAAAAAAGGACTAATTAATAATGAACAATTCAATAATCAAAGATACTTATATTATCAACAACAAAATTCTTATCAATTTTTACAAAATCAAATAATACAAGAAAATTTAAGTATTATACAACTTAATAGTGAATTAGTTACAAAGATAGCTGATTTTGATAACAAAATATCTGAATATCAATTTCAGTTGAATGCTCTACAACGTCAATTAACAGAAGTAAATGCTAAAGGAACATTAGTTATAAGTGCTCCTAGTGATGGACGTATTGAATCACTTAGTGTAACAGACGGTCAGATGGTAAAAACAGATGATAGCCTAGCACAACTTATTCCTGCTAATACTGATATTTACTATTTAGTTCTTTGGGCTCCTAATGAAAGTGTTCCTTATATTTCAGTTAATGATAAAATTAATATTCGTTATGAAGCTTATCCTTATCAAAAATTTGGACAGTTCTCAGGTAAAATTATATCAATATCCAAGGTGCCTGCCTCAAGCCAAGAAATGTCAACTTACAGTAGTTCTCCATTATCTCAAAACAATATTAGTTATCAAGCTTATTACAAAGTAATGGTTTCTCTTGATAAAAAACAAATGGCCAAATTTAATAATAAAATTAAATTAACAAATGGAATGAAAGCTGACATCACTCTCTTTTTAGAAAAAAGACCTATTTATCAATGGATGCTATCTCCTTTTTATGATGTTCAAAAAAGTATTACAGGACCAGTCAATGAATAAAAATCAGTTTCAGCATATACTTCAAAGTTTACATTTTGGTTGGAAAAGAAAAATACCACAAATTTTACAGACAGAAGCTGCTGAATGTGGTCTTGCATGTTTAACTATGATTTGTCGTTATTATGGTATGAACGTAGATTTATTTAGTTTAAGAAATCAAATTGGCGTTTCATCTCATGGCGTCACTCTTGCCACCTTAATTAATATGTCAGCCTCTGTACATTTAAGAAGTCGTCCACTTTCTTTAGATTTAAATGAAATAAAACAGTTAAAAACCCCTTGTATTTTACATTGGGACCTCAATCATTTTGTTGTATTAGTGGCAGTTAAAAGAAGTAAATTTATATTACATGATCCCGCATTTGGTCGCCGTGAAGTAGGTCTTAATGAAATGTCAAAACATTTTAGTGGAATAGCACTTGAATTATGGCCTGATAAAGAGTTTGAACCTCGCACAGAACGCAGTCAACTTAGTTTGATTAAAATGCTTTTCCAAATTGATGGTTTAAAAGGATTTTTAGTTAAAATTTTATCATTATCTCTTATTATTGAATCCATTAATTTATTGCTGCCCGTTGGAACTCAATTGGTAATGGACCATGTAATTATGGCACAAGATCACAGTTTACTTGGATTAATCTGTATGGGATTACTGTTTTTTATATTATTCAGAACATTTATTGCCATGTTACGTTCTTGGTCATCATTAATTATGGGATCTTTAGTAGATATTCAATGGAAAGCTGGACTTTTTGATCATTTAATGAAATTACCATTAGCCTATTTTGAAAAAAGGAAACTTGGTGATATTCAGTCTCGTTTCACATCCTTAGAAATAATTTGTACAACACTAACTAATAATATCGTAAAAAGTATTATTAATATTTTGATGTCAATTGGTGTTTTTATCATGATGTTTCTGTATGGTGGATGGTTGGTTTGGATTGTCTGTGGTTTTACTCTCATCTACATAATATTACGTGTAGCTACCTATCAACGTTATCGACAAGCATCAGAAGAAAAAATTGTGAAAGAGGCTAAAGCTAATTCCCATTTTATGGAAAGTTTATATGGTATTGATACTTTAAAATCACTGAAACTTACTGACTCAAGAGCTCAATATTGGCTCAATATGAATATTGATACATCCAACGCAAATATTCGTCTTACTAAATTAGAAATGATATTTAGTGGTGTTAACACATTGATTATGATGATTGAGCAAACTTCAATATTGTGGATCGGCGCTGCACTTGTTATGGATGATAAAATGACGCTAGGTATGTTTATCGCGTTTACAGCATATAGAGCTCAATTTTCAGAACAAACAGCAAATTTGATAAATATGGTATTAGATTTGAAAATGCTGAATTTACATACTGAACGATTAACCGATATTGTATTAACTGATACTGAAAATGATATCGAATCAAAGCACTCTTTCCCTAAAGATATCCCTGTTGAATTTGAACTGAACAACATAGCGTATCAATACGATAATCTTTCTAAACCTATTTTTACTAATATAAACATGAAAGTTAAAGCGGGTGAAAGTGTTGCAATTATTGGTCCTTCAGGTTCAGGAAAAACCACATTGATGAAAGTTATGAATGGATTGCTTACACCTACTCATGGTGAAGTTCTTATAAATGGAATTGATATTTATAAATTTGGTGTTAATAATTATAGAGATATTATCGGTAGTGTATTACAAAATGATAAACTTTTTGCAGGATCTATATCGGATAATATTTCAAGTTTTGATAATGAAAAAAATTATGAATGGCTTATTGAATGTGCAAAATATTGTAATATTCATAACGAAATTATGAGAATGCCAATGGGATATGAAACGTTAGTAAGTGAGTTAGGAAATAGCTTATCTGGCGGTCAAAAACAACGATTACTAATTGCAAGAGCATTGTATCGTAAGCCTTGTTTATTATTTCTTGACGAAGCGACAAGTCATTTAGATGAAGATAATGAAACTACAATTAATAAGGCGATATCTTCATTAAAAATTACGCGTATTATTATTGCTCATCGAAAATCAACAATTGAGAGTGCTGATCGTGTTGTTAATATTGGTGAAGTAAATTATTAAAAAATAATAAGGGGCGAAAGCTATCACATTTAAATATGTAATAAAAGTTTTTGAAATTAAAGCAACAGTCAGAGAGGACAAAATACTTCAACTTATTAGCAATAAAATGTGATTTATCATTTCAGCAGGCAAGGGTTTTAAAGTTAGAAATGAACATTGCTATTATTTTGCTTAGTTAGTAAATTTTCTGCAATGGTAATATTCTTAATACTTTCACTTCACGATTTGCTGAAAATGGTATATTAAATTTTACTGTTTAAAACTTACTTTAGTTAATTTATTTTGAATATAGAAATACAATAATTAAAAAAATAGTTATTTATTTTTTTGTTTCAGCTATGTTTAGAATACTAAATTTATATAATACAATGATTATATTAATAAAAATAAATGGATAGTCATAGAGACAACTAAAACTTTCAGGTATAGGATGTAATCGTTGATCTGTTGCTATTGAGAACTTGCTGTTGTTGGATTAAGAAGCATTGCATAAAGAAATTTATACTGTGTATATTAAAAAGTTTCACCACAAATTGCCGGAAAAATTTTTTATCATCTCAGTCTGTTAGAAGATATTATAATTTATAATCAATTAGGAGAGCAACTAGTGAATATTATTCATGAATATTCAATACGGCATGAAATGCTTCTTGTGGGATATCAATACAGCCAAACTTACGTTGCGTTATTTTATTTTTTGTTTTTTTTGTTTCTTGATGCAGATCCTTAATAACCACGTCCTATTACACTTTTGCGTAATAGTGGAATATCTCCCTTTATAATGAGTTAACTTTCAAATACCGATTTTACTGGCATTGCATAGAATTTACGAGGTATAACATGTTTCATTTGCTGAACAATTGGCTTATTGCGTTCAAAGATTCTATCTCGTGGCAAAATAAATGAAAAAGCATCGACAATTTCATCATTCAACCAAATATCCATTTTAACTAAATCTGTTACAATATAACTTCGGTCTTAGTAATCTTATGACACATATCAATACGTAATTGATTTTAGTGAATTATAATAATTATAATCAATTCATGAAATTGGCAGTTTAAATATTAATTTGGTCATTTTATTATTCTGATACATCAGATCTACATAAACACACCGTTGTTTCTTCTGACAGAGTCCCATAATCTTACCTACATCTTCTATAGGAATATAATTGTTGTATTAATAAATAGTTCTTCAATACACGTAATCTTTTTCAAAACTCGTCAGTAACATAGGATTGTCTACGATGATAATTTTCACCATTTTTTAACGTTACACGATATTTGCATCAATAACTCAAAATGGTGAACTAAACCAATCATTTAAATATACTGTGACTAAAGTAACCAAAATGTCAGGTTTATCAGTGCAAATGCTGAAATATTATGATTCATTAAGGTTATTTCTATTTCTGTAACTCGCTCAAAATGTAAAGCGTTTTTCTGATGCAGATTTGCAATAGGTAAAATTAACTGAATGTTTTTGTAATGCGAATATATCAATTAACGATATACAACATTATGTTAAGTTTTGCTTACAAGGAGATGAAACATTGGATGAACATCTTACTATCATCAATCAACCAGAAAATAAATTAATCAATACGATAATATAACTAAATGAGCAATTAGCATTATTGAGATTTAAGAAAGGTTATTACAAAAAAGTAATAACCTAATGTAATAAATTAGATGTTATTGATAAAATTTATAAGTGAAAAGTGGTGAAATATATCTTTTAATAGCTGATTAAAATAAATAATCTTTAGTTAGCCAAAATGATGTAAACCAATATAATTAATACAAAATCACTTAGATCATCAATTATTGTCTGAATCATATTAACTTATTTATCTTATTCGAGTGCCATTAATCAATTTTAAAAATTACTTAAGTCAGATTGCCAAAGAATATAAGGGTCATAGTCATCATCGCCATTTGGTAAAGCTCCAGTTTTAGGAGGATGCATAAAATGAGTAGTCACTAATTGATTGTTATCAAGGTAGTCTATCTTCCATTCTAACAAATCTTTCTTATTTTCTGGTTTATCAAAGTTAAAAGTAATGTTGGAAAGTGAATTGTGATAAAGGAATTGTCGCCAACATTCATCAGAATCTTTAATACAAAATTCAACACTCAGAGGTTGATATTTTTTGCCATCTTTAAATAATACAGGTATTGCTTTTTGCTCTTGGGTATCGACAAAAAATGATAAAAAAACATTATCAGCAAGTTGAGCCTTATATTCTGTGTATTGGTTATTATTTTGTGACCTAGGCTGTTTTTGAAAACTGTTTTGGTTTTCATTAGCATAACTATGACTGCAAAATAAGCTACTTAAAAATAATATTGATATTAATTTTTTCATAATATATTCCATTGATGAGTTTAATGATTATTTTGAAAATAAGAGAGTAAAGACTAATAGAAAAACTATTAAACAATTTTTTATAGCATAGCCGAAAAGAGCAGTGATATATACTTTTTTATATTTTTCTTTCGTATTTTTTTATGGTTATTGATTATATAGTCATATTTAGCCTATTGTAATGCTATTAACTTCGTATACTTTACACAAAATAATAAACCTATATAAATAGTTACATCAATTTCCTTCTAAACATAAGTATACACTTTAGGTATTCACTCAATAAAAAAACGCCAATTAGGGCTGTCTTATTTTAGTGGTTCAATTTGAGCTACTAGTTAGGATCTTCGGCTTTATCTAGCCAATTTTTACACATATCTGGGTTTATTACTAAATTAGTTTCTACCCCTATATTAGTTCGTTTTTTAATGTACGCCTTTCTATTTTCTTTTATGGCGTAATTTAATGATGCACCAAAGCCACTCAAGGACAATGGATTATTAAGTCTTGTGTTTCGGACATACTCAATATAAGCATGGTATAAATATTTCTTAGGGATAAATGGTATTATGCCTAAATTGCCAATTAACATCCCATTGGGATAATCAAGAGTATTAAGATAACTACAAAAATCGACTAGGTGGTCAGATTCGCGCTTAATCGCAGTGGCTTACTTAGATTGTTGTTGCTTGTGTAGCCTTTCTTTTGCTTCTATTGGGTTAGTAAATTCATTTAATGGCAATCTGACAATAGAGGGTAACTCTTGTTCTATTTTGCTGACTAAGTTTAAATCTCGTTCTTTTTCAGGGATGACCTTGCCAAAATGAAAGATTACTCTGCGCCGAGATATACCGGCATTACGCTCATTAAATCGCCTAGCTTCATTGTTGATTACTAATACCACAGCAGGAATTTTACATGAGTAAGGTTGCTTGTGTTTTGGATCTATTGCAACCTCATCACCCCCAGTAATTGCTTTTAATCCTTTTTACATACGGGATTTTCTGGTGTGTTGTTATTATGCAACTGTTCAGAATCTATCTTTTTAAATACGGTTTTTTCTCGTATTTTGTTACTCTGATTAGGTAGATTCAAACATTCCGCTAATTTAATTGATGCTTCTTTAGTATCACAATGATAATAGTGTTTAATCAGTTCTAAGCCGTCACCGCTACCACATTGATTGCAAATATAAGTACCTCGTCCATTTTGATTATCAAACCGAAATCTATCTTTACCACCACACATAGGACATGGACAATGTTTACCTTTGCCCCATTTTTATTAATTTTCTCAATTAAAAATAAGCCTGCTATAATCGTTATGGTTGAATCGACTATACTATGGTGAATTGCGGTTACCTGATAGTGAAACATTCCCTTTACTGGCTTGCTCGACAAAATCGCCCCACCAGTCAAGCATGATTCTTTTTTGTTGTTCGTATTCTGCTCGGTTATAAGCTCGCCTAACTGCGTTCTTATCAACGTGCGATAATGCGCTTTCTATTACGTCATAATTAAAGCCCTGTTCATTTAAGGTAGTACTTGCTAACGATCTCAATCCATGCGCGACTAATTTATCTTTGTAACCCATGCGTTTTATTGCCATGTTAGCGGTCTGGCTACTCATTGGCTTGTTATAAGGGGGTCTTGCTGTTGGGAAAACAAACTCACTTTTATGGTTAATAGACTTCATTATCTCAAGTATTTTTATTGCCTGTGGGGATAGAGGTATATTATGAGGTCTATCCATTTTCATGCGTTCGGCAGGAATACTCCATAATTTTTTATCAAGATTAATTTCTTCCCATTTAGCGCCTACAGCTTCGCTAGGTCGCGTTAATGTGAGTAATTGCCATTCAATCACGCATCTTGTTTGTAACTCAATATTAGCCATGGATAAGGCTTGCATAAACTGCGGTAACTCAGTAGGGGATATGGTAGGCTGATTTTTTACTTTCGGGCTGTTAAATACGTCGGTAATTTTAGCAAGAGGGTTATTATCGATGATTCCCATATTGACAGCGTAATACATTATTTCATTGATTCGCCTACAAACTCTTTTTACTGTTTCGTATTTATTATTGTTATTTAATGGTTGTAAAGCATTGATTGCCTTAACAGCAGTTACTTGGTTTATGGGAATGTCTTTGATGTAAGGGAATACATGATTCTCTAATGAACGCCAAGCCTTTTTTAAAGTTTGTTCTTCTAGTCCTTGTTCTGTCTTGAATTTAAGCCATCGTTCAGCCATGGAGTAGAATGTATTGCAGATTGCTTCTTGCTTAAGTTGTTCTTGCTCCGCTTTATGTTCTTGGGGATCTATGCCTTGCTTAATTAATTCGCGTGCTTCGTCGCGTTGCTTTCGCGCTTGCTGTAGTGAAACTTCGGGATAACTACCAAAACTGATTAATGAACGGATTTTATTTATAGGGCGATAATAGTTAAACCGCCATATTTTAGAGCCGTTAGATTTAATTAAAAGATATAATCCGTTACCGTCAGATAAAGAGTAATTCTTATTCTGTGGCTTGGCTGTTTTTATTTGAGTGTCTGTTAATGGGGTCGTTATACGAGCCATAGTTATACGATTTTTAGTTATATGAGATTCGTATAACTAAGCATATAACTAAAAAATGTGGTTGTAAATGTGTCTTACTGATGCTTACGAAATAGTAAAATAGGCTATAAGCCTTATTTGTACTAGTTTTGATGTGATTTAAAGGATTTTAAAGAATGTTACTGATTATTGAATTGGTGCCGTGGGCGGGACTTGAACCCGCATGCCCTTAGAGCACTACCCCCTCAAGATAGCGTGTCTACCAATTTCACCACCACGGCGCCGTTTTTATTCAGGAATATCTGATGTAGGATTTATTTGTTCTGGTTGAACAACAGGATCTGCTGTCGGAGTACTGACTTTTTCGTTTTGTTGTGTCGTTACAGGAACAGTATCTTCGAGGTTATCAAATTCGCCAGTTGAAGTGGTATGACCGCGACTTCCTAAATTAGATAGAACAATACTTATTACAAAGAATAATATACCTAATAGTGTTGTTATGCGAGTCAAAAAGTTTCCACTTCCTGATGAACCAAATAAAGTTGCTGACGCACCTGCGCCAAAAGAAGACCCCATATCGGCGCCTTTTCCTCGCTGAATTAAAACTAATACGATTATTGCTAGTGCAATGATCAAATAACTTATAATTAAAAGTCCGTACATTTCAACCTGTCAATTTTATGTTTTATACAACAGAATTTATTGAAGCGAAATATTAACGAAAGACAGACCAACAAGCAAGTAAAATTTAAGGTATAGTTGGTATAATTTGAGTTTCGATAATTTAAAACTATTATCAATATTAATTTTTATATTAAAAATTATATTCATTTTTTGTCTTAATCGTTAGGGAAGACAAATCATAACGATTATTTACTTCTAGATATAAAATAGAATATTATTGCTTTTTGCAATAAAATTACCATAATAAATATTATTTTAAATTAATTTGTTCAGATGATTTAATTCAATAAATTGGTTTTATAATCCATTTTAGATTTAATATTTGTTAGATTAAATTTTATGTTTTTTTAGAAAAACAGTATAATGTCCGCCATTTTTATTTAGATCACGCCTTAGTTTTATGAAATTTATTGTTAAACTCTTTCCTGAAATCACGATTAAAAGTGATTCTGTTCGTTTACGTTTTATCAAAATATTAACTAGCAATATTCGTAATATATTAAAACATCATATAGAAGATGTTGCTGTTATTCGTCATTGGGATTTTATCGAAGTTCGTCCAAAAATAGAAAATAGTGAAGCCATGATTCTAGAACTATTAACACGAATTCCTGGTATTCATCACATTCTAGCTGTCGATGAACTAACTTATGTCGATGTGCATGATATTTTTGAAAAAGTTTTAAGTTATTATGCCTCATTAATTGAAAATAAAACCTTCTGTGTAAGGGTCAAACGCAGAGGAAAGCATGAATTTACTTCAATTGACGTTGAACGTTATGTTGGCGGAGGGCTTAATAAATATGTACCTTCAGCTAAGGTGAAGTTAACACGTCCTGAGGTTACGGTAAATTTAGAAATTGATAAAGATAAGTTGTTACTTGTTAAAGGTCGACATGACGGTATTGGTGGTTTCCCAACAGGTACACAAGAAGATGTTATCTCACTTATTTCTGGTGGATTTGACTCAGGTGTATCAAGTTACATGTTGATGCGGCGAGGAAGTCGAGTACATTATTGCTTTTTTAATCTTGGTGGAAAAACTCACGAAATTGGTGTAAAACAGATGGCTCACTATTTATGGGAACGATTTGGAAGCTCACATAAAGTACGTTTTATCGCTATTAATTTCTCGGATGTCGTTGGTGAAATTTTGGAAAAAATTGATGATGGGCAAATGGGTGTAATCTTAAAAAGAATGATGATACGTGCCGCATCTAAAATAGCTCAACGTTATAATGTGCAAGCTCTTGTGACTGGGGAAGCACTAGGTCAAGTATCAAGCCAAACATTAACTAATTTACGTTTAATTGATAATGTTAGTGATACATTGGTTTTACGTCCGCTAATCACACATGATAAAGAAACCATTATCAATATTGCTCGTCAAATCGGCACTGAAGATATCGCTAAAACAATGCCTGAGTTTTGTGGCGTAATATCTAAAAGTCCTACTGTAAAAGCAATTAAAGAAAAAATTGAAGCAGAAGAGTTGAATTTTGATTTTTCAATACTTAATACAGCTATAGAAAATGCAGAAAATATTGATATTCGTGAAATAGCGAAACAATCTAATACAACAATTCAACAGGTTGAAACAGTATCTACTCTTAACAACGATCATATTATTATTGACATTCGCCCATCAGATGAACAAGAAGATGAACCTTTACAATTAGGCGATAATGTTAAAATTAAATTAATTCCTTTTTATAAATTGGCTTCTCAATTTGGTAGTTTAGATCAAAGCAAACAGTATTTGCTTTATTGCAACCGTGGAGTAATGAGTAAATTACAAGCACTTTATCTTATTGATCAAGGTTTTTATAATGTTAAAGTATTAAAATTTTAGAACTTAACAATTATTTACTATATTGTTGGTATTGATAGTATTTTTTGCATATATAATAACTCGGCACAGTGTGGAATCTTGATGTAATTCGATAAAAATAAATATGATAAATGAGTAAACAGAGGATTGTAATGAACAAATTACTTGTAGTGGATGATGATCCAGAAATCGCCTCGTTGTTATCCGAGCTTCTTGAACTAGAAGGGTTTGAAGTTGAAACGGCGAATAATGGCATGCAAGCTTTAGAAAAGTTTGATATGACATTTGATTTGATTCTGCTCGATATAATGATGCCTGAAATGAATGGATTAAATGTATTATCTCAACTTAGAAGCAAATTTACTGTCCCTGTTATTTTTTTAACGGCTAAAGATAATGAATATGATAAAATTATTGGACTTGAACTTGGCGCTGATGATTATATTTTAAAACCTTTCAATGATAGAGAACTTATAGCCAGAATCAATGCTCTATTGCGTCGTACACGTTGGGATAATTTAGTTAATGATGCTGATGACCTTCCTTTACAGTATACAGTTGATAAGTTGGTATTAAATCGAAAACAGCAGTCAGTTTATTATGATAATAAATATATTGAATTAACTGGTACAGAATTTCAAGTGTTACTTAAATTTCTCGAAAATGGTGGTAAAATCATATCTCGAGATACGTTGAGCGAAACAGTTTTAGGTAAAGAATTTATTCCTCTTGCTCGCTCAATTGATGTACATGTATCTAATTTAAGAAAAAAACTTCCTCCTCGTAGCGATGGTTTACCGTGGATTAAAACATTACGTTCTAAGGGATATTTATTTGTTATTGATAGCAATGATGATGTATAACAACATCGATATAGTTTTAAATTAGGTGTGATGATATGTGGATTTTTGACCGTTTAACTGTTCGAATTTTCACTATCTTCCTTCTAACAATAGCTTTTTTTTTGGCATTAATCATTTTATTACCAAATTTAGATTCTAGAAACTTAACTTACATTGCAAATAAAGAGCGAGAAACAGGTAACGAATTAGCTAAACAAATAGAAAAAGATCTATCCAATGTACCTAAAGATAGCTTTCGTTGGTGGATGCGTTTTATTGTTGTAATGGATACCTACCAAAAATCAGGTCAATTTTTATTTATTGTTACTCCAAACGGGCAATATATTACTGCTGATACCAAAAATATTGATTTAGTAAAAAACTTTAGCGAAATATCACATAATATTTCAGATCCTGCTAAAAAAATTTATGATTTCCAAGAGATTATAGGGCCATTTTTAGTTCATTATGCTGATGAACCATATCAATTGTATGTCTTACAACCTGCTTCTGATGTTCAATCTCAATTTGTTAATTTACTTTTTGATCATCCCTTATTGTTATTAACACTAATGATGTTGATCAGTTCTCCTTTTTTGTTATGGTTGTCATGGAGTATAGCTAAACCTGCACGGGGGTTAAAAAAAGCCGCAGATCAAGTTGCTAAAGGAAATTTACAAGAATGGCCAGAACTTGAAAAAATTGGATCTACTGAATATAAAGCAACAGGTGCTAGTTTTAATCATATGTTAAGAGAACTTAAACGGATGCAAGAAGTACAGCAACGCTTATTTTCCGATATTTCTCATGAACTTCGTACTCCTTTAACACGTTTACAACTTGCCACATCTTTATTGCGACATAAGCAAGGAGAAAGTAATGAAGTTATACGTATTAATAATGAAGCGTTAAAGCTTGATTCTATGATAGGTGATTTATTGTCTTTAGCAAGGCAGCAATATGATAATAATGAAATTCGGCAATTTAAGAAAATTAACTTATTATTCAAACAGGTGCTTGATAATGCTACTTTTGAAGCAGAACAAATAGGGAAAAAGTTTTTAGTGACTAATCCTCCAACTAGTCATACTATTTTATGCTATCCTATGGCTTTATGTAGTGCTCTTGAAAATGTGATACGTAATGCATTCCGGTATTCTAATCATGAAATTGTGGTTAATTTTATTGCCCAACAGAATCAGATAATAATTAGTATTGACGATGATGGAATTGGTGTTGCTGACAAGGAGCTTGAGCAAATTTTTAGACCATTTTATCGTACTAGCGAAGCGCGAGATCGTCAATCAGGAGGAACAGGATTAGGACTAGCTATTGTTGCTAATGCTATCATGCGAGATCATGGCAATGTTAAAGCAGAGAAAAGTCATCTTGGAGGACTCCGAATTGTGATAATATTACCAATTCAGAAATATAAACAATAGAAGAGAAAGTATTGTGTCAAATGTTGCGTTAAATATCGTTTTATTTGAGCCCGAAATTCCAGCTAATACAGGTAACATTATACGTCTATGTGCTAATACAGGTTTTAATTTGCATATTATAGAACCAATGGGATTTTTTTGGGATGATAAAAAGCTGAGAAGAGCAGGTCTTGATTACCAAGAGTTTGTCAACGTAACTCGTTATAAAAATCTCGCTCATTTTTTAGAGGTTAACCGACTTGATCTCATCACACAAGTCTATGCATTAACGACTAAAGGTAAAAAATCTCATAGTGAAGTTATTTTTCAGCATAATGATTTTTTGATGTTTGGTCCTGAAACTCGTGGCTTACCTGCATCGGTTCTTGATGCATTACCACAAGATAAAAAAATTCGTATTCCAATGTTAGCTGATAGTCGAAGTATGAATTTATCTAACTCAGTTGCGGTTGTGGTCTATGAATCGTGGCGCCAATTAAATTATTTTGGTGCAAAATAATTTGATTAATTTCTTATTAACAATGAAGATGTTATAATGAATATAAATGATAAGTTTATTTTTGTTGATTAAAAATATGCTATTAAAAAAACGGTTTAACACAAAAAAGAGGTTAATGTAACCTCTTTTTTATATTAATAACATAGTAGCATAAAACGACTATAATTATTTAACACGCGATACATATTCACCTGAACGAGTATCCACTTTAAGTACTTCACCAATTTGCACAAATAATGGTACACGGACAACTGCACCTGTTGATAAAGTTGCTGGTTTTCCGCCTGTTCCTGCTGTGTCGCCTTTTAAGCCAGGATCGGTTTCAATGACTTCTAGTTCAACAAAATTTGGAGGCGTAACAGCGATAGGTTGGCCATTCCATAATGTTAAGATGCATTCAGCTTGATCAACTAACCATTTTGCATTATCACCGACAGCTTTAGCATCAGCCGACAGTTGTTCAAAAGTATCATTATTCATAAAATGCCAGAATTCACCATCAGTGTATAAATATGTTAAATTCATATCAACAACATCAGCGCCTTCAACTGATTCACCCGACTTAAAAGTTTTATCAACAGTTTTGCCTGAAAGTAGTTTTTTAATTTTTACTCGGTTAATTGCTTGCCCTTTACCTGGTTTATAAAATTCATTTTCAACAATTACACAAGGTTCGCCATCTTGCATTATTTTAAGACCGGCTTTAAACTCATTTGTACTATAAGATGCCATAAAAGCTCCAACTATCATTCTGAATTACAAAAATGAGTCATATTATACAGCAAAAAATTGAACTACCAAATAATAAAGATGAATGGATATTAGATCTAAACAATGTCGTGACTGATATCAAGAAACTCTATTCTTATTTAGAATTAGATCCTAATTCCATTTCAATTTCTATGTTACTAGCGAAAAAACAATTTCCGCTTCGTGTCCCTATGGCTTTTATCAATCGAATGAAAAAGGGAGATTATAGAGATCCTTTGTTATTACAAGTTCTTTGTGATGATCATGAAATGATTCATATTGATGGATATAGCAATGATCCTTTGCATGAACAACAAAATGCTATTCCAGGATTATTGCATAAATATCATAATCGTGCTTTATTAATTACTAAAACGGCCTGTGCTATAAATTGCCGTTATTGTTTTAGACGGCATTTTCCTTACCATGAAAATCAGGGTAATAAAAAGAATCTTAATATAGCGCTTAATTATATTTCCGATCATCCGGAGCTTGATGAAATCATTCTTTCTGGGGGAGATCCCTTAATGGCTAAGGATCATGAGATTGAATTTTTAGTGAACGCATTAGAAAAAATTCCTCACATTAAGCGATTACGAATCCATACCCGTTTAGCGGTTGTGATACCATCACGAATTACATTAGCGCTCTGTCAGCTATTTGCTAATAGCCGATTACAAATTATCATGGTTACTCATATCAATCATTCAAACGAAATTGATGAAAATGTAGCTAAAGCGGTTTCATTATTAAAACATCAAGATGTAACCGTGTTTAATCAAAGTGTTTTATTAAAAAATGTTAACGATAAAGCTGAAATACTAGCACAATTAAGTAATAAGCTCTTTGATACTGGTATTTTGCCTTATTATATCCATTTACTTGATAAGGTACAGGGGGCCGCTCATTTTATGGTTAGTGATGAAAAAGCCAAACAATTAATGAGTCAACTGGCTGCTCAAGTTTCAGGTTATTTAGTGCCTAAATTAGCGCGTGAAATAGGTGGTGAAAAAAGTAAGAGAGTCATTGCATTTAGTGATTAATAAATTTAATTTTCGCTCTTCTTTTTTGGTGTTATTTTTATACGTTATATTAATCTATAAAGAAGATAAATTAATCTCATAGTCTATTATTTTGCTGATTATTTCTTGATATTAAGGATTAAAATATCTGCTTAAATTAATAAGGTATATATCAGTTTTTATATAATTGTATCTTAATCAGGTGCTAATGGATTTCTTAAAAATTTATCTGTTAAAATCTCATTGACGACAAATAAAATAAACACTATAATTTCGACCTCTTTAATTAATGCTGTGGAGTCTACACTCTACAACCTTGTTGATAAATTAGATTTGGATATAAATCGTCATGAAACGCACATTTCAACCATCAGTATTAAAACGCAATAGAACTCACGGTTTCCGTGCTCGTATGGCAACAAAAAATGGTCGTCAAGTTCTTGCTCGCCGTCGTGCTAAAGGCCGTGTTCGTTTAACCGTTGCTAGCTGATTTAAAGTTGAGTGATTAAATTCACTTATCCTCGGGAGTTGCGATTGTTAACTCCCTTTGATTTCAGTCATGTCTTCCAAGAATCCATTAGAGCTGGATCTCCTTTTCTTACGCTTGTTTCACGTAGAAATAATTTAGCACATGCTCGTTTGGGATTTGCCATAGCTAAAAAGCAGGTAAAGCGTGCCCATGAACGTAATCGCATCAAACGACTTGTGAAAGAGTATTTTCGTTATCATCAACATCAACTCCCTAATGTTGATTTTATTCTGATGGCTAAATCTCCTGTCATTGACTTAGATAATCAACAAATAGTTGAGATTTTAGATAAACTATGCCAACGAATCATAGCCAAGCAAAAAATTTAAATAAAGTAAAATTAGTGATAAAAAGGCATGTTTTTGCATTTAATTTATTGATAATTAATATTTTTATTTTTTTTATTCGTATATATCAACGCATTCTTAGCCCTTTATTTGGTCCTAAATGCCGTTTTACACCATCATGTTCACAATATGCTGTAATTGCAGTAAGACGCTTTGGATTAATAAAAGGTGGTTGGCTAATGGTTAAACGTGTATTAAAATGTCACCCTTTACATGAAGGAGGAGAAGATTTTGTTCCTCCTAAAATTAAAACCAATAGAGAAAAACACTAATGGGATCTCAACGTAATATTTTAGTCATTGCTTTACTTTTTTTATCTTTTTTTATTTGGAAAGCATGGGAAGACGATCATGCTCCTAAGCTGCCTATGATTAATCAGTTAACACAACAGATAGGTGAAGATAATTCAACTAATACTGCTGAGCTCGGTAAAATAATTACTGTAAAATCAGATGTATTGTCACTTACTATCAATACGTATGGTGGCGATGTGCAAGCTGCTCAATTATTAAAATATGAGCAAACACTTCATTCAGGTACCCCCTTCCAGTTGTTAACATCAAGTCCCGATTTTATTTATATTGCTGAAAGCGGTTTAACTGGTAAAGATGGACCTGATAATGCTATTCAAGGATCAAAACGACCAATATATCAAACTGAACAAACCGAATATGCATTAGCTGAAGGACAAGATGAATTGCGTGTACCACTGACTTATCAGGTAAATGGTATTAGCTATACTAAATATTATATATTGCATCGCGGTAATTATGCTATTGATGTTCAATATGACATTAATAATCAGAGTGGAAATCCTATTGATGTTTCAATGTATGGTCAATTAAAACAAACTATAGAGTTACCTAAAGGCACAGTGACTGAAGGTGGTGGTGGATTAGGTCTAAATGCTTTTCGCGGTGCGGCTTATTCTAGTTCTAACACTAACTATAGTAAATACAGTTTTGATGATATAAAAGATAAAGCTTTAGATGTTAGTACTAAAACTGGTTGGATTGCAATGCTACAACACTATTTTGTAACAGCATGGGTACCAACTCAGGATCAAAATAATTTATTTTATTCTCGAGCTACAGCTAACAAATCTCAAGCAACAATTGGCTTTAAGGGTAAATCAACTGTTATACAATCAGGTAGCAGCCAAACTATTGGGGCAAAATTATGGTTAGGGCCAGAAATTCAAAACCAATTAAAAGAGACCGCTAATCATCTCGATTTAACCGTTGATTATGGTTGGTTATGGTTCTTATCACAACCACTGTTTTATTTGTTAAAATTTATTCATAGCTTTGTTGGTAACTGGGGCTTTGCAATTATTATTATTACTTTTATTGTCCGTGGTATTTTATTCCCATTAACACGTGCTCAATATCGTTCAATGGCAAAAATGAAGTTATTACAACCTCGTATAGAAGCATTGAAAGAACGTTATGGTGATGATAAACAAAAAATAAGTATGGAAACTATGGCGATTTATAAACAAGAGAAAGTAAATCCATTAGGCGGTTGTTTGCCAATCTTTATTCAAATGCCAATTTTCTTATCATTATTCTATATGTTAGGTAATGCTGTTGAGCTACGTCATGCCCCGTTTGCACTTTGGATTTATGACTTATCTGCACAAGATCCTTATTATATTTTTCCTTTATTAATGGGCGGTACAATGTTCTTAATTCAGATGATGTCCCCAACACCGGCCGCTGACCCATTACAAAAAAAATTAATGACTTATATGCCATTAATTTTTACAGTATTCTTCTTATGGTTTCCTTCAGGTTTAGTTTTATATTATATCGTAAGTAATTTATTTACAATTGCTCAGCAACGTATCATTTATTGGGAACTTGAGAAAAAAGGACTTCACGAGAAGAAAAAGAAATAATATTGATAATAAAGGAGGCTAACCCCTCCTTTTTCGTTGTTTTGAGTGTAAATTGATATGAACATACAGCAACAAATAAGTTTGAATGGAAATGAAACGGGCTATTGGTTTGTCAGTAAAAATGGAAGGTTATGGTTACCAAACGGGGAAGTTCCTGTTGGAAATGCCAGTAAACTGGGTTTCAAAAATCTGATTGCCCAACCCATCGGTGAATGGAATGGACAAACGGCTTGGCTTATTTGTCGTGAAATGAAAACTGCAATGAGTTCAATTCGATCTTTGCTTGATAATACTGAACAATCATTATTTTACATGGCTGGCCGAGCTGTTCAATTATCAGAGTTCTATCGTTCTCATAAATATTGTGGTTATTGTGGTCACAAAATGTGTATTAGTACAACAGAATGGTGTTGTATGTGTCATAACTGTAATGAACGTTATTATCCTCAAATTTCGCCATCTATCATTGTCGCTATTCGCAAAAAAAATAAAATATTATTGGCAAAACATGTTAGACATAATAAAAATAGTTTATATACTGTTTTAGCTGGTTTTACTGAAGTTGGTGAGACAATGGAAATGGCTGTTAAACGAGAAGTATTTGAAGAATCAAAATTAAATATTAAAAATATTCGTTACGTAGGATCTCAGCCTTGGCCGTTTCCAAATTCATTGATGATGGCTTATTTAGCAGATTATGAAAGTGGCGAAATTCAAGTAGATACTTGCGAATTAGTTGAAGCAAATTGGTATCATTACTCTCAATTACCTAAAATACCTGAATATGGAACTATTGCTCGGCGCTTAATTGAAGACACCATTATACTTTGCCGTAAATACGATGAGTACGGTCATGACTAATCATATTCCCTTTGGTATTAAGAGAATAAATAAAGCTATTGGTATTCGATGGTTCTTATTAAAGTAACGGTTTTTGACTCATTTCCTGTTGTAATACAAATTGCCTTAGTCCAATCTCGGTTTTCATTATAATTAGAATAGGTACAAGTCTCAGTCATTTCAACTTCTTGTTCATTTTTATCATTGATAATAATGTCACCATTTGATGATAGTTTAAATGACTTAGTGATAGTTTTTTCCAATTGCTTACTATCATTGTAAATAATATCTTTTTCTTGTACTAACACAGGAAATTTGGTTTTTTCATCAACTGGAATATAAGCATTATACAAAACCTTCTCAACCCGGTCTTCTTCATAAATTATTTTGCTGTTAAAAATAATATTATTTTCTGCAAAGTGAGATAAAGTTGTTTCAACTAAATGACCTTGCCCATCAAATTCAGAAAAAGCAACAATATCTCCATTACTATTTTTCATGCCAAGTATGTTTTTTGTATTGTCAAAAGTAATTTCATATTCATCTCTGGTTCCTTCCATTCCGTAAATGTATTTGGCTTCATCATAATTAATTTCACCATAAAGTCCTTCTAAATTATAATTAGTCACATAACCCTGATAGTTATAGTTAATTAGTTTATGTGATGGACCTTGAATTTTCTGCTGTTTAAATAACTTGTGAACAGGCAATAATTCTGGTTCTGTATGAAAAAGATAACTGTTAGTCACGGCAATATGAGTTGAGTTTGTATTAGTTGTTTTTTTGTCATCACAACCACTAATTAATAGTGTACTGCTGCATAAACTTATATAGAGAAGAGAAATATAGTTTTTCATAACATTATCTTCTATTATTAATCTTATGGGTTAAAGATTATTTAGAGTAAAACATGAAATTGTCATTCATCATGCTATCTTTACCATTTTTAATGGCTGCTACACCAAATAGATAGGGCATCACACTTCCAAGCTATCATCATTTCACACCATACCGATCGCCATCTCCTTATGGTATTGCTCGTCAATTTTAAATTTTTCTCTATTTGTATATTGTCTTCTCCGGCTAAGAGTAAATCAATAAAATTTAGCCATAATTCAGGTTTGGGTAAACGATTTAGTTTAGTATTACTTAGAAGATTAAAACTATGTCGACATCGTTTACATCGGTAACATGTTCGTTTGCCTATTTTGACTGTTTCTGTTGAGTTGCAGTGTAAACAAACGGGAGTTGTCGTATTAAGTAAAGTATTTATTTTTGATTTGATATAATTATATTGTTCAATTAAGATTGGATTTAAAGTTGTTTGTTGTTTGTTGATATACCATTTATATAATGATAAATAATGTAGCTTTAAGTGATTCATTATAGCATGGTCACGACGCATTATTTTCTCAGTTGAACAATCAAATTTATCTGCTATTGCTTGATAGCTGTAGTTTTTTATCCGGCTAATAAAAATAGTTTCTAACCAGTTAAAAGGAGTTAGACGATTAAAGTGTGTATTGGTTGCCGCCGTAAAATATTTATAACAAGCTTTACAACGGTAAGTAGTAGTTGGTTTTGAACGGATTAGATAAAATTCTTTTTTGTCACAATAAGGACAAACTTCAACATACTGTAAAACTATCCTCTCTAAATCTTGACGAAAATCATTAAGCTCTTCATGCAATTCTATCGGTATGAGTTCATAGATCATTTTTCATTCTCTTGTCATTAATCTGATGAAATATTATCAGATATTTATATAAACATATAGTTTTCCTAAAACTTTTTTACACGCTTTACTAAATATTGGTTACTTACTTTATATTGCTATTAAATCATGTTAATTATTTATATGCTGAAATTGACGGATAAAATAAATATGAAAAGTGTTTTGCTTGAAAATCGGATTTTTGGAGGTAAAATCGACATAGCTTTATCCACTTGTAAAAGTTTAAAAAAGTTCCTAATTTAATAGCTAATTTTACCGAAAAATAGAATGAACAAAGCCAATAATCTAAATGAAGTCTTTTGCTGTGTTTTGATAAATATCCCCATTATATAATATGGGGACTTTACAGTGAGTTAATACATCTTATTGTCTTTGAACTAACCATTCAGCAACTTGTTTAGCGAAATATGTTAATATTCCATCTGCACCAGCGCGTTTAAAGCAAAGTAAGGATTCCATAATTACTGATTGTTCATCTAACCAACCGTTTTCAATTGCTGCGCACAGCATGGCATATTCGCCAGAAACTTGATAGGCAAATGTTGGCACAGCAAAGGTTTCTTTCACTCTTCTGACCATATCAAGATAAGGCATACCTGGTTTAACCATGACCATATCAGCGCCTTCACTAAGATCTTGGTAAATTTCTTGCAAAGCTTCATTGCTGTTGGCAGGATCAAGTTGATAAGTTTTTTTATTACCGCCTTTTATATTTGAAGCAGATCCTACTGCATCACGAAACGGGCCATAAAAACTTGAAGCATATTTAGCCGAATACGCCATGATTTGTGTATTAACAAAATGATGATTTTCAAGCGCATCACGAATTGCACCAATGCGTCCATCCATCATATCACTTGGCGCGATAATATCTGCACCAGCTTGAGCTTGAATTAAAGCTTGCTTAACAAGAATTTCAACAGATAAATCATTTTGAACATAACCATGTTCATCAATAATGCCATCTTGTCCGTGGCTTGTATAAGGGTCAAGTGCTACATCAGTTAGAATACCTAACTCGGGAATTTCTTTTTTTAATGCTCGAATCGCTTTGGGCACTAACCCATTTTCATTATAAGCTTCTTGAGCAAGTAATGATTTTTTTTCTGGTTCAATGGCTGGAAACAGTGAAAGAACAGGAATACCTAGTTTAGCTACATATTCAGCTTCTTTTAATAGCATATCAATGCTCATTCGATTAACATTTGGCATTGATATAACTGGTTTAATAATATTGTTACCTTCAATTATAAAAACAGGATAAATCAGGTCATTAATTGTTAGGTGATTTTCTGCAACTAAACGGCGGCTAAAATCATAAACACGATTGCGGCGTAGGCGACGCTTTGGGTATTGACCGATGATAAATGATGACATAAAAATACCTATCTATCTTAATAAAAATGGTTTTATTATCTAATTGAGTAGGGAGATTAGCAAATTAATTTGTTATGATACAATAATTCGATATTTTACTTTACAACGTATGTCTATTAGGGGTAAAATTGCGCACTAATTTTTAGTCCTTTGTGATATTAAACAAATTTGAGGTGAGAGGCACATGCCAGTAATTAAAGTACGTGAAAATGAACCTTTCGATGTAGCATTACGTCGTTTTAAACGTTCTTGCGAAAAAGCAGGAGTTCTAGCTGAAGTTCGTAACCGTGAATTTTATGAAAAACCAACTACTATTCGTAAACGCGCAAAAGCAGCTGCTGTTAAACGTCACGCTAAAAAATTAGAAAGAGAAAACGCTCGTCGCACTCGTCTATATTAATATTTATACTAAAAGTTTAAATTGATATAAAACTCAATTTTATCTATTTTTTTATAAAAAATTTTTTACAAGCCGTACATATACATGCGGCTTGTTGTCTTTGCGTATAGTGCCAATATCGGTTAAATTATCATGAAAGGTCTTATTCCTCGAGATTTTATTTTAGACTTGATTGCTCGCACAAGTATACTTGATGTGATCAGCAAACGTGTCAAAATGAAAAAAAAGGGGAATAACTACTTTGGTTGTTGCCCTTTCCATGATGAGAAAACTGCCTCTTTTTCATTGAATGAAAAAAAACAGATCTATTATTGCTTTGGTTGTGGAGCATCTGGTTCAGTTGTGAATTTTTTAATGCAATATGAACGTTTGTCTTTTCCTGAAGCAATTGAAGAATTAGCCAGTATGCAAGGAATTCGAGTTCCTTATACGGATAATAATAACCAAATAGATCAGTCCAAACAGATTGAGTCTCGAAATATACGCCGTGATCTGTATACGTTAATGGCTAAAATAACCAATTTTTACCAACAGCAATTAGCATTATCAACCTCGATTGATGCGCATAAATATCTGGAACAACGTGGACTAAATAGGGAAATTATAGCTAGGTATAAAATTGGTTACGCACCTAATTCAAGCCAATTAACTTTTCAAAATATTGTAAAGACCAAAAACGAAGCAGAGTTATATGATAAGGCAGGAATGTCAGTTAATAATGATAGAGGTAATCGATTCGATCGCTTTCGTGGGCGAATCATGTTCCCAATTCGTGATAGACAAGGTAATGTGATTGCCTTTGGGGGAAGAACTATTATTAATGATTCTGCAAAATATCTAAACTCGCCAGAAACTCCTATTTTTCATAAAGGTTTTCAATTATATGGACTTTATGAAGCTTTAGAAGCTAATCGTAATCCGAAACAATTGATAATTGTAGAAGGTTACATGGATGTGGTGTCTCTGGCTCAGTATGGAATTGACTATGCTGTAGCGGCTTTAGGAACTGCAACATCAGAAGAACATATTAAACTTCTGTTTAGAGCTACTGATTCTGTAATCTTTTGTTATGATGGCGATAATGCGGGAAGGAGTGCCGCTTGGAGAGCACTGAATGTTTTATTACCCTGCTTGATTGATGGTAAAGAGATCAGTTTTGCTTTTTTACCTCAAGATGAAGATCCTGACAGTTTTGTACGTAAAATCGGTAACTCAGGTTTTGAAGATTACTTGAACACTGCGTCAAATCTATCTAAATTTTTATTTGATGAATTATTAAAGCAAGTTGATTTGAAAACACCGGAAGGAAAAGCGAAATTAAGTTCATTAGCTCTTCCTTTACTTGATCAAATAAAAGCAAAAGCTTTCCGATTAAATTTATTACAACAACTTGGGCGTTATTTGGGGTTACTTGATTTGTCTCAAATAGAGCAATTAATGCAATCAAATCGCCAAAAATACGAAATTAAGTCCCAAGAATCTGCACCAATAGCACAAATGAAGTTAACTACAATGCGTATTTTGATTGGTTTATTGCTTCAATATCCTAATCTTGCGCAACTTGTGTCCAATATTAATGCTATTGGCCAAGTAAAAATGGCTGGCATTGATATTTTTATTGAGCTACTTGAATTATGCCAGCGTTATCCTAATATAAATACTGCACAAATATTAACTGAGTGTTTAGAGAGGCCATTTTATAGACAACTCAGTCGTTTATCAACCTGGGAGTTTCATTATCAAGATGATGATATAGAATCGATTTTTACACATACTTTAAAAGAGTTATATGATAATATACTCGCCCAAAGACAAGATGAACTAATCGCAAAAGAGAGAGTCTCCGGCTTAAGTACCGCAGAGAAAAAAGAATTAGCGACATTAATACTTGTTTTATCAAAAAAAGACTAAATATATAGGGTATACGTAGATAACAGATAATGTTCTACATATATAATATACACATGATCAAATAACTAAAAGTGGATACCTTTTATGGAGCAAAATTCTCAATCACAGCTAAAACTCCTAATCATTCGTGGTAAGGAGCTAGGATACCTAACCTATGCTGATGTCAACGATCACTTGCCTGAAGAGATTATTGATTCAGATCAGATTGAAGATATTATCCAAATGATTAATGATATGGGGATTCAAGTTCTTGAAGAAGCCCCTGATTCTGATGAGTTATTACTTTCAGATAATGTCCCTGATGAAGAAGCCGTTGAAGCAGCAACAGCATTAGTTTTATCTAATGTTGAGTCAGAAATAGGTCGTACAACCGATCCTGTTCGTATGTATATGCGAGAAATGGGAGCGGTGGAACTCTTAACTCGTGAAGGTGAAATTGACATTGCCAAACGTATTGAAGATGGCATTAATCAAGTTCAAACTTCCGTGTCTGAATACCCAGAAGCAATTACTTATTTACTTGAGCAATATAACTTAATCGAAAGTGGACAAGTTCGTTTGTCTGATTTAATTACCGGTTTTGTTGATCCAAATGCGGAAGAAGTAACTGAAGAATTGCCTGAAGATTTAGAAGATAGTGAAACTGAGATCGAAATCGACGATAGTGACGATGAAAATGAAGATGAGGATGGTGATTCATCTGCTGATGAAGATGCTTCAATTGATCCTGAAGTTGCTAGAGCAAAATTTGCTGAATTACAAGAGCAACACAATAAAACATCTGAAGCTATAAAAAAATATGGACGTGGTCACAAAAAAGCACAAAAAGAGATCGAAAATTTATCAGAGATTTTCAAGCAATTTCGTTTAGTCGCTAAACAGTTCGATATACTTGTCAACAATATGAGAAGCATGATGGATCGTGTAAGAGCACACGAACGTGTAATTATGAAGATCTGCGTTGAACAATGTAAAATGCCGAAAAAACAATTCATGAATTATTTTACTGGAAATGAAAATAATATGGATTGGTATAATAAAGCATTAACTTCTAAAAATGCTTTTGCTGTTAATTTAAAAGATTTTGAGGAGCAGATTGCTGCACAAGTTAACTTATTGAAACAAATAGAGGCTGAAACTAATCTTTCTATTGAGCAAATTAAAGATATTAACCGTCGTATGTCTATTGGTGAAGCAAAAGCACGACGAGCTAAGAAAGAAATGGTTGAAGCAAACTTACGTTTAGTGATTTCTATAGCAAAAAAATACACTAACCGTGGATTACAATTCTTAGATCTAATTCAAGAAGGTAATATCGGTTTGATGAAAGCTGTAGATAAATTTGAATACCGTCGAGGGTATAAATTCTCAACTTATGCGACATGGTGGATTAGACAAGCTATCACACGTTCAATTGCTGATCAAGCAAGAACGATTCGAATTCCAGTACATATGATTGAAACGATTAATAAGTTAAATCGCATTTCACGTCAAATGTTACAAGAAATTGGTCGCGAACCGACGCCGGAAGAATTATCTGAACGTATGCAAATGCCAGAAGATAAAATCCGTAAAGTGCTAAAGATTGCTAAAGAACCAATCTCGATGGAAACGCCAGTTGGTGATGATGAAGATTCACATTTAGGTGACTTTATTGAAGATACCGCACTAGAGCAGCCATTAGATGCAGCAACATCTGAAAGCTTACGTAGTGCAACACGTGATATCTTATCAGGTTTAACACCGCGCGAAGCAAAAGTATTACGTATGCGATTTGGTATTGATATGAATACCGATCATACGCTTGAAGAAGTGGGTAAACAATTTGATGTAACACGTGAACGTATTCGACAAATTGAAGCTAAAGCGTTACGTAAATTACGTCATCCAAGTCGTTCTGATGTGCTTCGTAGCTTCTTAGAATAAGTATTTTTACCCATAAACTAAATCGCCACTTTTGTGGCGATTTTTTTAGTAAAAAAGATCGATAACTATGAATATATTCCAACGTTTGAAGATTGATCCATTCTTATTGACTCTAATTTGTGTTGTTATCACTGCAAGTTTTTTGCCTTGTAAGGGACAAACTAAAATATTTTTTGGGCATCTTACTACTTTTGCCATTGGATTGTTATTTTTTATGCATGGAGCCAAACTCTCTTTTCAATCTATTATTATTGGCATAAAAAATTGGCGATTACATGTATTAATATTTGTAACGACCTTTGTGATTTTTCCAATTTTAGGCATTATGATGCGATTTTTAGTGCCAACTTTTTTATCACAAGAATTTTATTTAGGCTTTGTTTATTTGTGTGTTTTGCCCGCAACAGTGCAATCGGCTATAGCATTTACTTCGATAGCAAAAGGTAATGTTGCTGCTGCAATTTGTAGTGCCTCAGCATCAACATTGTTGGGTGTTTTTATTACTCCTATTTTAGTTGGGTTATTAATGAATACTCAAGCGATTGCTTCAATGGATATAGTAGATGCAATTACTTCGATAATGTTAAAATTGATGTTACCTTTTATGGTTGGGCATTTATCGCGCCGTTTTATAATCAAATGGATAGACAAATATAAAAATGTTATTTTTAAATTTGATCGTTTATCGATTTTATTAGTGGTTTATGTTGCTTTTAGTGATGCAGTTATTAATGGCATTTGGGCCCAAGTTGGTTTTTTATCATTGTTAACTATAATATTTTTCTCAATTGTATTATTAGTAATTGTATTATTAATCACGACCTATAGCGCAAGACTATTTGGTTTTAGCAAAGAAGACGAAATTACAATTGTTTTTTGTGGTTCAAAAAAGAGTTTAGCTAGTGGTATTCCAATGGCTGGTGTTATTTTTCCTATATCGATTATGGGGATTATGATTTTACCTTTAATGATCTTTCATCAAATTCAATTAATGATCTGTGCTTTTTTAGCTGCCCGTTACGCTAAACGAAAAATGTAAAAATTGTTTTGCTCATTGTCCTATTCTAAAGGATAATAGTGCCGTTAATTAACAACAGAAAGATCTATTATGTTTCATCTATTTTCTGATTTAGAATTTTCAACTATTATATTATTAGTCTTTGCATTACTATTTGTGCTTTTTTATGAGGCTATAAATGGATTTCATGATACAGCTAATGCTGTTGCAACGGTTATTTATACCAGAGCATTGAAAGAACAACTTGCCGTTTTTATGGCTGGGGTATTTAATTTCTTTGGTGTGTTACTTGGTGGCCTCAGCGTAGCTTATGCGATTGTGCACTTATTACCAACCGATTTATTACTCAATGTAAGTTCAACACATGGGCTTGCTATGGTCTTTTCTATTTTATTTGCCGCAATTATCTGGAATTTAGGAACTTGGTATGTGGGCATTCCTGCTTCAAGTTCTCATACTTTAATTGGTTCCATTATTGGTGTAGCACTCGCTAATGCCTTTATTATGGATACATCAATTATTGATGCTCTCAATATTACGAAAATGATTCAAATCTTTTTATCATTAATTATTTCTCCAGTGGTTGGTCTTGTTATAGCTGGTTTAATGATTTTTTTATTGCGTAAATATTGGACACGTAAAAGTCAAAGTAAAAAAAGCAGTAAAAAAAGAGAGCGTATCTTCATGACACCAGAGCAGCGTGAAAAACTCTATGGTAAGAAAAAGCCTCCATTTTGGATCCGCATAATGCTTATTATATCGGCAGCTGGTGTTAGCTTTTCACACGGCGCTAATGATGGACAAAAAGGAATTGGTTTATTAATGTTGGTGTTGATGGGCATTGCTCCTGCTGGTTTTATTGTTAATATGAGTGCTTCAACTTATGATATTACCAATACTCGTAATGCTATCCACAATATTGAAGACTATTTTGTTACTCATAATCAAGATTTGACAACGGTAATTGGCTCTCAATCCACCGTTGATTCTAGTGTACCTATCAGCGATTTGAATCAATATCATTGTGATTATTCGAGTTCATTTATTACATTAAATATTGCTAATAATTTATTTAATAAAATGAATGATTATGAATCTCTTACTGTTGAACAGCGCTCACAAGCTAGACGTATTCTACTTTGTTTATCCGATACGGTTTCACATGTTGCTAAACAACCAAATATTTCATTAGAAGATAAACAATATTTAAAATCGGTCAACAATGACCTGCTTAAAACAATTGAATATGCACCTATTTGGATCATTATCTCTGTTGCTTCAGCGCTTGCTCTTGGTACTATGATTGGATGGCGTCGTGTCGCTGTTACCATCGGCGAAAAAATTGGGAAAAAAGGAATGACTTATGCTCAAGGTGTTTCGGCGCAAATTACCACAGCGCTTTCAATTGGTATTGCTAGTTATACTGGTATGCCAGTATCAACCACTCAAGTTCTTTCATCATCTGTAGCTGGTACAATGATTGTTGATGGTGGTGGTGTGCAAAGTAAAACGATTAAAAATATCGCATTAACATGGATTTTGACATTACCGATTTCAATTTTGTTATCTGCGTCACTTTTTTGGCTTGCTCAAAAATTAATTTAGTAGTAATAATAGAGTATAAATTTAAAATTTAACCTGAGCGTCAAAATAGGAAGGAGTAAAATATCATGGCTTATAAACATATATTAGTCGCAGTGGATTTATCACCTGAAAGTGAAGTTCTTGTTGAAAAAGCTGTTTCTATGGCAAGACCATATAATGCTCAAATTTCTTTGATCCATGTTGGTATTAACTATTCTGATTTATATACAGGGTTAGTTGATATTAATATGAATGATATGAAAGATAAAATCACAGAAGATGCACATATTGCCTTAAATAAACTGGCTGATAATGCTGCATATCCTATTGCACACACGCTTTCAGGAAATGGTGAGTTTGGTCAAGTATTAATAGAAGCGATTCATGAATATGGTGCTGATCTTGTTGTATGTGGTCATCATCAAGATTTTTGGAGCAAGTTGATGTCTTCTGCTCGTCAATTAATCAATAATACACATATTGATACACTAATTGTTCCATTGAAAGATGAAGAACCATCAGTAGAAACTGCAAAATGAGATTTAAATATTAGCCCGCTTTATTAGCGGGTTTTTTATAATATCTATATTGAATTATTGTCAAGAAGTTTGAGGTTAACTATACGTTTAAGTAAAATTATGAATTGACCAATTTTTGCTTATTTATCATATCGATTATGAAAAAGTACTCATATTTCATATTATCGTTAAGCTTATAAGGAGATTTACTATGAATATTGCTTTAGTGACTGGTGCTTCCTCTGGATTTGGGCATGCTATTTGTTGCAAGTTAATAGCTGATGGCTATAAAGTTATTGGTGCTGCCAGGCGAGCAGATAAACTACAGAAAATAGCTGATGAATTTGGGGCAAACTTCTTATCATTACCTTTAGATGTAACCAAAAAAGATGCCGTGGAATCTATTTTATTACAACTTCCTAAAGAGTTTCAACCGATTGATATTTTAATTAACAATGCAGGATTAGCATTAGGATTAGAGCCAGCATACCAAGCAGAATATAACGATTGGGAAACTATGATTGAAACTAATATTATAGGTTTAGTACATTTAACTCACCAAATTTTGCCTGAAATGGTCGAACGTAATTTTGGTTATATTATTAATATTGGTTCGGTAGCAGGTAGTTATGCTTATAAAGGTGGTAATGTATATGGTGCATCGAAAGCATTTGTTAAGCAGTTTAGCGCAAATCTACGAACTGATTTGCTTGGGAAAAAGATTAGAGTGACTAATATTGAGCCTGGCTTATGTGGTGGTACAGAATTTTCAAATGTACGGTTTCATGGAAATAATGAACAAGCGACAGAAGTTTACGAGGGTGTAGATTATATCACACCCGAAGATATAGCAAATACCGTATCATGGTTAGTTAATACACCAACACATTTTAATGTTAACTCAATTGAGATAATGCCGGTTGCTCAAGCTTCAGCGGGATTATCTATTTATAAAGAATTATAATAATAAACTTATTCGGTATTAATTGGCATATATTGTTTATTAAAAATAAAAAACTATGCTCAGTAGACAAAATACACTTGCACTTCTGCTGATGGGTTGCTATCCTTTCTTCTTGTGATTTTGATTGAGGTTTATTGCAATGACATTTTCTGAAGTAACGAAAACATTTGCGACAAGTTTGCCTGGTACCGATAGTTATGTAAGACTACGCAAGGCAATGAGGGCATTGATTCAAGAAGATCCGAAAAATGCATCGGTTTATTTTTTGATATTTGGATTTGCTCGCACTTATGTCATGTTATATGAAGATCAAGAAGTATCACCACAATTTGCCGAAGACAATCAGAAATTAATGTTATCGTACCTCAATATTCTGGATGAAGCATTGAATAAGCAAGATGCACAATGTATATATCAAGCTTTGAATAAAGTTGTTAATGAGTACGAAAACAGCAAAAAAGTTTTTTAAAATTACAGCCTGACATGAAAATGTCGGGCTGTTTTGTTTAGAGTTTAAGAAAAAAGTTTTAGGAAAAATAATGATTATTCCAACCCGTATGACAGGTATTACAGGCACCTTAGGTACTATTACACGATCTAGGGCGGGTTGATTTTTCCCAAATAAATATAAAAAACCCGCTCCTAAAAGGCGGGTTTTTTATTGTATATTGAATATTTTTAAACATTAACTATAGTTAAAAAATAGTGTTATAACATAAGTTATAAGACTAAGGGGTTTTCATAATACCTATCGATATAAAAAAGTCGAATAATTGTATTTTGAATCGTAATGGCATAAATAAAAAAGATAAGTAAGGTGTGATATGAAAGTTTTAAAATTTGGAGGAACATCTGTTGCTAACGCAGAACGTTTTTTGCGAGTTGCAGAAATAATTGAAAATAATGCTAAGCAAGAACAAACAGCTACTGTTTTATCGGCACCTGCTAAAATTACTAATCATCTAGTTGCGATGGTTGAAAAAACGGTTGCCGGACAAGATATCAAAAACAATATTTATGATGCCGAAAAAATTTTTGCTGATTTGTTAGCTGGTCTTGCAAAAGCACAACGTAATTTTTCTTACGAGGAAATGCAACGTTTTGCGTTAAATGAATTAAATCAAATCAAGCAATTGTTGGAAGGAATTCGCTTATTAGGTCAATGTCCCGATAGTATCAATGCATCAATTATTTGTCGTGGTGAAAAACTGTCAATTACTATTATGCAAGAGCTGCTTAAAGCGAAAGGTCATACTATCACCCTAATAGATCCTGTTACAATGCTGATTGCTCAAGGTAGTTACTTAGAATCTACTGTTGATATTCCTGAATCAAGTCATCGAATTGCGCAGCTATGCATTCCTCAACAAAACATTATTTTAATGCCTGGTTTTACTGCGGGTAATGAAAAGGGTGAATTGGTAGTACTTGGCCGTAATGGTTCTGATTATTCAGCCGCAGTTCTCGCAGCTTGTTTAAAAGCAAATAGTTGTGAAATTTGGACCGATGTTGATGGTGTTTACACTTGTGATCCTAGGATTGTACCAGATGCTAAATTATTAAAAACTATGTCATATCAAGAAGCAATGGAACTTTCCTATTTTGGAGCTAAAGTTCTTCATCCTAGAACTATTTTACCTATTGCACAATTTCAAATTCCATGTTTGATAAAAAATACCAATAATCCTGACGCACAAGGCACACTTATTGGTGCAAATGTTGTCGATTCTACCACCCCTGTAAAAGGGATCACTAATTTAAATAATATGGCTATGATTAACGTTTCTGGTCCTGGTTTAAAAGGTATGGTTGGGATGTCAGCTCGAGTTTTTTCGGCAATGTCTTATGCAGGAATATCTGTAGTTCTTATCACTCAATCATCATCTGAATACAGTATTAGTTTTTGTGTACCACAATCTGAACTTTTTCGTGCAAAAGAAGCGTTGAGCGATGAATTCTTCTTAGAATTAAAAGATGGATTACTTGAACCGATTGAAATTATTGAAAGATTGGCTATTATCTCAGTTGTGGGTGATGGTATGCGGACTTTACGTGGATTATCAGCTAATTTCTTTACTGCATTAGCTAGAGCAAATATCAATATTGTCGCTATTGCACAAGGTTCATCTGAACGTTCAATTTCAGTTGTAGTTGATAACGATGTTGCGGTAATGGGTGTCCGAGTTGCTCATCAAATGCTATTTGGTACAGATAAAATGCTTGATGTCTTTATAATTGGTGTTGGTGGTGTTGGTGGTGCACTTGTTGATCAAATTGGTCGTCAACAAAAATGGCTTAAAAACAAACAGATTGATTTGCGGGTATGTGGTTTATTTAATTCAAAACACAGTGTGCTTGATCGAGATGGTATTATTCTTGATAATTGGCGTGAACAAATCAAACAGAGTGAAACGAAATACACGTTAGATAGTATTATTGAATTTGCCAAAAATAACCGATTACTTAACCCAATTTTAGTCGATTGTACTTCAAGCAGCGAAGTATCGGACAAATACGCCGACTTTTTAGCTAATGGTTTCCATGTGGTTACTCCAAATAAAAAAGCAAATACAAGCTCTATGGCCTATTATTTGCGCTTACGCCAAGAAGCAGAAAAAAGTAAACGAAAATTCTTATATGATACTAATGTAGGTGCAGGATTGCCGGTAATTGAAAACTTACAAAATTTACTAAATGCCGGTGACGATCTTATTAAATTCTCTGGGATATTATCTGGCTCACTTTCTTTCATTTTCGGTAAGCTTGATGAAGGAATGTCATTGTCTGAAGCAACTAAATTGGCTAAAGAGAAAGGTTTTACTGAGCCAGATCCTCGTGATGATCTATCGGGAACAGATGTAGCAAGAAAATTACTTATTTTAGCGCGAGAAGCTGGATTACAGCTTGAACTCGATCAAATTAATGTCGAATCTGTGCTACCTACTGAATATTCACAAGGCAATATTGATGAATTTATGATTAAATTGCCGCAATTAGATTCTGAATTTAAAACGAAATCTGAACAAGCTTCAAAAAAGGGAAAAGTGTTACGTTATGTTGGTAGTATAGAAAACAATCAATGTAGTGTTAGAATTGAGGCCGTTGATAGTGAAGACCCTCTTTATAAAGTTAAGAATGGCGAAAACGCTTTAGCGTTTTACACTCGTTATTATCAACCAATTCCATTAGTACTACGTGGTTATGGAGCTGGTAATGAGGTAACTGCTGCTGGTGTTTTTGCTGATATTTTACGTACTACATCGGGTAAAATCGGAGGTTAAATGAGTTATAAATCTTTAACAGTATATGCGCCAGCATCAATGGCTAATATCAGTGTTGGTTTTGATATTTTAGGTGCAGCTATTAATCCGATCAGTGGTGTAATGTTAGGTGATCTTATTACAGTTGAAACTGCAACCGAATTTTCCCTCACAAGTAAAGGAATATTTGTTAAAAAATTACCAAGCGATCCTAAATACAATATTGTATATCAATGCTGGCAGCGCTTTTGTGAAGTAATGGGTAAAACGCTACCAGTCAGTATTACGCTTGAAAAAAATATGCCAATTGGTTCAGGATTAGGATCGAGCGCATGTTCGGTAGTGGGAGCACTGGTTGCTTTAAATGAGTTTTATGATAAACCATTTAATGAGTTTGAAATGCTTTCAATGATGGGTGAACTTGAAGGTCGGATATCTGGGAGCGTGCATTACGATAATGTCGCACCGTGTTATTTGGGTGGAATGCAACTTATCCTTGATGAAATGGGCATTATTAGTGAATCCATTCCACATTTTGATAATTGGTATTGGATAATGGCTTATTCTGGTATCAAGATATCGACAGCTCAAGCACGAGCTATTCTGCCTGCGCAATATCAAAAGGCAGATTGCATCGCTCATGGTCGATATGTCGGTGGTTTCATTCATGCTTGTTACACGAATCAACCAAAACTTGCTGCTGCAATGCTGTGTGATAATATTGCAGAACCTTATCGTAAACAATTATTACCTAACTTTGATGAAACGCAAAATCGTGTCAAACAACTTGGTGCTTTAGCATCTGGTATTTCAGGATCAGGACCGACAATGTTTGTCATTGCTGACAAGCTTGAAACGGCCCAGCAAATTGAATTGTTGCTGAAAAAATGCTATTTACAAAATGAGGAAGGTTTTACCCATATTTGCAAAATAGATAAACAAGGCACAAGAGTGATATAACTTTTTCTACGATAGAAAGAATGAAAGTTTCCAACGTGTTATTGTTAGGTCTACAAATGACTAACAGATAAAATAAACAATATAAGCCTTATAAGCCTTAGGATAATCGGAAAATATTATGAAATTGTACAATTTAAAAGATCATTCACAGCAAGTTAGCTTTGCACAAGCGGTACAACAAGGATTAGGAAGAGGACAAGGTCTATTTTTTCCTCAAAATTTACCAAAATTTTCGCTAAATGAAATAGATACATTATTAGAACTGGATTTTGTCAGTCGTAGTGCCAAGATTTTATCCTCCTATATTGGTGAAGAAATTGGTGATGATGATATGCATAGATTGGTGAAAAATGCGTTTCAGTTTCCTGCTCCTGTCAAATCAGTGGAAGAGGATGTAGGTTCATTAGAATTATACCATGGCCCAACATTAGCCTTTAAAGATTTTGGTGGTCGCTTTATGGCTCAGGCTTTGGTGCAAGTCGCTGCTGACAAAAAAATTACGATTCTAACGGCGACTTCTGGTGATACTGGTGCAGCAGTTGCCCATGCTTTTTATCATCTACCTAATATTCGAGTAGTAATTTTATATCCTGAAGGCAAAATTAGCCCCTTACAAGAAAAGCTATTTTGTACACTTGGTGATAATATTCATACTATTGCGATACAAAGTGATTTTGATGCTTGCCAAGCATTAGTTAAAAAAGCATTTGATGATGAAGAATTAAAAACTGCAATTGGCTTAAATTCAGCTAACTCTATTAACATTAGCCGATTATTAGCACAAGTTTGTTATTATTTCGAAGCATTTGCACAGTTAACTCCAGCACAACGTGAGCAATTAGTAATTTCTGTACCGAGCGGTAATTTCGGTGATTTGACAGCGGGTCTACTTGCTAAAACAATGGGGTTACCAATTAAACGTTTCATTGCTGCAACCAATGCCAATGATACAGTGCCGCGTTATTTGGAAACAGGTAAATGGGAGCCTCATGCAACGGTAGCAACGCTATCTAATGCCATGGATGTTAGCCAACCTAATAATTGGCCACGTATTGAAGAGATTTATAAAAGAGAAGGGTGGGTGCTTACATCACTTGGTCATGCTGCAATTTCTGATGAAATATGCAAACAGACTGTGCGAGAACTTGACCAAAAAGGTTACCTTTCTGAACCTCATGGCGCAATTGCTTATCGTGCACTGCGTGATCAGTTACAAAAAGGAGAATACGGATTATTCTTAGGTACTGCACATCCAGCTAAATTTAAAGAAGTGGTTGAAGAAATTCTTGGTAAATCCATTACTTTACCTAAAGCCCTTAGTGAGCGTGCGAATATGACATTACTCTCTCATTACATGCCTGATGATTTTACTAAATTGCGTGATTTTTTGATCAAATTAGATTGGTAAATTGTTATTTCCGTCGTTAGTTTGGCGACGGAGTTTTTTATTCATTATTAGTATTAATCTAATTTATACGATCATTGCTTTATCTTTTTATAATTGTCCTGTTAGTGATAATTTCATGACATTAACATTAATGCTAATCTTGAATTACTATTCACATTCTTTATTTTTGAACATTATGATTGAATAAATCTTTGCATTTTTTGATTTCGCCTGTTGTTTCACTGTAAATGATTCTGATATTTTAAAGTATTCAATTTTCTACCTTATTCTTTCGAGCTTATCTTATTATCCGGTCTTTACATTATGACTAAAAACGCTTCAAATTTTATACATTAATCTACGTTTTAACATGCTGGCAATGAAAATAATGATATGAATGAAAGATGTCTTTTTTATTCATATATCACAGGTTTTTAAAGAAAATCAATGAGAAATATTGGATAATTTTAATTATGCTTAAACTAAGCAAAATTATTAATTTATTAATGAAATAATCATTCATTATTGAAACCTTGTTTTAATTGATATTTTCAGCTATTGTAATGTTAATTGTGACGTTATTAGGATGATTTTATGCACTGTCCTTTTTGTAATGCTGATGATACTAAGGTGATTGATTCACGCCTTGTTGGTGAGGGTTTTCAAGTTCGTCGTCGTCGACAATGTGTAGAATGTAATGAACGTTTTACCACATTTGAAGTTGCTGAATTAATTATGCCTAATGTTATCAAAAGTAATAAAGTTCGTGAGCCGTTCAATGAAGATAAATTGCGCAATGGTATAAAACGCGCATTAGAAAAGCGCCCTGTTGCTTTTGATGCTATTGAAGATGCAATTACGCGTATAAAATCAAAAATTAGAGCAACGGGAGAACGTGAAATACCCGCTAAACTTATTGGTAATTATGTGATTGAAGAACTTAAAGATTTAGATAAAGTCGCTTATATCCGTTTTGCTTCCGTTTATTTCAGCTTCCATGATATTGAGCAGTTTAGTAACGAAATCGCTAAACTACAACAAAAATAATTACGTTATATGATTAATGATAAAGATCAATTTTATATGCAGCAAGCAATCGAGCTTGCTAAACTTGGACGCTTTACTACTCCTCCCAATCCGAATGTTGGTTGCGTTATTGTTAAAGATGATAAGATAATCGGCAAAGGTTATCATCAAAAAGCTGGGGAGCCTCACGCAGAAGTGAATGCACTAACAATGGCTAGTGATAAGGCTCAAGGAGCAACAGCTTATGTAACACTAGAGCCATGTAGTCATTTTGGTCGAACTCCTCCGTGCGCTGATGCGTTGATTAACTCAGGTATAACTCGTGTTGTTATTGCTATGCAAGACCCTAATCCAAAAGTTGCAGGTAATGGTATTAAACGGTTAAAAGGCGCTGGAATTGAAGTTATTGTTGGTGTTCTAACTGATCAAGCTGAAGCCATTAATAAAGGCTTTTTAAAATGTATGCGCACAGGCATACCCTATGTCCAACTTAAACTCGCTTCCTCGTTAGATGGAAAGATTGCTATGGCATCGGGCGAAAGTAAATGGATAACTTCAAGTGTAGCAAGACAAGATGTTCAACAATTTCGAGCTCAGGCTGGTTGTATTTTGAGTACGCGAGCAACAGTTCAAGTTGATAATGCCAGTTTAACGGTTAGATATAATGAATTACCTAATGAGATCAGAAAATTTTATTCACAAGAAAATATTCGACAACCTGTTCGCATTATCATAGACAGTAAAAATCGATTAACAGGGAATGAAAATATCTTTAGTCAATCAGCTGAAACATGGATAGTGCGAAAGGAAAATATCCCAATTACTCAATCCAACACTAAGCTGATAATTGAATCTTCAGCTCAAAATCATATAAATTTAGTTGAATTATTAAAGCAATTAGGTAAAAATCAAATTAATTCTGTTTGGGTTGAAGCAGGAGCACATCTTGCTGGTGCTTTGATTGAAGAAAATTTAGTTGATGAACTAATAATATATTATGCACCTAAACTGCTAGGTCATAATGCAAAAGATTTATGTGTATTGCCTCATCTAAGAAAATTATCTCTAGCACCCCAATTTAAATTTGAATCTGTAACAGCAATGGGCGATGATTTAAGAATTATTTTAAAAAGAAAGTAAACTTCATTCTTGATGGTAGTTCAATAACCTTATTTTGAATAACATAACGACTTGAAATAATAAAGTGATTGTTAATAAAATAGAAATAAACTCCCATGAATTCACATTATTTTTCTCATGGGATGGTTATATTAGTTTCCTTGAAGAATTGTTAATAGATCTTCTGGTTTTTTAACTGATTGAATTCGCTCTATTGTGTCTTCATCAATCACAGCTCGCGTAAGTTGTCTTAGCACATTTAAATGTTCATTATTTTTAGCTGCTATACCAACTATAACATAAGCAATGTTGTTATCTTCATCCCATCTTATACCTTGTGGATAGTAAATTACTTTTAAACCAGTTTCAATTATACTATTTCGTTTGTCTGTAGTTCCGTGTGGAATAGCAATACCATTACCTAAAAATGTTGAAATTTGTGCATCACGATCTAACATAGCTTGAGTATAATTATCTTTTACTAAACCAGCTTTAATCATATTTTCTGCTACAGTTTGAATTGCTTGTGATTTAGAATAATATCCATCAATAATTAAAATGTCATCGGCTGTTAGTTTAAAATTATTCATTTTATCTCCTTATTAATTGAACATAACAGAATATTAAATAGTAATTTATTTAGGCATTTTCGTCGTTAATTGTCGGTTTTGATGAATACGCAGTAAACCGAATAATATTGCTCCAACTAACGCGCCAGCAAAAATACAACCAACCCATTGAAATGGATTATTAACTAATGGAAGTACTAAAAAACCACCATGTGGTGCTGGTACTTGTATTTGACAAATAAATGTCAATACTGATGCGATAGCGGAAGATAACATCATGATAGGAATGACATGTAATGGATCTTTTGCTGCAAATGGAATGGCCCCTTCGGTGATATGGGTAGCCCCTAAAATATAATTTACTATCCCAGCGGCACGTTCTTCTTCAGTAAAAATCTTATCTCGAAAAATAGTTGTTGCAAAAGCAATAACAAAAGGTGGCACAATACAAGCAGCCGAAACACCAGCCATAAAGTAGAAATTACCTTCACCCAATAACATAGTACCTGTTACATAGGCAGCTTTATTAACAGGTCCACCAAAGTCGAATGAACACATTGATCCAATAACTATTCCGAGCAGA
Organism: Gilliamella sp. B2887; assembly: GCF_026537015.1. Lineage (NCBI taxonomy): Bacteria > Pseudomonadati > Pseudomonadota > Gammaproteobacteria > Orbales > Orbaceae > Gilliamella > Gilliamella sp. B2887. The sequence goes on along the minus strand of NZ_JAFNMX010000002.1, from coordinate 153,796 downwards.
ACTGGATTGGCAGTTTGTAATGATTCAAGGAATGATTTCATTGCATTGTTAATGCCTGCTATTGGTCCACCAAGCCAGAACATACCTGATCCAATTACAAATACACCAATTAACGGCATAATAAAAATGGATTTAAGACCTTCAAATGAACGAGGTAGTTCATTAAGTGATTTTTTGACATAAAGCATCAAGTAACCGGCAGCAAAACCAGCTATAATGCCACCTAAAAAACCAGCGCCAGTAATATTGGCTATTAATCCACCAATAAACCCTGCAACCATCGCTGGCCTTCCACTTATGGAGTAAGCAATAAAAGCTGTAAAGATTGGTACCATTATGTTAAATGCTTGTCCACCTATTTTCATTAATAACGCTGCGAACTCATTGTATTGAGCATTATTTGGATCGGCAGAATAGATTCCCCATAAAAATGATAAAGCAATTAAGACACCACCAGCTACTACAAAAGGCAACATGTTTGATACGCCACTCATTAAATGTTTATAAATTTGGCGTCCTATTGACTCTTTTCTTACGAATTGATTTGATGGTGTCGTATTAATCGTGCTATTTTGTTTTCCTTTACGAATGGGAATCATTCCAGAAGTAATTTGTTCTATTAATGTTGTAGCTTTATGAATACCATCTTTAACGGGAACTTCAATAACGGGCAAGCCATCAAACCGATCGGGGTTAATGTCTTTATCAGCTGCGATAATTACACCAATAGCATTGGCAATATCATCATCAGTAATTGCATTGTCAACACCTCCAGCACCATTTGTCTCAACTTTTATCTGTATTCCTGCTTTTTGCGCAGCGCTTTTTAAAGCTTCTTCTGCCATATAAGTGTGGGCAATGCCTGTCGGGCAACCTGTAACGGCTAATATCTTCTTCATAACATTTCCCTTTTATTTAATTTGGATTACGGCTAGTTTTTCCATATAGGAACTGATTTTATTCAGTTGACCTAAGCCATCAGATTCAGCAACGTTAGCACCAGTTGCTGAGGCTTTTTTCATTGCATTCTCAATATGTTTTTGTTCTGGTAACCACTCGCTTAAAAAAGCTGCTAACGATGCATCACCTGCACATGCAGAGCTAACCAGTTTGATTGTAACGGCATCACAAAACCAAATGTGCTGTCCATTTGAAAAATAGAGACCTTTCGATCCCATTGTTAATAAAATATTTTGAGCACCAAATGAATGTACTGTTTCTATAGCAGTAATGACCTGTTTGATTGTTTGAGTTTTCAATCCAAAAATATCATTTAATTCATCATCATTTGGTTTAATTAACAAGGGATGATAAGTGAGTAATTGCTTTAAATTTGGATGGCTGATGTCCAAAATAACTTGTATATTTTGTGTATGACATAATTCCATGATAGATTGATAATAATCAGATTCAATATTATTTGGTAAACTGCCACTAATGACCAAATAACTATTTTTTTCAAGAGTATGGATAATATTTAGCATTTCTGTTTTTTTATTATCTGGAACAAAAGGTCCTTTACTTACCAATTTATATTCTTTTTGCCCATCGTTAATAAAAACATTAATTCGTGTGATATCGTCAATAAAACAAGGTATCGTATGAATTTGCATCTTAGTTAATTCTTCAACGATATATTTGCCAGTAAAACCACCAAAAAATCCTAATGCACACGTCGGTTTGTTAAATGTATGCAAAACTATTGAAACATTGACCGCTTTACCATTTGGACTGTATTTCGTATGTGATGTACGATTAACCGAATATGGAATTAACTCTTGGCAATGTATATTCATATCAATTGCAGTATTAAGTGTTAATGTATAGATCATTATTTTGGCCTCTATAATTTACCTGCACATCCACAAGTAGTAATAATTTTTTCAATAATCTTTTTCATTGCCGCTTTTGCTGGTTTCATATAATCACGAGGATCGTTAGCATCAGAGTGCTCAATAAAATAGTGTTTTAATGCATCAGAAAAAGCGATTTTCAATTCTGTTGCTACATTGACTTTACAAATACCTCGTTTAATACATTCACGAACATCTTTATCAGGAACACCTGAAGCACCATGTAATACCAATGGAATATCTATCATTGAACGGATCTCTGATAAACGCTCAAAGTCAAGTTTTGGTTCAGATTTATAAAGTCCATGAGCTGTACCTATTGCAATTGCGAGTGAATCTATTCCCGTCCTTTCAATAAAATCGACTGCTTGTTTTGGATTTGTATATAAGGCATCTTTAGCATCTACCATTAAATCATCTTCTACACCACCAAGACGCCCTAATTCTGCTTCAACACTGACATCATAACGGTGAGCATATTCAACAACTTGTTTTACGATGGCAATATTCTTTCCGAAAGGAAAGTGTGAACCATCGATCATTACCGATCTTATACCAGCATTAATTTTGTAAGCGATATCGTTATATTCTTCATGATGATCTAAATGAATTGCTAAAGGAATGTTGTATTTTTTCGATAATTCTTCAGCAATGGCGATAATATTTTCTGTACCAGCATAACTATAAGTACCAGGTGTTCCAGCTAAAATAACTGGTGACTGTAATTCAGAAACTGTTTCTACAACGACTTGTATGGTTTCTAAATTATGGATATTAAAGGCAGGAACGGCATAATGTTCTTTTTGTGCTTTTTTTAACATATTGTGAGTGGAAATGATAGACATGTGTTTTCTCCTTAAATTTGCATAAATTACCAAACATAATAACTTTTTAATTGAAAGGTATTAATAAAAATTATGCTTGCAAAACGAAAGTTATACTAGTGTTAATAGAGTGAGAAAGATCACAAAAATGGATTTTAATATTCAAAAAATAATAAATTTGTTGCTAAAGTTTAATTTTAGCGGTTAACTACTCATCAGCTATATCAGGTTGTAAAAACAATATAATCTTTCTTAATCCTTTTAAAAGGATTAAGTAATTATTGGAGTAATTAATATTGACCACTAGTAGGATAAATTTTATTATCTTCGCTTTAATAATTATCAGTTATATAGGAAATAAAATTTGGCTAGAGCGTCTTCAGCCCTACTAAAACGTCGATTAGATATTGCCCAAATCGTACGTAAGCAAGGTGAAGTAAAAGTGGATGAGTTATCTGACATGCTTCGGGTCTCGAATGTTACTATTCGACAAGATTTAACTTATTTAGAACAACAAGGATATTTAAAACGTTCTTTTGGAGGAGCGATTTATATTTCTCCAGAAAATTTGATTAATCATACAAATATTGAACCACCAAATTGTATTAATATAGGTATAGAGGGTGGTGAAATAGATTTAGTAAAAAATTGTTTAAATTATATTAATGATGGTGATACTGTTTTTTTAAGTCATGGTAATTCAATTCGAAAACTGATCCCTTTTTTGCATAATAAGAAGTCATTAAGATTGATTATGAATGACATTAGGAATGCTCAATTAGTTAGAGAATTTTCTGATGCAGAAGTTATTCTTATTGGAGGGATTTTACAAGATGGAAATACGCTCCAAAATAGTAATACATTAACTCCTATCCTTAACCAATTTCATATTTCGCATTTTATTTTTGAACTAGCAGCTATCAATGCTCATAATCAATTGATGATTGAAAATAGTGAACAACAAAATACTTATCAACAGATATTTAAAAATGCTGATCATACCATTGGTATTATGCCTCAGCGATTTTTATTATCTGATAATTATAGTATTGGAAAATTAAAACATCTGGATGTTGTAATATTATCAAAACCAGCTGTTACTGAATATCATCAACAATTATTAGATTCAGATTTTAAGCAACGTGCTATAAACAAATACTGCATAACTTATCATAATTCAAAGGTAACTTAATATGCAATTTAAAATTTGTACTATTGGAGAATTGCTTGTTGAGTTTTTAGCAAAGCGGCAAAATCAACGTTTTGATCAAACAGGTGAATTTGTTGGACCTTTCCCAAGTGGCGCTCCAGCAATATTTGCTGATCAAGTGGCAAAATTAGGTTTTTCTGTCGTTTTTTTTAGCTGTATCGGTAAAGATCCCTTTGGTAATATGTGTATTAAGCGGCTTAAGCAAGATGGGGTTATTATTGATGGTATTACAACTCATAATAAGGCTAATACGGGTAGTGCCTTTGTAACTTATAAAGGCTCAAATGATAGGGACTTTATTTTCAATATTCCTAATAGTGCATGTGGTTTACTCTCTTTCAATCATATCAATGAAAACTTATTAAAAGACTGTAATCATTTGCATGTTATGGGATCATCATTATATTCTTTTCGTGCAATTGATGCGATGCGTAAAGCAATTGATATTATTAAAAGTAAAGGGGGGACAATTTCGTTCGATCCTAATTTACGAAAAGAGATGTTTAATATTCAAGAGATGGAGCAATCTTTTGACTATATTATGGACTATACTGATATATTTTTACCAAGTGAGGGCGAAGTAAGCTATTTTGCTAATAGTGACGATGAAAGTGAAGAGCAAATAATGTTGTCATTACTCAATAAAGGTATTAAGCACATTGTAGTAAAAAAAGGGCGTAAAGGTGCAAATTATTATGGATATGATGATAACAATAATTTATTAACTTTGCATGTAGACGGTTTTAATACAAACCCAGTTGATCCAACAGGAGCAGGAGATTGTTTTGGTGCGACATTTATCAGTCTGATGTTGGCTGGTTATTCGGTCAAGAATGCATTGCAATATGCTAATGCTAGTGGTGCGTTAGCTGTATCGAAAACAGGTCCAATGGAAGGAACTTCTACATTGACTCAATTAAAACAATTTATAGCTCAGTATAAACATTAATAATAATATTACGCTATTATTCAACTAGAAACGTGAATGAAAAAAATCCCAATAACAAAGTTATTGGGAAAACATAAGGAATAGGAAAACAATGAAATAAATGCATTGTCGGGCGTAAGTATGCACTTTTTTTCCTAAAATGTATGTAAAAATAACTAAATTATTAATTAAATGGTTAGTATTAATATCGTTAAATAAATGTAAACCATGATTCTTCTATTAATAAATTAATATTTATCCTATAATTATCTATAGGAATATTTCTAATAAAGAATTTAAAAACAGCTTTCCCCGTTCGGTTACTTGCCAACCTAGTGCATTTTCAATTAAATAATTTTGTTCAATAGCAAGATTAATTTGTTTGTTTACAGTTTTTAGCGGCAAGAAAGTTCGTTGTTCAAATTCGTGTTTAGGCACAATTTCAAATAACCGAAAACGATTCATAAAAAATTCAAACGGTAATTCTTCTTGTGTAACAGTATAAGATCTATCTAAATACCGTCCTTCTAGATACCCTTTAGGGTGACGTGTTTTTATTGTACGGATAATCTCGCCATTCGAGCTCGTAATTTTACCATGTGCTCCACAACCAATACCTAAATAATCACCGAAACGCCAATAATTTAAATTATGTTGACATTGAAAATCTGGTTTTGCATAAGCTGATGTTTCATATTGTAGATATCCATGATCAGCTAATAATTGATGACCTTGTTGATAAATTTCCCATAGATTATCATCTTCCGGTAATATTGGTGGTTTAGAACCAAATAATGTATTGGGCTCTATAGTTAATTGATACCAAGATAAATGAGGTGGAGCAATCTTAATTGCTTGTTTTAAATCATATAAAGCATCATTAACTCTTTGATTAGGCAAACCGTGCATTAAATCTAAATTAAAGCTACGTAAATTTAGATTGTGAGCAAGAGTTCCTGCATTTATGGCTTCTTCTGGATTATGTATACGTCCTAAATTTTTTAGTTTATCGGCTTGAAAACTTTGAATCCCTATTGAAATTCTGTTAACTCCTGCTTGTTGGTAACCATTAAATCTGTCCACATCAACAGAATTTGGATTAGCTTCAATTGTAATTTCTGCATCCTTATTTACAGGAATTATTTGGTTAACTTTTGTCAAAAGATTAGAAATTAATTCAGCGGAAAATAGACTTGGTGTGCCACCACCAATGAAAATTGAGTGAATTGAACGATCTGAACAAAGAACAGCATCTTGTTGCAGATCTTTAATTAAATTATCGATATATGCTGCATAATCTGGGATTTTTTTCACAGTATGTGAATTAAAATCACAATAAGGGCATTTATGCACACACCACGGCATATGAATATATAGGCTTATTGGGATTTTATACTGTAACATACAAATTTCCTGAAATTTTTTGACAAATGATAAATGATGACTTAATGAGTGCGGGGTATATTACTCTAAATAACTGAAAAAATCTTATTTACATTTATATCGTTTTTATAATGTGCTCAAAAAGCGTAAAATCAATACTAGTATTTAAATTCATTTTTTATGACATTGATCGTCGATCAAGTTAAATATAGGAGTCAATATGAATATTTATAAACAAATTTTAACTAGTACTACAGAATCAAAGTTATTAACCTCATCAGTTAAACAAATAAAATTTGGTGAATTGCCTATTTTAGTTATTCAACATAATCGTTGTTGTGCTGCTGTTAGTCTGCAAGGCGCTCATTTATTATTCTGGCAACCTTCAACAGAGCAGACACCTGTTATTTGGTTAAGTAAACAATCAAAATTTGAAAAAGGCGTTGCAATTCGTGGTGGTGTACCAGTTTGTTGGCCTTGGTTTGGAGCTTCAAGAACTCCTTCTCATGGCTTTGCTCGCCTTGTTCAATGGACTCTAGATTCATGTAATGAAGATGATAATGGCGTTAATCTTGTTTTGGTACTCTCCCAAAATCAACAAACAAAATCTTATTTTGACAAACCTTTTAATGTGTCTTTAAAGATTCATTTAGGTAAAACTTGTGAAGTGACTTTGAACTGTACAGGTGACTTTGAAGCAACCAGTGCACTGCATACTTATTTTAGTATTGATAATATTAGTCATGTTATTGTTAAGGGATTAGGTGAAACTTATCAAGAACGACTTGTTGTTGAAAATAACCCCGTTACTGTTGGTCACATGACTTTTAATCAAGAAGTTGATCGTATTTATACAAATGCTAATACTGAAATAACTATTAATGATAATGTTCGAACTGTTAAACTTACCACTACTGATGCAAGTGATGTGGTTACTTGGAATCCATGGATAGATAAATCTAAAGCAATGTCTGATTTTGGTGATGAGGAATATAGATATATGGTTTGTGTTGAAGCAGGGCGTATCAATAAACCATTAAAATTGTCACTAAATAAACAGTCGACTTATGGTTTCAAGATAGAATTGATTTAATCATTTTTATTCTAGCTGTATACGCGATCAATATTATACTAAGACAATAGTATTATTTGATTGCGTTTAATTGGATAAAACTTTATAATCGCTAGCGCTTTTTTTAAAGCACCTATTTTATAGCCAACTACTGGGTCGCCTGTAATTGGTTTTTATGTTAAAACAATTAAGAGAAATAAAAATGTTTAAATTTAAAGCAGAAGTTAGAAAAGTGCATGGTAAGGGTGCGAGCCGCCGCCTGCGTCACGCTGGTCAATTCCCAGCTATTATTTATGGTGGAACTGAACCTGCAATCTCTGTTGTGCTTGATCACAACCAAATCTTTAATATGCAAGAAAAACCAGAATTTTATTCTGAAGTTTTAACCCTTGAAGTTGACGGTAAAGCGGTTAAAGCGAAAGTGCAAGCAGTACAACGCCACCCATTCAAGCCAAAACTAGTCCATATGGATTTTGTACGCGTATAATTATATTTTAATTGGATATTATCCAATCAAAGATTTAAAATAAAGGTCACCTTCATGGTGACCTTTTATTTTAGAAAAATAAGGCAAATGCCTATTATTATGATTTACCCCATTAACTAGGTATACATAGGTAATACAACAGAATAGAATAAATCATATTCTACTATCTTAGGAGAGAACCATGTCTGATATCCCAGCTTGCGATTTAGTTATTTTCGGTGCTAAAGGGGATTTGACAAGACGCAAATTATTACCGTCTTTATATCAATTAGAAAAATATGGAAAATTGCCAAAACAGACCAAAATTTTAGGTGTTGGACGTGCAGAATGGGATCATGCTGCTTATGTTGAAGTTGCTAAAGATGCATTAACCACCTTTATGTCAGAACCATTGGATGATAATATTTGGCAAAGATTTAGCCAACGGCTTAACTTCCATAAATTGGATGTTAATAATCTTTCTGGTTTTAAAGAGCTTAAAAATAAACTTGATCAAACTCGACCAACTATTTTTTATTTTGCGATGCATCCGGGCGCTTTTGGTACTATTTGTCGAGGTCTAGCTGAAGCTGGATTAAATCAAGATCAGAATCGAATCGTGATGGAAAAACCACTTGGTACTGATCTGCAATCATCTCGTGAAATCAATGATTCAGTAGCAAAATATTTCAGTGAATCACAAGTTTATCGTATTGACCATTATTTAGGTAAAGAATCAGTTCTAAATCTATTAGCATTACGTTTTGCTAATCCATTGTTTGCCTCATTTTGGGATAGAAATTCGATCGATCATGTAGAAATAACGGTAGCTGAACAAGTTGGCATTGAAGGTCGATGGGGATATTTTGATAAAGCTGGACAAATGCGTGATATGGTGCAAAATCATTTATTACAAATTTTAACTATGATCGCGATGTCGCCTCCAGCTAATCTAGAAGATAATAGCCTACGTAATGAAAAAATAGCAGTGCTTGATGCACTTAGACCAATAAATAAAAACAACATTCGTGAGAAAGTTGTACGAGGTCAATATACAGCAGGATTTGTAAATGGTATTAATGTACCGGGTTATTTAGAAGAAGATGGGGCAAACAAAGAAAGTGATACTGAAACATTTGTAGCCATTCGTGTTGATATTGATAACTGGCGCTGGGCTGGTGTACCTTTTTATTTGCGTACAGGTAAACGTTTACCAAGCAAATGTTCCGAAGTCGTTGTTTATTTTAAACCATTACCACTTAATTTATTTAATGAATCTTATCCAGAGCTACCACAAAATAAATTAACTATTCGGTTGCAACCCGATGAAGGAATGGATATTGAAATTTTAAATAAAGTTCCTGGATTAGATAGTACACATACATTACAAACAACTAAGCTTGATCTGAGTTTTAATGAAACTTTTCATCAACATCGAGCCGATGCTTATGAACGATTATTACTTGAGGTTATGCGTGGACGACAAGCACTATTTGTCCATCGTGATGAAGTCGAAGCAGCATGGAAATGGGTTGATTCAATTATTAGCGCTTGGGAATCAGATAAAGAGTCACCAAAAACTTATCAGGCAGGTACATGGGGCCCAGTTGCATCGGTTGCCTTAATCACTAAAGATGGGTATTCATGGCATGAATTTGAATAAAGGAAAATTAAATATGTTTACGTTAAACAAATATGAAAATAGTCAGTTTTTGATTGAAGATTTAACCTCACATATTGTTAATGCTTTAAAACAAGCAATTGAAAAAAAAGGTCATGCTTCTATTGCTGTTTCTGGAGGTAAAACGCCTATTCCATTATTTAACTTACTTAGTCAACAAGATCTAGAATGGAATCGAGTTTTTATCACGTTAGTTGATGATAGATGGGTTGATGATACTGATAATGCTAGTAATGAAAAGTTAGTCATGACCTATTTGTTACAAAATAAAGCAAAATTAGCTAATTTTATAGGACTAAAAAATAGTTATGATAATCCATTTGATGGTGCTGAACTTACTGACGAAACTTTAAATAAAGTACCAATGCCTTTTGATGTAATCATTTTAGGTATGGGAGAAGATGGTCATACAGCATCATTATTCCCTGGTGCAGCTAATTTGCAATTGGGCTTAGATATGAAATCAGGACGAAAGGTTGTTGGTATGACTCCTTTAACAGCCCCTCTTGATCGTATTACTCTGACTTTGCCGACTATTTTAAATAGTACAAATATCTATTTGCTTTTAGTTGGAGAAAGTAAAATGGCAGTATTAGAGCAAGCAGAAAATGGTGATGATGTTAATCAAATGCCAATTCGAGCTATTCTACATCAAAATAAAGTTAAAGTAACTGGATTTTGGTCAGCTTGCTAAATGATATAAATTAGCCGACATTTGTCGGCTAATGATTTTTAAATAAATTAATTAATTTGTTGTAAAATTTCATTAATTCCTGTCGTTACTAATTCAAAAAATTTCTACTCATATAAATCTATATCATTAATCAATGTGTAATTTTTATGGTCAAAGGTAGTAGCATCATGTGAATTTTATTTTTAACACTCTGTTATTATTTAAAATAATAACTTTTGTGATTTTTGGCTTATTTATATTAAAAATAAAAAAAACTGTACTATTAAACAATTAGAAATTAATTAATTAAATGCCTATTAATTTTGTAACTTTTGTGGTAAAAAGTGGGGTTAAGTGGCAAGAAAGTCATAATTATTTAACCAATTGATTATTAACAAATAAAAAATAATTAAAATTTATTACTAACGGTGCTTTTATGTTCAGCGGTGCAACTTCAGTCACTTTAGATAGTAAAGGGCGAATGGCTATCCCTACTCGCTACCGTGAATTTTTGTCTGAAGGTATGGTTTGTACTATTGGATTATATCATTCTTGTCTTACCCTTTACTCCATGTCTGAATGGAAAAGAATCGAGCAACAACTTTCAACACTATCAACAGTGGTTGAGGCTGAACGTAGAGTTAAACGGTTATTATTAGGTTATGCAATTGAGTGTCCAATGGATAATTCAGGTAGAATTTTGTTACCGCCAACGTTACGTGCATATGCCAAATTAGAAAAACATATCATGTTTGTTGGACAATCTAATAAATTCGAGATTTGGGATGAAGTAATATGGTATCAACAAATTAGTGAAGATATCGCTGCATTACCATCCGATATTGCTAATTTATCTGATAATTTGAAAAGTTTAACTATTTAACAAAGAGTAAAAAAATTAATGAGCTATCAACATACAACAGTTTTATTAGGTGAAGCTGTAACAGCATTGAATATAAAAAAAAACGGCATTTATGTTGATGGAACTTTCGGCCGAGGTGGACATTCTCGACTGATACTTGAACAACTTGGCGAACAAGGAAAGTTAATTGCTATAGATCGTGACGCTTTAGCACAACAAGCCGCAACAGAAATAAAAGATCCGCGGTTTACGTTTATTCGAGGAGAATTTTCTAATGTTTATCAATATATTGATAATTTAGGATTACTCGGTAAAGTTGATGGTTTTTTATTAGATCTTGGTGTCTCATCACCTCAATTAGATGATCCACAAAGGGGATTTTCTTTTATGCGTGATGGCCCTTTAGATATGAGAATGAATAGCCATAGAGGTATGACTGCGAGTGAATGGTTATTGAGTAGCGATGAAAGCAATATTGCTTGGGTACTAAAAACATTTGGTGAGGAAAAGTTCGCTAAGCGTATTGCACGGGCCATAGTTGAACAAAATAAAATTTCACCAATAACCCGAACTTTAGAGTTGGCGAATTTAATTGAACTAGCCACACCTAAAAAAGATAAATATAAACATCCTGCAACTCGAAGTTTTCAAGCAATACGCATTTATATCAATAGTGAATTGGAAGAAGTTGAGCAGGCACTAAATAGTAGTTTATCAGTACTTGCTGACCAAGGCCGATTAGCAATAATTAGTTTTCATTCTTTAGAAGATAGAATAGTTAAACAATTTATTAATAAAAACAGTAAAGGACCAGAACTCCCTGCTGGATTACCACTAACAGAACAACAAATTAAACAATATGGTCGGGCTAAATTGAAAACACTTGGCAAAGTTAAACCAAGTGATGATGAGATTAACCACAACCCTCGTTCACGAAGTGCAATATTAAGGGTAGCTGAAAGGAAAAATGAACGGTAATCAAAATAATGATTTTGATAACTTATATGCAGAAATTGATAGCCAAAAAAGGCCAAGAAAGAGTCTATTTGGTCTAATTATTGGTGATCTCATTGAGTATCAAAAATTTTCATTACTATTACTAGTTCTTATAATTTTGTCTGCTGGATGTGTATTAATCACAACTCAGCAGGTTCGTAAGCAGCTATCTGAACGTGAACAACTTCTATTAGAGCAAGATGTATTAGAAAGTGAATGGCGTAATTTAGTCATTGAAGAAAATGTACTTGCAGATCCAAAACGTGTTGAATACAGAGCAAAAAATGAATTAGGTATGTCTTACGTGACACCGCAAAATGAAACCGTTATTGTGATAAAGAGTAAATAATGAAACCTGTTATAAAAAATAATAAAGATAAATCTAAAAAGGTTTTAAAGACAAATAAAGTAAATAAACTGAATAATAAAAAACAGTTTTTTACTCCTAATCGTTTCTATGTTGTATATGGTTTTATTATTTTTGCTATTGTTTGTTTAATTATCCGAATGGCAATTTTGCAAATCATTGAACCAGATAAACTTATTGCTGAAGGTGATAAGCGATCCATTCGTCATCAAGAGATGGATGCTCCAAGAGCCATGATTACCGATCGTAATGGGCGAGCATTAGCTGTTAGCGTACCAATGTTTGATGTTTGGGCTGATCCAAAAATTGTTGTGCAAAAAGGCGGTGTAAAAGCTACTGATATAAGGTGGCAAGGATTAGCAAAAATTCTTAATATTCCGATGTCAACGCTTGAGCAAAAATTGAGTAATCCGTCTATGCGTTTTGTTTATTTATCTAAACAGATAACGCCGACAATTTCGAATTATTTAAAACAATTAAAATTGCCAGGGATTTCATTTGCAAAAACTTCAAAACGATACTATCCGGCAGCAGAGAACGTTGCTCAACTTATTGGTTTAACTGATATCGATGAAAATGGTACAGAAAAAGGCGCTGAAGGTATCGAGAAAACTTTTAATAAATGGTTAACGGGTGAATCAGGGCAAAGAGTTATTAGACGTGACAGAGTAGGGCGCGTTATTGAAGAAATAGAACGAACCGAAAGTGAAGCAGCAGAAGATTTAATATTAAGTATTGATGAAAGGTTACAATCTTTAGTTTATAGCGAGCTTAGTCAAGCTGTTACATTTAATCAAGCAGACAGTGGTACTGCAGTTTTAATTGACGTACATACCGGAGAGATTTTAGCGATGGCAACTAGTCCATCTTATAATCCTAATAATCGCTCATCAATTGATTATAATTTGCTGCGTAACCGTGCTGTAACAGATGCATTTGAACCGGGTTCTACTGTAAAACCTCTAGTTGTTATGGCTGCGTTAGAGAAGAAAATCGCGGATTTGAATACCATTATTGATACTAGACCTTTTTTAGTCAATCGTTATGAGATTAAAGATGTGTCATATCAAAAATCATTAAATTTAGCAGGAATTTTGGAAAAATCGAGTAACGTTGGCGTGAGTAAATTAGCTTTGCAAATGCAGTCTAGCGAACTTGTTGAGTATTATAGTCGTTTTGGCTTAGGGCAAACAACAGGACTTGGATTAGGTGGAGAAGTTAATGGGTCAATAGCCGCAGAGCGAACCAGAAAATGGGCTGATATTGAAAGAGCAACTTTCGCCTTTGGATATGGATTAAGTGTGACACCACTACAGTTAGCAAGAGCCTATGCAACTATTGGTAGTTATGGAATTTATCGACCTGTTTCTATTTTAAAAGTAAATACCCAAGTCGATGGTCAGCGAGTTGTGCCAGAAAAAATAGCTAAAATAGTAGTTCAACTAATGGAAGCTGTAGCTGTTTCAGGTGGTGGAGCAAAAGCCTCCGTACCTGGTTATAGTGTCGGGGTTAAAACAGGCACAGCTAAAAAATTATCGAGTGGACGCTATGTTAATCAATATTTAGCGTACACAGCAGGGATTGCACCAGCAACAAGGCCAAAATATTCGTTGGTCGTTATAATTGATAATCCGAAAGCTGGTCAATATTACGGAGGTTCGGTTTCTGCTCCAGTTTTTAGTCGAATTATGGGGGGAGTACTTAGAACTATGAATGTTAAACCAGATCGGCAAATTGACGGTCAAACGATTATTTATTAATAGGTGGTAAATGATGGCTACAAGCACATTTAAATCATTATTTAAATTATTAGGAGGACAACACACTCAAAAATTAAATGATTTCCCGCTTAATAATTTGCAAATTGATAGTCGCAAAGTGAAAAAAAATGATGTATTTGTTGCTATCAAAGGTTATTCAGTTGATGGACGAAAATTTATTCCTCAAGCTATTACAGCGGGCGCTGTTGTTGTTTTAATTGAAACTTATAAGAAATCGAATGATTTAAAAATTGATTATTTGAAGAAAGATGATCAATCGCTTATACCACAGATAAGTGTTTTTCAACTTTCACAGCGTTTATCCGCTATTGCAAATGATTTTTATCATTCTCCATCAAAAAAATTAACGGTTATTGGTGTGACAGGTACAAATGGAAAAACAACAATTACGCAGCTTATTGCTCAATGTACAACACTTCTTAATGACAAAACAGCTATTTTAGGTACCATCGGAAATGGAATCTATAATCATCTAAAACCATCAGTTAATACAACGGCATCCGCTATAGATGTTCAATCATTATTAGCTGATTTTGTAAAAAAACATGTCAAAGTTTTGGCGATGGAAATTTCATCTCATGGATTAGTAATGAATCGAGTGAAAGGTTTGAATTGTGCAGCAACGGTATTTACTAATTTAAGTCGTGATCATCTTGATTATCATAAAACCATGAGTAAATATGCTAAAGCAAAATGGTCATTATTCAATCCTGATGAAAAAGAAAAGCAAGTTTCAAATTCAGGTAAGTCAATCATTAACTATGATGACAAATATGGTAAACGTTGGATTGATAAGCTTTTAGAAGTAACAGCTGTGTCTTGTCAGCCTAAATCTTTAAAACGCTTAAAAGCATTAAATATCCCTTACGTTGGTGTATCTATGATCGAATATCACGATAAAGGTGCCAAAATTCATATGGAATCAACTTGGGGTAATGCCATTATTAACAGTCGATTATTAGGTGAATTTAATGTGTCTAACATTTTGCTATCTATAGCAACATTATTAACGCTTGATTATCCATTTTTTGCAGTAATTAATATGGCATCTTTTCTTAAACCAATCTGTGGACGAATGGAAGTCATACATTCAAACAATAATCCAACAATTATTGTTGATTATGCTCATACTCCTGATGCGCTACAAAAAGCATTACAAGCAAGTCGAATTCATTGTAAAGGAACTTTATGGGTAATTTTTGGTTGTGGTGGAGACAGGGATGTAGGGAAAAGGCCTTTAATGGCTGAAATAGCCGAGCAATTTGCTGACAAAGTAGTATTAACTAATGATAATCCTCGCACCGAAGATGAAATGAATATCATTCGGGATATAGAACAAGGTTTTTATAATAATCAAGAAACACAAGTGATTACAGATAGAAAACAAGCTATTATGCAAACACTTGCACAAGCAAAAGCGAATGATGTGATTTTAATTGCAGGAAAAGGTCATGAGGACTATCAAATTATTGGTAAAACGAAGTACCACTATTCAGATCAGGAAACAGTCAGACAGTTACTAGGAATTGAGAATCAATTATGATCCCATTAAGTATTGAAAAAATAAAGCAAGTGATCAATGGAAAATCTTATTATATCGATAATGAGAATAGGGTAGTTGAGGCTATTAGTACCGATTCGCGAAAAATTTCTAATATGTCTGTATTTATTGCACTTATTGGTGATAATTTTGATGGTCATGAATTTGTCGATCAAGCTATAAAAAATGGTGCTATTGCGGTGATAGTTAATCATAAAATTGATAGTGAAATACCACAAATTATTGTAAGCAATACTCATTTGGCTTTGAGTAAAATAGCTGCATATATTCGCCAACAAAGCAAAGCAAAAATTGTAGCACTTACTGGTTCTTCTGGTAAGACATCAGTTAAAGAAATGATCGCTTCTATTTTACAAAATTGCGGACAAACGCTTTATACACAAGGTAATTTTAATAATGATATTGGTGTACCATTAACGCTATTTCGTTTAACTCGGCAAGATCAGTTTGCCGTTATAGAATTAGGCGCTAATCATATCGGTGAAATTGCTTATACAACCAATATTGTTAAACCTCAAAGTGCTTTAATTAATAATATTTCTGAGGCGCATCTTGAAGGTTTTGGTTCGATCGAAGGTGTTGCAATAGCTAAAGGTGAGATTTTTCGGGGGTTATCCAATGATGGTATTGCAATTATTAATTTGGATAGTTGCAGTGATAAATGGTTTACTCAATTAACAAATAAAACTGTCTGGACTTTTTCTTTGAATAATTCGTCGGCAGACTTTTATGCTAGTAATATTCAACTTTCTGAATATACAAGATTTATTTTACATTCCCCTCATGGCGAATGCGAAATTATATTACCATTAATTGGAGAGCATAATATTTCTAATGCTATTGCAGCTTCAGCTTTAGCTATTTCGGTTGGTGCCAATTTTGAACAAGTAGTTAAAGGCTTATCTACTTTGAACCCAGTGAAAGGTCGGTTATTTCCAATAAAACTAAATCGAACTCAACTAATTTTAGATGATACTTATAATGCCAATGTTGGTTCAATGTCTGCTGCGCTCAAAGTTTTAGCAAAGCAGCAAGGATATCGAGTATTTGTTGTTGGTGATATGGCTGAACTTGGCAGTGAGGCAGAAAAATATCACCAAAAAATAGGCGAGATAGCTAAACAAGAGCAAATTGATTGTGTAGTAAGTGTTGGTATACTTAGTCAGGCTATCAGTGAGTTTAGTGGTGTAGGACACCATTTTAGTAATAAACAAGATGCAGTTAGCTATTTGCTAACTTTACTACGTCAGTATCCAAAATTAACTATGCTTGTTAAAGGGTCGCGTAGTGCAAAAATGGAAGAACTCATCGAAAAAATATATATTAAACAATAGTGAGTCAGGATAAAAATTATGTTGGTTTTATTATCAGAATATTTGGTTAAATATTTTACTTTTTTTCATGTTATCTCTTATTTAACGGTAAGAGCTATTTTAGGTTTATTAACTTCATTAGCTATTTCGTTAATTATGGGACAAAAAGTCATTAATTGGTTGCAAAAATTACAAATTGGTCAAGTTATTCGTAATGATGGTCCAGAATCTCATTTAAGTAAAAAAGGCACTCCAACTATGGGAGGAATTTTAATTTTAGCCTCTATTTTGTTATCCGTATTTCTATGGGCCGATCTTCGCAATCCTTATGTTTGGATATCATTATTTGTATTAATTGGTTACGGAATAATTGGCTTTGCTGATGATTATTTAAAAGTCATTCGTAAAAATAGTGCAGGGTTGATTGCAAGATGGAAGTATTTTTGGCAATCGTCAATTGCCTTAGTTGTAGCTTTTGGTCTTTATGCTTATGGTAAAAATAGCTCAGTTACAGTGCTCGTAGTACCATTTTTTAAAGATGTCATGCCACAATTAGGTATATGTTTTATTTTACTTACTTATTTTGTCATCGTAGGCGCTGGTAATGCCGTTAATTTAACAGATGGACTCGACGGACTTGCGATTATGCCAACGGTATTTGTTGCAGCTGGATTTGCACTGGTTTCTTGGGCAACAGGTAATGTCAATTTTGCTGCTTATTTACATATTCCGTATATAAAATTTAGTGGTGAGTTAATGATTATTTGTACCACTATTATTGGTGCTGGGCTAGGTTTCTTATGGTTTAACACCTACCCCGCGATGGTATTTATGGGAGATGTTGGTTCATTAGCTTTAGGTGGAGTCTTTGGCATTATCTCTGTTTTACTAAGGCAAGAATTTTTATTACTGATAATGGGCGGTATTTTTGTTATTGAAACTTTATCGGTTATATTGCAAGTGGGTTCCTTTAAATTACGGGGAAAAAGAATATTTCGTATGGCACCCATTCATCATCACTATGAATTAAAAGGTTGGCCAGAACCTCGTGTAATTGTGCGGTTTTGGATAATCTCATTAATGTTAGTTGTAATTGGCTTATTAACTTTGAAATTACGTTAATAAAAATATCAGGATTAAATTATGGTTAACTATCAGGGCAAAAATATTGTTATTATTGGATTAGGCATCACAGGTTTATCTTGTGTTGATTATTTTCTTGCTCAAAATGTTATTCCTAAAGTCATTGATACCCGTCTAAAACCGCAAGGATTAGAACAATTAGATGATCGCATTGATTATCATTTAGGGGCATTAAAAATTGATTGGCTATTAGCTGCTGATTTAATTATTGTCAGTCCTGGTATTGCCCTATCCTCACCTGAATTGAAACAAGCATCTCACAAAGGTATTGAAATTATAGGCGATATTGAGCTGTTTTGTCGTGAAGTGAATCAACAAGAAAATAAAAAAATTGTTGCAATTACTGGTGCGAATGGAAAAACGACAGTGACAACTTTAGTTGGTGAAATTGTTAAGTCTGCAGGTATTAAAGTTGGTGTTGGAGGTAATATTGGTGAACCAGCATTATCTTTATTAAATCAAGATTGTGAAGTATATGTACTTGAACTATCTAGTTTTCAATTAGAAACAACAAATAGTCTAAAAGCCACAGTCGCTACAATTTTAAATATATCCGAAGATCATATGGATCGTTATCCATTAGGTCTAAAGCAATATACAGCGGCTAAACAACGGATTTATCATAATGCGAGATATTGCATAATTAACCATGATGATCAATTAACTGTACCATTATCTAAACATCATCATACAGTTTCATTTGGATTAAAAGAAGGTGATTACCATTTAGATGAGCTATGTGAATATTTAATTGCTCAAAATCACCCCGTACTGTCAACTCAAGATATGAAACTAATAGGTTGTCATAACTATCTTAATGCTTTGGCTGCATTAGCTATTTCCGATAAATTAAATATAGATAGGCAGTTAAGCTTAGTTACAATTATGACATTTCAAGGTTTACCGCATCGTTTTGAGTTGGTTTTAGAACAAAATGGTGTGAAATGGATTAATGATTCTAAAGCAACGAATGTTGGTAGTACTGAAGCCGCATTGAAAAGTGTTGTCTGTCATGGAAAATTATATTTATTATTAGGTGGGGATGGAAAATCAGCTGATTTTTCTCCTTTAATTCCTTATTTACAAGATAAAAATCTTGAAATTTTTTGTTTTGGTCGAGATCGTAATTTACTTGCTGAATTAGCGCCTAATTTATCTACCGTTATAGAAACGATGACAGATGCTATGCAAATTATAGCTCGGAAAGTACTATCAAGAGATGTAGTCTTGCTTTCCCCTGCTTGTGCAAGTTTGGATCAGTTTAGAAATTATATTGAGCGAGGAAATCTCTTTGCCTATCTTGCCAAGCAATATGTTCTAAGGAGTGAAAAATGACACTTTTAGGAATAAAAAAACAAGTTAATCCTAATATACCATTTGATAATTCATTACTTTGGATAATCCTTAGTTTAATGGTATTTGGTTTGATAATGGTCACATCAGCGTCAATGTCATTTAGTGAAAGCGATCCTTTTTTTTATACACGGCGAGAACTGATTCAGATAACAATTTCATTGTTATTGATGATTATTACTTTATATATTCCTATGCAACGATGGCAACAATTTGGATCTGCATTATTAATTGTTGCCATTATAATGTTAATTGCAGTTTTAGGTATAGGTTCTTCAATCAATGGTGCTTCAAGATGGATTCCGTTAGGTGTTTTTAATTTTCAACCAGCGGAGTTAGCTAAATTATCCCTTTTTATCTTTTTAGCAGGGTATTTATCAAGAAAATCTGATGAAGTCCAAAATCGATTTTGGGGATTTTTTAAACCTATGGTTGTAATGACAGTTCTTTCTATTTTGTTACTCAAACAACCTGATTTAGGGACAGTTATTGTATTATTTATGGTGACAATCGGCATATTATTTATAGCTGGAGCTCAATTGTGGCAATTTATTGCTATTTTATTAACTGGTGTTGGTGCTGTAATTTGTTTGATATTGTTTGAAGCTTATCGTTTAACTCGTTTATTAACCTTCCTTGATCCTTGGCAAGATGCGACAGGTTCGGGATATCAGTTAGTTGCATCATTAATGGCAATCGGTAGTGGTGGTATCACCGGTCAAGGAATGGGTAATTCAATTCTTAAATTAGGCTATTTACCAGAATGTCATACTGATTTTATTTTTTCAATTATTTCGGAAGAATTTGGTTACGTTGGTGTAATTACCTTATTAATATTACTTTTCTTTTTAACATTTAAAGCATTGGCCATTGGATACCGAGCATTAAATGACGGTTCACTGTTTTCAGGATATTTAGCTTGTGAAATAGGTATTTGGTTTGGTTTTCAAACATTTGTGAATATTGGAGTTACATCAGGTATGTTACCAACTAAAGGATTAACATTACCATTTATTAGTTATGGTGGTTCAAGTCTTATAGTAATGAGCATTGCTGTAGCAATATTACTAAGAATTGATTTCGAATTTAGACAAAAACAATCGCAAGCAAGAATTAGGATTATAAAGTAATGAAAAAATTGTTAGTTATGGCAGGTGGTACAGGAGGTCATGTTTTTCCTGGTATTGCAGTTGCGCATTATTTGATGAAACAAGGTTGGCAAGTGAGATGGTTGGGTACTGCAGATAGGATGGAAGCGCGTCTTGTACCTGAAAATGGTATTGATATTGATTTTATCGAGATTTCAGGATTACGTGGAAAAGGGGGAATGGCATTATTAAAAGCACCTTATAAAATTTTAAAAGCAGTATTACAAGCTAGAAAAATTTTAAAAACTTATCGTCCTGATGTTGTCCTAGGCATGGGGGGATATGTTTCTGGTCCAGGTGCTATAGCGGCTAAAACTCTTGGTATACCTATTGTATTGCATGAACAAAATGGTATAGCTGGCTTAACTAATAAATATCTTGCAAAATTTGCAACTAAAGTGTTACAAGCATTTCCAACGGCATTTAATAAAGCTGAACTAGTGGGTAATCCGGTACGAAATGATTTGTTAACTATTACAAATCCAGAGGTAAGATTTAAAGATCGAAATGGACCTATTAGAGTATTAGTTATGGGAGGCAGTCAGGGAGCAAAAGTTATTAATGACATAGTACCTCAAGCGATAACAAAGTTATCCGATAACTTTGTGGTATGGCATCAGACAGGTAAAGGGATGTTGAATTCTGTCTCTCAATCTTATCAAAATTGTGATATGACAAAGAATAAGGTTACTGAATTTATTTCTGATGTAGCTGAAGCTTACAGCTGGGCTGATATAGTAATCTGCCGTAGTGGAGCATTAACTGTAAGTGAAATTGAAGTTGTTGGAATTGGTGCAATATTTATTCCATTTATGCATAAAGATCGCCAGCAATATTGGAATGCAAAATCTTTAGCCGATATCGGAGCAGCATATATTATAGAACAACCAAATTTTAATGTTGAAGTGTTATCAAGTTTATTATTGAATTTTAATCGTGATAAGTTAACAGATATGGCCATTAAAGCAAAAAGTTTATCTATTGTCGATTCTACAGAAAAAGTGGCTGAAACTATTTGTTCAGTGGTAAAATAATAATTTTTACATAACGTTATGTAATGGTTTCGGTTAATTTGTAGTTTTGAGTTAAATGTTTTATTGAAATTATAAATTCGTAATATGAACTGAGTTTTCCATAAAGATTTGACGATAAACACTAAATAAAATGATTAGGAGTTAAATAGTGAATACTAAGGAATTAGCTGAATTAAGAGCAATTATTCCCGTAATGAAACGTGTTAAACATATCCATTTTGTTGGGATTGGTGGCGCAGGAATGGGGGGCATTGCTGAGGTTCTGGCTAATGAAGGGTACCAAATTAGTGGTTCAGACATTGCTGAAAATGCGGTTACTCAACACTTAGAAACATTAGGTGCAAAAATTGTTATTGGGCATGCCGCTGAAAATGTGCGTAATTCAAGTGTTGTCGTTATTTCTTCAGCTATTTCACAAGATAACATTGAAGTAATTACAGCACGTGAAGCTCGTATACCGGTTATTCAAAGAGCAGAAATGTTAGCTGAATTGATGCGTTTTCGATATGGTATTGCAATAGCAGGCACTCATGGTAAAACTACTACAACGGCAATGGTTACAGCTATTTATGCTGAGGCAAAACTTGATCCAACTTTTGTTAATGGTGGTTTAGTTAAAGCTGCTGGAACACATGCTAGATTAGGTAGCAGTCGTTATTTTATTGCAGAGGCAGATGAAAGTGATGCGTCATTTCTTCATTTACAACCAATGGTATCTATAGTAACAAATATAGAGCCTGATCATATGGATACTTATAACGGTTGTGTTGAAAATCTCAAACAGACCTTTATTTCGTTTTTACGTAATCTTCCGTTTTATGGTTTAGCTATTATGTGTTATGACGATCCAATTAATCGTGAGTTATTGCCAATTGTTGGTCGTAAAATCATCACTTATGGATTCAATGAAGAGGCAGATATTGTTATTAAAAATTATCGTCAGGAAAGAGGTGTTAGTTATTACACCGTTTGTCGCCCTGATCGCCAAGATTTACAAATTGAATTAAATGCACCAGGAAAACATAATGCCCTAAATTCAGCAGCTGCTATCATTGCTGCAACTGAAGATGGTATTGATGATGAATCTATTGTAAAAGCTTTGGCTAAATTTGCAGGTACTAGTCGACGTTTTGATTTATTAGGTATTTTTCCTAATTCAGATGGGGGCGATGTCATGATGGTTGATGATTACGGTCATCATCCAAGTGAAGTTAATGCAACCATTCAAGCTGCAAGAAATGGTTGGCCGGATCGTAGATTAGTTATGTTATTTCAACCACATCGATATACACGCACTCGAGATTTATTTGATGATTTTGCACAAGTATTATCACAAGTTGATGCGCTTGTTATGTTAGATGTCTATTCAGCTGGTGAGCAACCAATTGCTGGCGCTGATAGTCGTTCATTATGTCGTACTATTCGCAATCGAGGTAAAGTTGACCCCATTTATGTGTCTGATTTAAATCTATTACCTGAAATTATGCAAGAAATATTAAAAGGTGGAGATCTTTTATTGACACAAGGTGCTGGTAGTGTTGGTCGAGTTGCACGTCAGTTGGCCAATACACAATTATTTTCAAAAGAGGAATTATAAATGGTTGATAAAGTTGCCATATTATATGGTGGTACCTCTGCAGAGCGAGAAGTGTCGCTTAAATCAGGTAATGCGGTTCTAACCGGTTTATTAGCAAATGGTATTGATGCACATCTTATTGATACAAAAGATCACCCTATAACTAATTTAAAACAAGAAGGATACACCAAGGCTTTTGTAATTTTACATGGGCGAGGTGGTGAAGATGGTATTGTTCAGGCAATATTGACTTATCAAAATATTCCTTATACTGGCAGTGACGTATTGTCTTCAGCATTAACAATGGACAAATTAAAAACTAAATTAGTTTGGAAATCATTAGGTTTACCTGTTGCTGATTATGTAATGGTGGAAAAAACGCAATCCATTGATATTGACGATATTGTTAAACAATTGGGTTTACCCTTGTTTGTTAAACCTAGTCATGAAGGTTCAAGTGTAGGTATGACTAGGGTTAATCAAGTATCGGAATTAAAAGCTGCCCTTGAGATTGCTTTTAAATATGATAGTGTTGTGATGGTTGAATCATTTTTATCAGGTCCAGAATTTACAGTGGCAATAGTAGGAGATGAAGTTTTACCTTCAATTTACATTAAGCCATCTACCCAATTTTATGATTATGATGCAAAGTATTTATCAGACTCAACTCAATATTTTTGTCCAAGTGGATTATCTGATGAAAAAGAACAAGAAATCCGTAAATTAGCTTTGGATGCTTATAAAGCTGTTGGTTGCAGAGGTTGGGGAAGAGTCGATATTATGTTTGATGATAGTCAAAAACCATATTTACTTGAAGTTAATACTGCTCCTGGTATGACAGATCATAGCTTAGTTCCAATGGCAGCTAAACAACATGGTTGGTCATTTAATCAACTAGTTAGCCAGATATTACAACTAGCAGCAGTTTAACTGGCTAATTTTATGAAACAAGTTAGACAAGCAGCACATAGAAGAGATGAAAGAAGAAGGCTGCTTATTTTTCGCAGTAAAGAACATTTGATGGGATTTTTGTTCTTTATTGTGATTATTCTAATAAGTGCTTGGATTGTAAAAAGCATTAAAAACTGGATGGATGATCCTGAACAAATGGTACTGTCACAGTTAACATTAAGTGGTGAGCACATTTTTACAACAGAAGATGATCTTCGTGAGGCAATTTTAGGATTAGGTTTGCCTAATACTTATGTTGGGCAAGATGTTGTTGATATTCAGCAAGAAATAATGAGATTTCCATGGGTTAAGCAAGCGAGTGTGCGAAAACAGTGGCCGGATAGATTAATTGTCTACGTAGAAGACTATAAGCCAGCCTATTATTGGAATGATTTGTTTTTTCTTGATAAAAAAGGAAATGTTTTTAGTGTGCCATCGGATCGTATCGCTGATTTAAAGTTATCAAGGCTTTATGGTCCAGAGGGTAAAGCTAAATCTGTACTTGAAAATTATTATAAATTAGAAAATCTTTCTAAAAAATTAGCTAATAATCAGTTGGCATTACAGATTAACGCTACAATATCTGATGAGCGTAATTCTTTACAACTGATGGTTACACAATGTATAGCTGGTGTATGCGATGAAAATCAGGAAATAAAATTAGTGTTGGGAAATAAAAACATTGAAGAACGTTATGAGCAATTTATTAGATTGTTTCCTGAAATTAAGTCAAAAACGCCGGTTGATGAAAGAATAATAGTCGCTGATTTACGTTATGAAAATGGTATTTCAGTACAAACAGAGAAAATAGCGCAGTAAGGAATCAATAAAGGCTGAAATATGAAAGCAACAGAAAAAAAATTGGTTGTTGGATTAGAAGTTGGTACCTCTAAAGTACTTGCTCTCGTTGGTGAAGTTCTTCCCGATGGTATTATAAATATTATCGGTGTAGGTCATTGCCCATCAAAAGGGGTTGATAAAGGTGGTGTTAACGATCTCGAGTCGGTAGTGAAATCAATCCAACGAGCAGTTGATCAAGCAGAGCTAATGGCTGACTGCCAGATATCTTCCGTTTATTTAAGCCTTTCAGGAAAACATATTCGTTGTCAAAATGAAATTGGTATGGTGCCAATTGCAGAAGAAGAAGTGACAGCAGAAGATGTTGAAAATGTTGTGCATACAGCAAAATCAGTTCGAATTTTAGATGAACACCGTATACTGCATGTGATTGCTCAAGAATATTCTATTGATTTACAGGAAGGGATAAAAAATCCAATCGGTTTATCAGGTGTACGAATGAAAGCAAAAGTACACTTAGTTACTTGTCATAACGATATGGCAAGAAATATTGTAAAAGCTGTTGAACGTTGTGGATTGAAGGTGGATCAACTTATTTTTTCTGGTTTAGCTTCTAGCTATGCCGTATTAACTGATGATGAAAAAGAACTTGGTGTCTGTGTCATTGATATGGGGGGAGGGACAATGGATGTAACTGTCTATACAGGTGGTGCATTACGACATTCCGTTGTCATACCTTATGCAGGAAATGTAGTTACTAGTGATATTGCTTATGCATTTGGTGCACCTCCGATGGATGCTGAAAATATTAAAATCCGTTATGGATGTGCCGTAGGATCGCTAATTGGTAAAGATGAAGTGATTGATGTGCCAAGTGTTGGTGGAAGGCCATCACGTTCTTTGCAAAGACAAACGCTTGCTGATGTCATTGAACCCCGATATTCAGAGCTTCTTTCATTAGTACAAAAAGAGTTGCTCACATTACAAGATGAGCTGAAAAAACAAAATGTCAAATATCAATTAGCAGCAGGGATTGTATTAACCGGTGGCGCAGCACAAATTAAAGGAATGGTTGAATGTGCTGAAAAAGTTTTTCAAAATCAAGTGCGTATAGGTCATCCTTTAAATATTTCGGGCTTAACGGATTATGTACAAAAACCTTATTGCTCAACAGCAGTAGGATTATTGCATTATGGAAAACAGAGTTTATTAAATGATGACTCTAAAGATAGTGATAAATCATCATTAAAAGGGATAGCTAAACGTTTGACCGGTTGGTTTAAAAAAGAATTTTAGCTAATATATTACAAGAACTTCGTGGACATTGCAGGCGGTTATCTGTACAATGTTCGTAGAGCGTAAATTTGGAGATAAGTTATGTTTGAGCCTATGGTTGCAGATGATGAACCAGCAGCAGTCATTAAAGTTATTGGTGTAGGTGGTGGTGGCGGTAACGCTGTCGAACATATGATTGCTGAACATATCGAAGGTGTAGAGTTTTTTGCGGCAAATACAGATGCACAAGCATTGCGAAGAATTAAGGTAGGTCAAACTATCCAAATCGGTACCAATGTTACTAAAGGACTTGGTGCTGGAGCCAATCCTGAAGTGGGTAGAAACTCTGCTGAGGAAGATCGTGAAGTAATTCGTAGTGCTATTGAAGGTGCTGACATGGTGTTTATTGCTGCTGGAATGGGTGGTGGCACAGGAACAGGTGCAGCACCAGTAGTTGCTGAAATAGCTAAAGAGTTAGGTATTTTAACTGTTGCTGTTGTGACTAAACCTTTCGGTTTTGAAGGTAAAAAGCGCATGGCTTTTGCTGAGCAAGGTATAGCTGAATTAGCAAAGCATGTAGATTCGCTTATTACGATACCAAATGATAAATTATTAAAGGTGTTAGGTCGTGGAGTTAAACTGCTTGATGCTTTTGCAGCAGCTAATGGCGTGTTAAAAGGTGCAGTGCAAGGTATTGCAGAGCTGATTACTAAACCAGGTCATATTAACGTTGACTTTGCCGATGTCAGAACGGTTATGTCTGAAATGGGATATGCTATGATGGGTTCAGGCTGTGCGAGTGGTGATAATCGTGCTGAAGAAGCGGCTGAAATGGCAATTTCAAGCCCTTTACTTGAAGATATTGATTTATCGGGAGCTCGTGGTGTCCTTGTCAATGTTACAGCTGGTTTAGATCTTGGATTAGAAGAGTTTGAAACAGTGGGTAGTACAGTTAGAGCTTTTGCTTCTGATAACGCGACTGTTGTGGTTGGTACGACTTTTGATCCAGATATGTCAGATGAGATTCGAGTAACGGTTGTAGCAACAGGTATTGGTATGGACAAACGTCCAGAAGTAAAAATAGCTAAACCAATGACTCAAAATCCATTATTTGGTCAAAGTGGTAATTTAGGACAACAAGAAGAGAGATTAGCTAAAGTTGTGAATGAACAAGGTATTTCTCCTCTTGAAGAAAATAAAATTTTAGATATTCCTGCATTTATCCGTAAGCAGGCAAATTAGTATTGAACTTAGTTGATTTTTTATTGTCTAATATTTCAGTAAAAACAAATAGAATAGTAGGTGCAAAGTGAAACAAAGAACATTAAAAAAGACAATACAAGCGACAGGTGTTGGTTTGCATACTGGCAAAAAAGTTACTTTGACCTTACGTCCCGCACCTGAAAACACAGGGGTTATTTATCGTCGTACTGATTTAAATCCGTATGTGGATTTCCCTGTTGATGCTAAATCTGTGCGTGATACTATGCTTTGTACATGTCTAGTGAATGAAGATAATGTTCGCATTTCAACTGTTGAGCATATTAATTCAGCATTAGCAGGTCTTGGTATCGATAATATTATTATTGAAGTTAATGCGCCAGAAATTCCAATTATGGATGGTAGTGCAAGTCCATTTGTATATTTATTACTTGATGCAGGTATTACTGAACAAAATGCATTAAAAAGATTTTTGCGAGTTAAAGAAACAGTTCGAGTTGAAAACGGCGATAAATGGGCAGAATTAAGACCGTATAATGGTTTTAGATTAGATTTTACTATCGACTTCCATCATCCGGCTATTGATAGTAGCTCACAGCGTTATCAATTAGATTTTTCGTCTGAATCTTTTATTCGCCAAATTAGCCGAGCAAGAACATTTGGTTTTATGCGAGATATTGAAGCGTTACAATCAAAAGGGTTATGCTTAGGTGGTAGTTTGGATTGTGCTATTGTTGTTGATGACTACAAAGTACTTAATGAAGATGGTTTACGTTTTGAAGATGAATTTGTTCGTCATAAAATGCTTGATACTATTGGTGATTTATTCATGAGTGGTCATAACATGATTGGTGAAGTTGTTTGTTATAAATCAGGTCATGCTTTAAATAACCAATTATTACAATCATTGTTGGTAAACCAAGAAGCATGGGAATATGTAACATTTACTGAAGAGCAAAATGTTCCACTTGCTTTAGGTACACAACAACTTGTTTTAGCATAAAATTCTAAAGTAATACATTTTAATCGATTGAACGCTTCCAATTATATGGAGGCGTTTTTATTTTTTAAAAAAGAGATTTTTATATGAACGGCAGCCATTTTTTTGCTCATTTATCACGATTAAAATTAATTAATCGTTGGCCATTAATGCGTAATGTGAGAACTGAAAATGTATCTGAACATAGTTTGCAAGTTGCTTTTATTGCACATGCCTTAGCAATTATTAAAAATAAAAAATTTAATGGTAATGTTAATCCTGAACGAATTGCATTATTGGCTATGTATCATGATGTTTCAGAAGTAATAACAGGAGATTTACCAACACCAACGAAATATTATAACCCACAAATCACGGTTGAATATAAAAAGATTGAAAAAATAGCACAGCATAAGCTTATAAATATGCTTCCTAAAGAGTTACAAGATGAGTTTAAATTATTAATTGATGATGACTATTATGATGAAGCAGAAAAAAGTATAGTAAAGCAAGCTGATGCATTATGTGCGTATTTAAAAACGATTGAGGAACTGAGTGCTGGCAATAATGAATTTAGATTAGCAGAACAGCGTTTAAAAAAAACCTTATCACAACGTCATAGTCCTGAAATGGACTATTTTTTAGAAGTCTTTGTTCCAAGTTTTAAGTTATCTTTAGATGAAATCACTATGGATTATTAGTAGATTTTAATATTCAAAAAAATGATTATTGAGGTCTAGATGCTCATAAAAAATATATGCAACATCCTATTGTTATTTTAGATGATTAAAAATTAAATTTAGCAAGCACAGTAATATAGTTTGAGTTTGTCTTGCTTTCGCCAAAATATTGATAGTCAATATTAAGATCAATAAGATTATAATTATAGGTTAGTTCCAATCCTAGATTGTATTGATTATTAGATCGATTAGAGGTATGGGAACTCATTTTAGATATTCCATTAATTCCATTGATAGTGATATCACTATCAAATTCATTATGACTTAAATTAACTGTATATCCTGATTTTGGAAAATTAAATAATCAATTTTCAGATCCAGAGGAATTAATAATGTCGAATTTGATGCTTTACCATATTTAACTAGGTCAATTTTATTATAGCTAGCATTATGTGAACTGTTTTCTGTATAGAGGTAATTTAAACTTATACTAGGCGTTAAATTTAACTTTCTTTAACTTGCCAATTATATCCAATAGTATTCCCAATATTCCAAGTATTACTGTGAAATTTCTCATTAATTGAATAATAATTATCATAGGTATTAAGATGATTTTTCCATAAGTGTAACCAACATAAGCAGAAATTATAATATTATTTGGAAAACTATAGCCAGAATATAATCGGATTCGATAATTACTTATATCGGAATTATTTGAGGATGCAGCATTATCTTTGTATTTACCCGAAGTATAACTCAACGTTGTGCCGACTAAAAAATTATCAATTATTTTTTTATCATATCCTACTATGAAACCACTAGATGTATATTTGTATCCAGAGATGTCATAGTCATTATTTGTATTTCGAGTATAATTAAACGAATGCATTGTGATTTCTGTTAAATGTAATCCATGATGATTATTGTATAATCCTGCTAAATTCTTGTTGAAATATAGAGCTGTATTTCTATTTTCAATTGCCAAATTTCCTTTTCCTATAGCTGCTAGAATTTCCCAATTCAAATCTCCAGCTAAAGATTTATCAGAACTTACATTGCCATTTTGGGCTATATTGTAAAGTGATTCGTACGATACTTTTGCTAAATTTTGAGCAAAAACCTTGAGCAATATTTTTAATTTGAGTACCTAATTGCTCATAGTAACGATAAATTTGTCGTTCTGCCGCCAATTTTGCATGATGTAGATCACTGAAATTGGTTACATTGCTTGCATTTACAAATTGAAGTTTATTTCCTATTTTTTTAAAGTTTAAATCACCATAAATATTTTGAATTAGTGGGTTTAGTTTCACCATCATTAATATTAGAAATATTTAATGAATTATTTGCAGATAAAACGGTAGCATTTATTTCAGAGGAACTATATTTGAGACTGTATTTAATAAAATCATCGATTGCAGAGATTTTAGCGTAAGATAAGATATTAACATTATCTCCATGAATATTGTTATACTGTTTGGTCTCTGATATTCCAAAATTAAGCGTTCCAGCAATATTCAAATGGGAAGTATGATTATTGTGATCACTTATATGTAATGAACCTTTAGATGACTCTATAGTGGCTGTTTTATCAATATTAAGTTGTCCATTAGATGAAAGTTTTACAAAACCATCCCCTCTACTGGAAGTTAATTGACCTTTATCCATCACATCAAAATTACCACCACGACTCAAATCAACAGTTGCCCCATGCATAATGATCATTTTTCCGGTTTTTCCTATTAAAACAGAGGATCTTTGAATATCATTATTGGTTGTTTCTAATACTGTTTTAGCACCGATAATTTCTATATCGCCACCAGTTAGATTAAAACTACGTGTAATAAGTCTTGCAGGAGATGATGATGTTCCTGCTAAATGGTTATCACCACTACGGATATTAGTATCACCTTCTACCTTCACTGTTGTCCCCGTACCCATGACGTTACCAGATAAAATCATGAGCCCGCCTCTTTTTTTGTCTGCACCTAATTCAACATTAATGTTTCCTGTTACATGTACATCAATATTATAATCGATAGGAGCATACGGAAAATCAGTATGCAGCCCTAAATACTCGGTAAAGAACTTGGTATCGAATTTACCAATCCAAGTATCATTAAAAATTTGAAAATTACCATTAACCGTCATATTGATATCACTGTTAGCAATGGAAGCAGATTCTTTTGCCGTTTTACCAGTAAAACCAAGATGAAATGATCCCTTATTATGAACGATTAAACTATCGGATGTTGTAATATTGATAGGTAGATTAATATTGTTTGTTAGAAAATAACGTTCATTAATCTGATTAAAGGGTAAGACAATATCTGTTGATGCATCATAATTATAATTATAAGCATTAGCATAACTTGTGCCAAATACAGTTGTTATGAGAAAAGAAATTGGTTTGATCTTCATTGTTTTATTTAAAAAATTTTTATAAAGAAATGAAATGATAAACGATTAAAAATGATAATCAATAAATTATAAATTGAGTGTATATTGATTTAACTGAATATCTGATTATTTGAAAGCAGTAAAAATTATTTTTTATAAATATAATGTTTTACAGGACGGCCAATAGATAAATAAGTCAAATAACTTTCAAGTTCGCCTAATTCTTCTAAATAATCGAGATATTTTTTTAAAGATATCCTTGATAAAGTAATTAGTTTAACAATATTGCTCATTGAAAATTCTTTATTATAGTTAATAATAACCTCTCTAACTTTTTTTAGTGTTTGGCTATCAATACCTTTAGGAAGATTTTTATATTGAATAGTAGGTTTTGCAAAAATCCGATCATCTAACTGATGTTGATTAAGTCTTGTTGAGGATGATAATAAACGAATGCGTTCTTGATATGAAATAAGTGCTATTCTTAATCGCTCAAAAGTAAAAGGTTTAACTATATAATCAATTACTCCTAACCGTAATGCTGTTTGGATATCACTAGCGTTACATGCAGCTGTAACCATTATTATATCAATTTGCGGATAACTAATACGTATATGTTGTAAAAGTTCAAGCCCATTTAGTTTTGGCATAAAGACATCAAGTAAAATGAGATCAATATGGTTATCATGAATAAAATGTAATGCTTGTTCTCCATCATTGACATTAGCAATTAAATTGAAACCTGTGATCATTTGTAAATATTTTTTGTTTAATTCAGCAACCATAGGATCATCTTCAACTATTAAAACTTCAATCATGAATTTCTTTCTCTCTATAGATCTCTTTCAAAGGTAATAATACTTTAAAACAGGCACCTTTTTTATTATCTAAATCACATAATTGAATATAACCATTTAATTCATCAATGCTTGCTAAAACCAAATAAAGTCCAATCCCTCGATTATCCCCTTTAGTTGAATATCCTTTTTGAAAAATATAGTGTGTATCTTCTTCAGAAATACCTTTACCATTATCATTAATTTCCATTTGAAAGGTCTGATTGGATATAATTAAATTCACATCTATCTGTTTTTTATCTAAAAATTGAACTGCATCTAAACCATTATCAATGAGATTACCAAGAATTGTTATCAAACCATGTGTTACAGAGGGATTGGGAATCACTTTTAATTCACCATCAACATTCAAAGATAGACTAACACCTAGTTCTCTCGCCCTGATAAATTTGCTGTTTAAGAAACCAGCAAGAATAGGATCTTTTATTGTTTGACTAATCACATTTGATTCAGCTTGTTTATTACCTATTATTTCCTTCAAGTACTCAATGAGTTCTTGCTTATTATTGTTGCATGCTAAACCATAAATTACATGTAATTTATTGTTGAATTCATGAGATTGAGAACGTAATGCATCGACATACCGATTCACACCGGTAAGATTTTCGGCCAACTGTCGAACCTCAGTCATATCCCGAAACGAAGCAATGGCTCCAACTAATGATTCTCTTACAAACAAAGGTGTCCTATTGGTAAGAATCACAACACCATTAATGTTTTGTTCACAATCATATTGTGCAACACCAGTCATCATGACTTCATATAATCGGGTATTGGGAATAATGTCATCAATTTGATGTCCAATAATATTCTCTTTACTGTTATTAATGCGTAATATGCGCCTTGCTTCATTGTTAATTTGGGTAATAAAGCCTTGACGATTAACCACAACGATACCTTCTTTAACTGTTCTTATAATTGCATTTCTTTCTTCAAATAGCTGCGCCATTTCTAATGGCTCAAGTCCATGTAGGATTTTTTTTATATTACGAGAAAGCAATGAGGCCAAAATGATAGCAATGACTAATGATGCAACCAGTGATAACCAAATTGGTTGACTTGTCTTTGCAGCTAAATGATCAATTTTCTTTAGAGTTTGACCTACCAGTATTCCGCCAATTTGATGATTGTGTTCATTAAAAATAGGGCTAAATGCACGTACAGAGTTACCTAAAGTTCCTTTAGCGATTGATGTGTAAGATTCACCTTTTAATGCTCTTTGTTCATCACCGCCAACAACGAATCGACCTATTTTATTTTTATCAGGATGAGAGTAACGTACACCTTGCATATTGAAAATGACGACAAAATCGACTTGCGTCAATCTTCGGATTTGTTCAGTATTTATTTGAATAAAATCTAGATTTAGTAGGGTTGGGCTTTGCATTTTATCAATAAAATCATTTGAATTTGAAATTATATTAGCTATTTTTTCAACTTGTTGACGCGAATGATCGAAATACTCGTCGTTCACAACATGAATAATGTATATATTTTGTACAATCACTGAAAGTATAAAAACCAAACAAATCAGTGTGATGAGTTTAGCTTTCAGTGTTAATCGATTAAAGAGATACTTCATTTTTATTATTCAATTTTTTAATACCAACATTATTGTTCTAACGTATTAAATACCTACTAACAAAAAAATTATTAGTAGGTGTATTTGAAATAAATTAGATAATTTCAGAATGATCACTACTCTTTAGCTGCATTTTTTACACTTTCTGCAACTATTTTTGCCACATTGGGTTCAAAGGCATTTGGTAAGATACAATCTGCTGACAATTTATCATTAGATACGATGCTCGCTAACCCTTTAGCGGCTGCTAATTGCATTTCCAACGTAATATTTTTGGCTCTCGCATCTAAAGCCCCTCTAAAAATACCAGGAAAAGCAAGTACATTGTTGATTTGGTTTGGATAATCACTACGTCCTGTACCAACAATGTAAGCACCAGCTGCTTTGGCTTCTTCTGGAAAAATTTCAGGTGTTGGATTAGCCATGGCAAAAATAATTGATTTTTCTGCCATTGTAGAAACCCAATCAGGTTTTAACACACCAGGTGCTGAAACACCAATGAACACATCTGCATTTTTTATTGCATCTTGTAAGGTTCCTCGCTGTCTTGAACGATTAGTTCGTTTTGCTATTGCTATATGATGGGAAGGTAAAGAGCTATCATCTTCAGATAAAATTCCTATTTTATCGACAACTTTAAGATCTGTTACCCCAGCTGCTAGTAACATATCTGCAATAGCTAATCCAGCGGCTCCCCCACCATTTATAACTACCTTAGCTGATTCAATACTTTTATTTACAACTTTCAAGGCATTAAATAATGCAGCTAAAACAACAATTGCAGTACCATGCTGGTCATCATGGAAAACAGGAATATCTAAGATTTCTTGGAGACGTTTTTCAATTTCAAAACACCGTGGAGCACTGATGTCTTCAAGATTAATGCCACCAAAGGATGGAGCCAGCGCAGCAATATAATTAACTAGTTCATCAGAATCTTGTGTATTTAAAGATAAGGGAATTGCATCTACATTCGCAAATTGTTTAAATAATATTGCTTTACCTTCCATAACCGGAATAGCTGCTTCTGGTCCAATGTTACCAAGTCCCAATACCGCTGATCCATCGGTAATAACCGCCACTAAATTACGTTTACTCGTATACTCATAAACAGATTCAGGATTTTTTGCGATCTCAGTACAAACTGCTGCCACACCGGGAGTATAAGCAACGCTAAGATCCGACATTGAATTAACCGGTACTTTTGAGTGGATTTCAAATTTACCATGCTTTTGTTTACTGATGGCTAAAGCTTTTTCTTGAACTGTTGTCATAATTATTCCTTTCCAATTTCACTTAAAAAATATCAAATCAATAATTAATATTTTGTTATTGATATTGTATTAATTATTCTTAAAATTATCACTCTCCATTAGTTTATAATATTATGTCATTACATATATAAAGATCTTAATAGTGCTGTAGTACATATCACCATCAAAGCTCCTCCTAATCTTGTTGCAACTTGTGCAAATGGCATTAGGTTCATTCTATTTGCCGTTGACAAAATAGCGACATCACCAGTTCCACCCATACCGCTTTGACATGATGAGATGATTGAGGCTTCGACGGGATACATTTTCAGAAAAAAACTACAGATAAAACCTGTCATTGAAACGGTAAATACTACAGAAATGATTGTGATAAAGTAAGGGATTGTTAGAACATTTACAACACTACCTAAATCAATATATAACAGACCTAAACCTGCCATTAATGGAAAGGTAAAATTACCCGAGATAAATTTATACCATTGCTGACTTCCACGTTCGACACTTTCGGGTAATAAACGAAAATATTTAACAAATGCCGTGGCAATAATCATTAATACGGGACCAGGAAAATGCGTTATCTTTTCTAAAATCATACCAAATATGAACAATGTGGCTAAAATCATCACCGCACCACTCATTGCTCTGGCATCTAATGATGTTTTATCTTCTTTTAATGCATCTGCTAACCCAGCAAATTCGATTTTTACCAGTTGTCCATGTCCACTTAAATGAGGCTTAATTTCACCAATTCGACTCATTATGGCAGTGAAGGTAATTGCAAAAAAGTTACCTACGACTGTTGCAGGAATTAATGCACTCACAAATTTGTCATAATCTTGCTCAAGAATATTACTATAAGCGTTTGAAAGTTGTAATACCCCCTCACCAATTCCTCCCGCCATAACAGGCGAAACAGTATAGAAAAATGCATGTTCCCAAGTGTCACCAAAAGCAACAGCAACACAGACACCAACTAAAGCAGCTAAACACATCCCAAGTAACATCGGAATCATCATACGAATAAAACCGTGTATTAAAATGACTCTATGCATACCTAAAATACTACCACATACTAAGCTGGCAATATAAAAGAGTAGGAAATTAGAATCTTTCATTAACATTTTGACTGCTGTTAAAGTATTCGCATCAAAAACATCGTAATAAACGAATAGTGAAGGTACAATTAAGGACAAAATTGCTGGAGCTCCAAATTTTTTAAAAAAAGGGATATTTTGACCTACAGTTCCTAAAAACCATCCCAATGGTAAAATAACAGCAAATCCTCCAATCAATG
Organism: Gilliamella sp. B2887; assembly: GCF_026537015.1. Taxonomy (NCBI): domain Bacteria; kingdom Pseudomonadati; phylum Pseudomonadota; class Gammaproteobacteria; order Orbales; family Orbaceae; genus Gilliamella; species Gilliamella sp. B2887. The sequence goes on along the minus strand of NZ_JAFNMX010000002.1, from coordinate 117,261 downwards.
TTTTTGGTAACATATCCAATTGGGCTGCAATAATTACAATAATTGAACAAATCACAAAAATGGGTAAGGGAAGCGATCCTACGTAAATTTTATTAATTTCGAAATCCTTTGTCATGTTCATAACTCAACCTTTTTATTGTGAAACTTCTATTGGGAATTTTAAAACAGTATAATTGTTGACGCAAAATTCAGAAGAATAAGAAATTTATATAACTGATTTTGTAATTAATGTAAGTTATTTAAGTTTTTCAAAATTTTTAAATTTGTTACATCATAGTCAATCAGGAAAAACTATCGAAGTAAGCACTCTTGCACCAACTCAATTTGTAAAAAGCGATAAATAATTTTACAACGATATTTGTTGGATTAAGTATGACTAAACCATATTCAATTGGAGGAAGAATTTGACTGGACATGTCAAAAAATATTAATTGGAAATATTGTTGTATTAGCAGAGCATAATTAACATAACCAATAAAAAATCGGTAGTATTATTCAATAGAAAGTATTAAACAAGAATAAAATATAATAGTATAATATTTATATAAAAAAGACGGTAAAAGATACCGCCTTGCATTCACAATAAATGATTTTATTTATATGAATTTGATTAAGGGTTAACCTAATTTTCTACTTTAGTCGCTGCATAAGGCCCATATAAAATTCCATCTGCTTTTATTGGATTGGGAGTAAATAATCGTGCTGTAGCGACTCCAGAAATAGCAACACTGTGATCTCTAACTGTATTCGTAATTTGTGTTATTGCGGCAGAAATTAGAGTTGAAATTAGGCTGTTGCTAGTTTGTTGGTTTTCTAAACTTGACGCTGAAGCAGAGCCAGTCCAAAGAATTTTTTCAGAACGAGCATCGACTAATTTTGCGTCTAATGTTACTCGTGTGTCACTTTGAATGATTTGATAATTTGTTCCATAATTTTGAATATTAATAAATAAAACAGCATCAGGATTAAAAATTTTTCGTATCTTTGCTAAACTAACCGATTGAATCTCATCTGCAACGATTAAGCCATTTTGTTTAAATACTTCATAAGTTAAGTTAACTGGAAAAACATAATACCCAGCTTCAGATAATGGAAATGTTACTTGTGAAAAAACACCAAAGCTGGCACTCAATTCATTTGAATGATTGGTAGGTAATAATACCAATATAGATGCTGGTTTGCTTTCTTTAAATGCGGTGTAATCGTAGCTTCCTTTTTGTGTTGAGCAGCCAACTAGCATAAAAAGTGCCAATAAAGTTCCTAATAGAGCAATAATTTTATTCTTCATTAATTAATGTCCTTGATATTTGTGTTCAACAAACTCAATAAAGTTTTTGGATTCTGGAAAAAGTGATTTTTCTAACTCAAATTGTTCCATAGCTTTATTATTGTTTCCTACAGTTGTATATAACAATCCTAAATGAGCATGTAATCCTGGAGGAATAGGTTTATTGGCTGATTTTGCTTTTTCAATGGTTTTTTCTAGAGCTTTAATTTGTTCAGAATGGCTTGATTTATCTGATAGGTTATAGTTATAAAGATTTTCTTGATAACCCTCCCAATAATAGATTGTTTTCGAGGATTGGCAACCGCTTAATAACAACAAAACTCCTGAAAACAATAAATATGTAATATATTGTTTTTTTAACATTATAATAATCCTTTAATAATTAAAATCTAATTTTTTATTTAGTTGCAGGTTTCCATGCACCGTAATTTATTCCATTAACGAGATTATTAATCGCCTCTCGAATAGCGAGATCTAGTACTTTTCCGTTAAGAGTGGAATCATAACTAGCCTTACCACCAAAACCTATAATTTCACGATTGGATAAACTGTATTCACCTGCTCCTTGCACACTGTAAACCACTTGAGATGTATTAATATCTATGATGTTCAAATTAACTTTAGCATAAGCAATTTGCTGTTTACCTTTTCCAAGAATTCCCCATAACTGATGATCACCCACTTCTTTGCGTCCGAACTCAGTGACATCACCAGAAATAATGTAATTGGCACCAATTATGTTTTGTTTTTGTTTTTTATAATTCGCTTCAGCAGCTAGTTCACCCATATTTGTTCTATCTAATACATTGAAATGATTTGTTTGCTGTAAATGACTGATGAGTAATGTTTTTGATTGATTACCAAGTCTATCAATACCATCTGAAAATATACCATTTTGATAATTTGAACGGTTTTCGAATTTACCTATGGCAATATTGGTTTTTACACCATTATATTGTGAGTTATAACTATTGACTGTTGGGGATACGATGGTTTTTGATGACTCTTGAGCACAACCCATTAATAAACTACTAAAAATAATAATTCCAACTAATTGTTTTTTTTCCATTGCTTATTTTTTCCTTTTATTGCGTAATAAATCTTTAGTAATAAATAATAATATAGTAATTAGAACCATTATCAATAATAATTTAGTCATTATTATTATAATTTAATTAATCGATTGTTAAATTATTTAATATGTTATATAAGTTGGTTTTAATTTTGTGAAACGGATATATCCTTTAAATGAATGCATTACTATGAAATGACATATTTAATGTTAGTTATATTAGCAATAACATCACCATAATCTTGATACGAGTTATTTTTGGAATATGTAAAAATAATCTCAATAAAGAGGAGGGAAGACGGTGGTGTTATCTGATTTACAATAGAAAGTTCATATAATTTAAAACGATAGTTATTAAACTATTAACATATTGCATTGAGTGAATTTATTGTATCACCAAAAATAGTTACCTAATTAAAAATATACTTAAATGTATACTTAATCTCAAACTTTTTTACAAAATTGTTATGCATGATGACAACATTATTGACGTTCTAAACACTCGTGAATTTTAGCAACTTCTTTATTTAGAGACTCAATAACGAGATCAGGATGAGCTCTTGCAACAGTTTTGATATTTTCAAATCCATCATTTACTGATGAACCAGAATATTGCTGAGCTTGCTTAATATTACTAAATAGATAATTGATATCATTTTTGTTACGAGTCGCAGTTAAAGTATAACTTACAAAATATTTTGAATAATATTGATAATTTGTTACAGCACTAGCAACAACATTATTACCTTCAACAAGTTTTATTGTTTCGCCACCGCTAACAGTGATTGATTGATGATTAGGCATATTGTAATAAGACCACCAATGTGAACCATAATAATTCTCATTAATGAGCACTACTGGACTATTATCAAGTTCTTGAGCGATGCAGAGCGATAATGAAGAGCGAAGTGCGGTGATAGGTTTTGAAATACTGTATTTTTTTAATATATCTATGCCAGACGTGTTTTGACCTATTTCGACTCCCTCAGTTTTATAAATTAACATCATTTTTTGAGAGGTACAGCCAGTTAGCAAAGCAAATATTGTTAAAATCCCAATTAAATTTTTCATGCAACGCCCTTTGTAGAATAAGCCAACTAATTCTAGTTGTTTACCAATTGATTTATTAGTGTCTGTAAAAGCAATAAGAATAATAATCAAAAATAGGTTATTTATTAGCATTAATTCAATAAGATATACTATTAAAATAACAATTTAGATATGAGAGAAAATAGCATTTTTCTCATTATTTTACATCTCTTTACCTCGTAATTTTCGAGATAATTTTTTAAATCCATGGGTGAATTTTTTTATTGCCATCGCCATAACAGGGACTTTGATTTTGATGTTAAAACGTTCTTTTAACTCGATTGCATCATTGGCCTTCGTTAACCAAATAAAACCTGAATTGGTTAAATCAATTGCTTTAATCTTTCCTTCAGGTGTTAAAATAAAATTACCGCCATGTACATCATTTGAAACCAAATTATAACTATGTAATTTTTCAATACAGTTCTTTACTTGAACACCATATTTATTCATTTCTTCCCATTTCAAGGAACGACCTTCCACAAAATTGAATATCATATAGTGACGTTGAGTTTTTTTATCAAAAGCTACCAAGTATAGCTCATAAGCGATGTCACATTTATCAAGTGAAATTTTTGCTAACTTATGAATTAAATTGAAATAAAAATCACCAGTCATCATGGCAATAATACGACGCTCTAAACGCTTCTCTACACCTCCATCGATCTTAAAAATAAATTTGCTTTGATTATGATTTATTAAATAAGTATATCGCTCCAACTTATCACTGGGGTCAAGAAGCTCATGATGTCCTTCTTCTGCCAAAAATTGGTCAAAAAGGTTTAAATAGTTGATTTCATCATTTTCCACATACGCGAACTTTATATCACCGCGTTCGATTTCAATAATGTTTGCAAAGTTATTCAAATTTTAAGTCCCAAGATGTATCAAAAAATTGGTTTATCTTAAACACTATCAAGCATAAAGTAAATGAAACAGTCGATTTTTAAGGTAGGTACAAGTTGATAGACGCAAAGAGATTAGATAATACTCTCAGTGCTTCTATTTTAATATACAAATAAAGTATGTATAAATCTCGTCTCATCAATAACTAATAGTAATGCATTTCTATATACGGGTGAGTACCTAAAAATGTAAATTTTCTAACTTTAAATAGATAACATCATTTTTTCTATAAACGTGAAATTATTCACTTTAATGATGATTCATCACAGATTTATCTTTAATTATTTAAAAAATTTGAGGTAATTTTGTCAACAAATCAACGGTGTTAGGGCAGAAGTTATTGGTGAGATTGTCAAAAGGTAAAAATGTTTACAACCCTGGAATAAGGGATAGATGGATTACCGCCATACGTGTCCCTTGTTTTACAGTGATTAACTTTACTAATGGTTAAGGAGTGAATGTTAAAGTTATTGCTGATATTTAGCGTACCAAGAAATGGTTATTAGTATTCACATGAGTTACTTTTTGATCAATTTTTCATTTTTTATTTATGTTACTAATTCAATAAGAATGCCAAACTATTTTTTCCTCAAAAAAATAAAGGAGATCATTTTGTTTTAAAAATATCAATTTTTATTTTATTGGTTATACTGAAATTCTTTGGACTGTATTACAGCTATTTTAAGGTTGATTTGATTCTAATCTCTTACATTAAAATAAATAAACTAAACTAAATTAATTGCAAAAACATTAAAAAATGTGGCTTTTGTTTAAGCGTATGTTAGTCAGCAAATAAATTGGTTAATGCTTTTGTATACCATTAGTATTGTAAATGTTGAAAATAATTTTGCAGTTACAAATTCCTAAAATTCTTATCAATTTATTAATTAACTTATTGATTAATAGTAGTTAATAATTTCGCTAAGTCTGGAGCGTTTACCACCAATTGTTCTTTTTTCTGTTTGGAAAGTTGTTTTATATGATACTCCAGCTTTAAAGCTGTTGCTTTATCGCCAACATGTAGTTGGTAAACAATACGAAGATCTTTATGACCTTTTAAATATTTAGCACCACTTCCATTTTGATGCTGATGCAAACGCCTAACCACATCGGTTGTGATTCCTGTATATAAAGATTGTTTAGCGGTTCTTATAATATATAGAAACCATGTCACAGTTTTACTTTGCATAATCAATAATGTTGTTACTTATCATTTTGTTCATTAATATGTTCTTAACACATTGACATTAATTGTAAAGGTGGCGCAGTAAGCGCATTTATCTGTTGATTGAATTCTGATAATTGTCGGTGCCAATAATCGACATCGGTTATCCATGAAAAGGCAGTAGGAAAGGCAGGATCTTTCCATCGTTCTACGATCCAAGCTAATTGATGCACCATTCGCATAGTTCGTAAAGGTTCAATTAGTTTGAGTTGTCCTTTATCAAAATTATAAAACTCTTGATACAATTCAATCAATTCTTCTAATTGTAAGCGCTGAGCTTGTTGGTTTCCATATAACAGCATCCAAAGATCTTGAATTGCTGGACCATTACGAGAATCATCAAAATCCACAAGCGTAGCACTATCGCGCCATAAAATATTGCCTGCATGGCAATCAGCATGTAAGCGTATAGGTTGCCAATCAGTATGCCAATATTGTTCAACTGTTTTGATAAGCTTTGCTAATACAGTTTTAAGATCAAGTTGTATATTTTTGGGAATATAGGCCGATGATAATAGGATATCTTGTGGACGATAAAGATACTCTTCAAGTCCAATAATTGGACGGTATGAGAAAGTTTGTGTTGCACCAATTTGATGAATTCGACCAATCAAAGTACCTACCGACTCCATTTGATTTCGATTATCTATCTCATAGGGTCTACCACCAAAACTAGGAAATAAAGCAAACAAATAACCTTGATACTCATGTAATGTATTATTATTATGTGCAATTGGCGATACTACAGGAATATCAGCAAGGTATAGCTGTTCTGTAAACTTGTGTTCTTCGACTATTTGTTCTCGACTCCAACGATGGGGGCGATAAAATTTAGCAACATAACGTTTATGTTCTTCATCGTGAAATTGATAGACGCGATTTTCATAACTATTTAAAGCAGTTAAACCCGAATTTATATAAATGCCAATTGAAGATAAACTCTTGACAATAAGATCGGGTGATAAAAATTGAAATGAAAATGCTGAACTATCCATTGAATGATTCCTCTCGTTATTGTTGATTAAACCATTCATCTAATTTTTGTTTTAACGCTTCAAGTCCTACTCGTTTAGGAGAGGAAAAAGGCGTGACAGTAATATCACCTTGGAAAGGTAAAATAGCCTCTTTTACCATATTGACCTGTTTTTTAACTGCACCAGAAGCAAGTTTATCCGCTTTAGTGAGTAATAACATGACTGGGATTTCTACTGAAACTGCCCAATGAATCATCTGTTGATCTAAATCTTTTAGAGGATGTCTTATATCCATTAAAACCACTAATCCCAATAAACTTTCGCGTTTTTGTAAATATTCTCCTAGTGATTTTTGCCATTGACGTTTTATTGCTTCAGGAACCTGAGCATAACCATAACCCGGTAAGTCCACTAATCGGCAATTTGTTTCTACCTCAAAAAGGTTGATTAATTGTGTCCGTCCCGGTGTTTTACTTGTTCGAGCTAAAGACTTCTGGTTGGTTAATGTGTTGAGAGCACTGGATTTACCTGCATTCGATCTGCCAGCAAATGCTACTTCTACACCACTGTCACTTGGTAAATGAGAAATATCAGGTGCACTTAAGATAAAATGTGTTTTTGCATAATTTAATGGACGAATATCAGTCATAAAAAGTATCCTTTAAATGCTATAATGGCACTTAATTGATTTAAATGCCGCTACTGTATAGAAAAACTCAGGCATTGACAACTTTTTCGACTGCTTTTGTAAATCGTATCATACCTTCTTGAATTTCTTCTTCCGAGATAATTAATGAAGGAGTAAAACGTAATACGTTAGATCCAGCATTTAATATCATTACTTTAAATTCTGTTGCAACGTTTAAAAAATCTCGAGCTTTGTTATGGAACTCTGGTTGTAGTTCTGCGCCTAATAATAGACCTTTACCACGATATTCTCGAAATACTTTATATCTATCATTAATCTTTTCAAGTTGTTCAATAAAGATTGCACGTCGTTTTTGCACCCCTTCTAAAACTTCTGTTGTGTTAATGATATCAAATGCTTCACAACCAACAGCACAAGCTAAAGGATTACCGCCATAAGTTGTACCATGGACACCAGGATGCATTATTGTAGCAATGTCTTCTGTTGTTAGCATGGCACTAATTGGAAATCCACCGCCCAGCGCTTTGGCAGAAGTCAAAATATCCGGTGTTACATCATATTGTTGATAAGTATATAAACTTCCTGTTCGACCCATTCCACATTGAACCTCATCAAAAATAAGCAAAGCATTATATTTATTACAAAGTTCGCGAACACCTTTTAAAAACTCCACTGAAGCGCAAGTTAATCCTCCTTCACCTTGTACAGGTTCTAGCACGACAGCACAGGTATGATCATCTATCACTGCTTTTACTGCATCAAAATTATTAAATGGAACATGAATAATGTCAGCAGGTTTTGGACCAAAACCATCTGAATATTTAGCTTGACCGCCTACAGACACGGTAAAAAATGTTCGTCCATGAAAGGATTGATGAAAGGCGATAATTTTGGTTTTATAAGGATTGTATTTTTCGATAGCATAATACCGAGCCAATTTAAAAGCCGCTTCATTTGCTTCAGCTCCTGAATTGGCAAAAAAAACACGATCAGCAAAAGTATTATCAATTAGTTTTTGTGCTAAATTTAATGCGGGTTCGTTGGTGAAAACATTACTAACATGCCATATTTTTTCACTTTGCTCATGCAACGCTTTAACTAATTTTGGATGGCAATGACCTAGGGCATTGACTGCTATGCCACCAGCAAAATCAATGTATTCTTCACCATTCTGATCCCATACTCGGCTGCCTTGCCCTTTAACAGGTATAAATTGGGCTGGGGCATAAACAGGTAAAATGACCTTATCAAAGAGTTGGCGTGTGATTTTTGCTTGCATTGTTAAGTCCTGATCTATTTTTATTGAATGGAATATCGTTTATTTTATGCTAATTAATTGTTGAGTAAAGTAAATAATTATTCAAATATAGTGAATTAATATTCATCTGTAAAAAATATTTAAATTTAAAACCTATTCATTAATTTGCTTCTTTTCTATAATTATTTTCAGGTATAATCAAATTATGTTGGTTAATTGCACTTAAAAGAGTTAAAAATGAGTCGTATTATTTATTGCCATTATTTAAAAAAAGAAGCAGATGGTTTAGATTTTCAGCTTTATCCAGGTGAACTTGGTAAGCGTATTTTCAATGAAATATCAAAACCTGCATGGCAAGAATGGCTCAAAAAGCAAACTATGTTAATTAACGAAAATAAACTTAATATGATGAATCCTGAGCATCGTAAACAAATTGAAACGGAAATGGTTAAATTTTTATTTGAAGGTGAAGAGATTGTTATTAATGGATATAAACCCCAAAACTGAGGTATAACATGAAAAACAATAAAAATATCATTATCTTATTTATAGCGGTAAGTCTTTTAAATGGATGTTCAGGTAATAATTCAGCTAAAGAAAATGAAGATTTTTATATTAAAGATACTAATGCCTTCAATATTTTAATTAGTCAATATGCAAATAATATAGAAGAAATTTGGGGACCGCAGGAAGTCCTTATTGCTGGTCCAAAAGATTATGTTCAGTATGAAGATAACTTGCAAACTCGAGTTCATATCAACTTCGTTTCTGGGGTGATAACCATTGAAACTTTATCCGATTTACCCATAGAATCTTTGAAAGAAGCAATAGTTTCAACACTATTAATGCCTGAACCGGTTGATATCATCCGTTATGATAAATTTAATCAAAATTTGTCACAAGAACCTTTTTTATATAATCAGGTTTTAGATCAAGAACAACAACCCATTCGTTGGAGTGGTCGAGCAAATAATTTTGCTGATTATGTGCTTGCTAATAACTTGAAAGTTCGCTCATCAGGAATGCATAAAATTACTTATGTTGAAATCAAATTGGTCCCTAATCACATTAGTGAACGGGCAAGAAAATTCTTACCATTAGTGACGGAAGCTTCAAACCGCTATTTCATTGATGAAAGGTTGATTCTAGCAATTATGGAAGTCGAGTCTGCTTTTAACCCTTATGCTGTAAGTCGTTCAGATGCGCTTGGATTAATGCAAGTACAGCAGCATACCGCTGGACGGGATATTTTTCAATTACGTGGTAAGTCTGGAGAACCGAGTCGAAAATATTTACTGGATCCACATAATAATGTCGATATGGGTACAGCTTACTTATCATTATTAAAAACAAAATATTTGGCTGGTATTAATAATCCCATATCTTTAAGGTATGCAATGATTACTTCTTATAATGGTGGGGCAGGTAGTGTATTGCGCACGTTTTCTAATGATCGGGTTCGAGCAATTGATATTATTAATTCAATGACGCCACAACAAGTTTTTCGAAAATTAGTCACGTCACATGTCTCTCAGGAATCACGTAACTATCTGATAAAAGTGAGTAATATATTAGATAACAGATAAAATTAAGTTAAATAATACTAGCTATTACAAATAAAATAAGAAACAAGAAATAGGGGTATTGTTTTATTGGAAGTAATATCTTTAAAAAAATAAGATTTTTAAAATTTAAAAATTTTTTAATAAAAAAAAACGTGATCTACTTCAAATTTTGAGTATACTATGCGTCTCATAAAACCCTAGTTTTTTTGAGGATGTTAGTTTGAGTACCGATAAACTTGTGGATTCATATTCCCCCGCACAAATGACACAAATTGCTGAAGACCTCGGCAACTACAAATTAAGTAAACACCCATATAGTACTATTTTATCTGCGATTATCGCAGGCGTGTTTATTTCTATTGCTTTCGTATTTTATATTACTGTAACAACTGGCACTGCAACGGTTGCTTTTGGTTTAGCTAAACTAGTTGGTGGCATCTGTTTCTCATTAGGATTAATGTTAGTAGTCTGTTGTGGTGCAGATCTCTTTACTTCAACTGTATTGACGATTTTACCAAAAATGACTCATAAAGTTAGTTGGACAAAAATGATCCGTAATTGGATTTTAGTCTATATTGGTAACTTTATTGGTGCTATACTGTTTGTAACAGTTATTTGGTGTTCTGGTCAATATATGGTAGCTAACGGAATGTGGGGTTTAAATGTCCTACAAACAGCAGATCATAAGTTACACCATACTTTTATTGAAGCCGTCTTTCTTGGTTTATTGGCTAATTTGATGGTTTGCTTGGCAGCTTGGTTAAGTTATGCTGGACGTAGCTTACTTGATAAAATGTTAATTATGGTTTTACCTGTAGCAATGTTCGTTGCAAGCGGTTTTGAGCATAGTATTGCAAACATGTTTATGATTCCTATGGGAATTGTAATTAATAACTTTGCATCTCCTGAGTTTTGGACTGCAGTAGGGGTATCGCCAGATACATTTAAAGAACTGACTGTAGAGCATTTTGTTTTAAATAATTTAATTCCTGTAACAATTGGAAATATTTTAGGTGGTTTAGCTGTAGCGCTACCATATTGGGCTTTATATTTGCGTAAACCACATTGATTTTATGATATTTATCCTCATATAGGAGAGGGTAAATAGATATTTTTGTAAACCTGAGGTTAATAATTATGAGTAATTTAAACGAAGTACAAGCAAAGGCTTGGAAAGGATTTAAAGAAGGTGATTGGCAAAATAATGTCAATGTTCGTGATTTCATTCAAACGAATTATACACCTTATGAGGGTGATGAATCTTTCTTAGCTGGCGCTACAGATGCAACCACTAAATTGTGGGAAAAAGTGATGGAAGGCATCAAATTTGAAAACTCCACTCATACACCAGTTGATTTTGATACGAGTGTAATTTCCACTATTACTGCTCATGATGCGGGTTACATCGAAAAAGATTTAGAGAAGATTGTCGGTTTACAAACTGAAAAACCATTAAAACGTGCTATTATTCCGTTTGGTGGTATCAAGATGATTGAAAACTCTTGTAAAGCTTACGATAGAACTTTAGATCCACTAGTCAAAAAAATCTTTACTGAATATCGTAAAACTCACAATCAAGGTGTGTTTGATATTTATACTCCAGATATCCTTCGTTGTCGTAAATCAGGCGTTATTACTGGTCTTCCTGATGCGTATGGCCGTGGTCGTATCATTGGTGACTACCGTCGTGTGGCACTTTACGGTATTGATTACTTAATGCAAGATAAATATGCTCAATTTACTTCATTACAAGCTGACTTTGAAAATGGTGTTGATTTACCAATGACGATGCAACGTCGTGAAGAAATTGCTGAGCAACATCGTGCACTTGGTCAAATTAAAGAAATGGCTGCAAAATATGGTTTTGATATTTCAGCACCAGCAACAACTGCACAAGAAGCTGTTCAATGGACTTATTTTGGTTACTTAGCTGCGGTTAAATCTCAAAATGGTGCGGCAATGTCATTAGGTCGTACTTCGACGTTCTTTGATATTTACTTCCAACGTGATTTAGAAGCTGGTTTAATCACTGAGCAAGAAGCACAAGAAATCGTCGACCATTTCGTGATGAAATTACGTATGGTTCGTTTCTTACGTACACCTGAATATGATGAATTATTCTCTGGCGATCCAATTTGGGCAACTGAATCTATTGCTGGTATGGGTGTTGATGGTCGTACTTTAGTAACTAAGACATCTTTCCGTTTCTTAAATACTTTATATACAATGGGTCCATCACCGGAACCAAACATGACTATCCTTTGGTCTGAACACTTACCAAGTGGATTTAAAGAATTTGCATCTAAAGTATCAATTGATACTTCATCATTACAATATGAAAATGATGATTTAATGCGTCCTGACTTTAATAATGATGACTATGCAATTGCATGTTGTGTAAGCCCAATGATCGTTGGTAAACAAATGCAATTCTTTGGTGCTCGTGCTAACCTTGCAAAAACTCTTCTATACGCAATCAATGGTGGTGTGGATGAAAAATTAAAAATGCAAGTTGGTCCTAAAGAAGAGCCAATCACTGACGAATATCTTGATTTTGACAAAGTGTTCGCTCGTTTAGATCACTTTATGGATTGGTTAGCGAAACAATACGTAACGGCTTTAAATGCTATTCATTATATGCACGATAAATACAGCTATGAAGCGTCATTAATGGCGTTGCATGACCGTGATGTTATTCGTACTATGGCTTGTGGTATTGCTGGTTTATCTGTAGCTGCTGACTCATTATCTGCAATTAAGTACGCAAAAGTAAAAACGATTCGTGATGAAGATGGTTTAGCAACTGATTTTGAAATCGAAGGTGAATATCCACAATTCGGTAACAATGATCCGCGTGTAGATGATATTGCTGTTGATTTAGTTGAACGTTTCATGAAGAAAATTCAAAAACTTAAAACTTATCGTAATGCAATTCCTACTCAGTCAGTATTAACCATTACTTCAAATGTTGTATATGGTAAGAAAACTGGTAATACTCCAGACGGTCGTCGTGCTGGTGCGCCATTTGGACCAGGTGCTAACCCAATGCATGGACGAGACCAAAAAGGTGCTGTTGCTTCATTAACATCTGTTGCTAAACTTCCATTTGCTTACGCTAAAGATGGCATTTCATATACTTTCTCTATCGTTCCAAATGCATTAGGTAAAGATGATGATGCACGCAAACGTAACCTAGCAGGTTTAATGGATGGTTATTTCCACCATGAAGCTACTGTTGAAGGTGGTCAACATTTAAATGTGAACGTATTAAATCGCGAAACTTTATTAGATGCGATGGAACATCCTGAAAAATATCCACAATTAACAATTCGTGTTTCTGGATATGCAGTACGTTTCAATTCATTAACTAAAGAGCAACAAAAAGACGTTATTACACGTACTTTCACTCAATCAATGTAATTTAGTTAATTGAACAACTAAACTTAAAATAGCGCCTTAAAGGCGCTATTTTTTTATTAAATAGAAAAATAGTTGCTTTAAAGTTAACAAAATCATAGTGCAGCAAGAATAATGAGATATTGTTGTTCTTTTGTATAATTTAGTTAAATACACATCATATCAATTAATGCAATTGGTGTAAGCAAAGTATTATCTGAGTTAAAATAAGAATGAAAAGTATAAAGCAAAAAGCAATGTGAGTAATTATTAGAGAATATGTATGGAACAAAATATTATTATGACAACGAAACAACCTATAAAAGGTCGTATTCATTCTTTTGAATCCTTTGGTACTGTTGATGGTCCTGGAATTCGCTTCATTGTTTTTTTTCAAGGCTGTTTAATGCGTTGTTTGTATTGCCATAATCGTGATACATGGGATTTGAAAGCTGGGCGAGAAGTCACTGTTGAAGAACTGATGAAAGAAATTGTTTCTTATAAAAGTTTTATTATCCCTAATGGTGGCGGTGTTACAGCATCAGGTGGCGAGGCTACCTTGCAATCTGAATTTATCACTGAATGGTTTAAAGCCTGCCATAAAGAAGGTATTAGTACATGTTTAGATACTAATGGTTATGCGAGGCAGTTAGACCAAACGGTTGATGAGCTTTTAGAGGTAACAGATTTAGTAATGCTTGATTTGAAGCAAATCAATGATGAAATTCATCAAAAACTTGTCGGAGTATCTAATAAACGTGTGCTTGAATTTGCCAAACACCTCCAAAAAATTAATAAACGGACTTGGATTCGATACGTAGTTGTTCCTGGGTGGACAGATGACGATAACTCAGCACATTTGCTTGGTAAATTTATTGAAGGTATGAATAATATAGAACGAGTGGAATTACTTCCTTATCATAAAATGGGCGCTTATAAATGGGATACCATGGGCGATGAATACAAACTACAAGGCGTAGAAGCTCCGCCTCGTGAAACACTTGACAGAATTCAAGCAATTATAGAAAGTTATGGTCAACCAGTAACATTCAGCAAATAGTTAACTATCCATTGTTAATAGGCTCCTATTATGGTGCCTATTGGCAGTTATTTCAATTTTTTGCGCTTTACTGTACGTAATAGATAAATACTACCTTCTAATGCTAAAACACATACAGATAACCAAATAAGTCCATATGGTACAACCTGCTCTTTAGAAACAGATTCATGTAAAAATAACACCGATACAAGAGTAAGCAGTACTGGCTCTACATATCCGAGCAATCCAAATAATCCAAGCGGTAACAACTGTCTAGCAACAAAATACATGGCAAAAGCAATGGCTGTAATGATACCTAGCATTGGAATAAAAATATGAAAGTGAGATAGATCACTTATAATCTGATTTAAAGAGTAATGCAAATTAAAATAAATGAGGCAGCCAACAAAGATAAAAAAGAAATCTGAAAATGTCCCTGAAATGCCTTCTATTTGTAATTTACGGCGTGTCATAAAGTAAATTGGGTAACCCAATGCAATAACCGCTGTTTCCCACGAAAAAGCGCCAGTTATATAAATTTCTAAAACAACACCTATGCAGGCTAGCAGAATTGCTACTTTTCGAAAAATACTCAGTTTTTCTTTATAGAATATTTGTCCAAAAACGACCATCGTTAATGGCAGTAAAAAATAGCCTAGTGAAGCTGATAATCCATGACCATTGATCGGAGCCCAAATAAAAATCAACATTTGGATGGTCAATAGAAATGAAGAAAATATGAGACCGATTAAAATCAAGGGTTGTTGTTTAATCCGAACAAATAGATTGATAATTGCTGACCCTTGTTTTTCGACAATAATTAGAGAAATTATTGCAGGAAAGGAGGTTAATAATCGCCAGCAAAAGATATCAATAACGGACAGTGGTTGTAATAGAACAGGGTAGTAATATAGTAAACCAAAAAGACATGATGCAAATATTGAAAGCGCAACGCCCTTTATCATTTTTTCACCTTTATTAATAAAAAATAGCGCTAATTATTAGCGCTATTATCTATATGTAATGAAAGCCGGACAAATTTTATTTATCCAATTATCTCTACACCATTCATATAAGGTACTAGTACGGACGGAATTTTAATTTTTCCATCAGCTTGCTGATAGTTTTCCAAAATTGCAACTAACGTGCGCCCTACAGCTAAACCAGAGCCATTTAACGTATGTACTAAATAAGTTTTATTATCAGCTTTATTACGATAACGTGCTTGCATACGACGAGCTTGGAAATCCCACATATTCGAACAAGAAGAAATTTCACGGTAAGTATTTTGTGCCGGTACCCATACTTCAAGATCATATGTTTTACATGATCCAAAGCCCATATCACCTGCACATAATACAATTTTGCGATATGGTAATTCTAATAATTGTAAAACTTTTTCTGCGTGTGCGGTTAATTCTTCTAAAGCTTTCATTGATTCTTCGGGTTTAACAATTTGGACTAATTCTACTTTGTCAAATTGATGCATACGGATTAAACCACGAGTGTCTTTACCGTAAGAGCCAGCTTCAGAACGGAAGCATGGGGTATGCGCGGTCATTTTTAGAGGTAACACACTTTCATCAAGAATCTCGTCACGTACCAAATTAGTTACTGGTACTTCAGCAGTTGGAATTAGGGCATAATTACTGCTTTCTGATTCTTCATCAAGCGGTTTTGTGTGAAATAAGTCATCTGCAAATTTTGGTAATTGTCCGGTACCGTACAAAGTAGTTTGATTGACAAGGTAGGGCACATAAACTTCAGCATAACCATGTTTCTCTGTATGAAGATCTAACATAAATTGTGTGATAGCACGATGTAGGCGAGCTATCTGTGACTTCATAACAACAAAACGTGAACCAGTAAGTTTTACACCTGCAGCAAAGTCGAGCCCCCCTAAACGTTCACCTAATGCAACATGATCTTGTATTGGAAAGTCAAATATTCTTGGAGTTCCAAAGCGAGAAATTTCGACGTTGTCGTTTTCATCTTTACCATCAGGTACAGAATCATCAGGAGTATTCGGAATCGTAGAGGTAATATCTTTGATTTTAGTTAATAAGGTTTCAAGCTCAGCTTTAGCATTATTCAGTTTTTCACCGATTTTATTAACTTCTTCACGTACAGCTGTAATGTCTTCGCCTCGAGCCTTAGCTTCACCAATAGCTTTAGAACGAGCATTACGCTGCGCTTGTAAGCTTTCAGTTTCAATTTGCAGTACTTTGCGTTTTTCTTCTAGTTGACTAATAGTATCAACATCTAGTTTAAATCCACGGCGAGCTAATTTTTTAGCGACAACATTTAATTCATTTCGGAGTAAATTCGGGTCCAACATAAATAACGTCCATTCTTATTAATAAGGAAATATCTTTCTACTTTAATTATTATTCTAATACAGTTAACAAAACATATAAATCAAAAAGTAGATTGATTATAGATATTAAATATTTTGAGCTTAGTATACTAGAATTATATCGGGATTCAACCGCAATGGTGCACCCGAAGGGATTCGAACCCCTGACCGCTCGGTTCGAAGCCGAGTGCTCTATCCAGCTGAGCTACGGATGCGTGTAAGTTCGTAAAAAAATGGTGCATCCGAAGGGATTCGAACCCCTGACCGCCCGGTTCGTAGCCGGGTACTCTATCCAGCTGAGCTACGGATGCATTTTGAATTTGTTAAAATGGTGCATCCGAAGGGATTCGAACCCCTGACCGCCCGGTTCGTAGCCGGGTACTCTATCCAGCTGAGCTACGGATGCATATTTTAATTTTTTTAAATGGCGGTGAGAGAGGGATTCGAACCCTCGATGCAGCTTTTGACCGCATACTCCCTTAGCAGGGGAGCGCCTTCAGCCTCTCGGCCATCTCACCAAAAACATTATGACTTTGCTTGAACAACAAAATCATAATGTCGTGGCGCACATATTACGTTTTACAAAAAATAAGTCAAACATTTTTTTGCTTACGCGTGCTGGTTGTTTATTTCGTGCCCAATATTACTCTTTGGACTCAGGTAATTCATCATTTTTGTTCTGAGATTGATGAATTCTATTGTATATCTCTTCTCGATGAATTGAGACTTCTTTAGGTGCATTAATACCAATTCTGACTTGATTACCTTTCACGCCAAGAATAGTAATAACAACATCATCACCAATAATTAGTGTTTCACCTACTCTCCTAGTTAAAATTAACATTAGATCTCCTAATATCAGTTAAGTATACATCACAATTTTAAGATATAGCTTCGTCAGCCCCCCATCGATAGGACAGAAAGACGGAATTTTACAGAAATACTCAAATATTCAGTTAATAAATATTATATCAACCAATACTGAAATATATCTGGCTAACTTGCTTGTAATTTATTACTGATTTCCTTTTTCATTGAAGACAATGCTTCTGGTAATGCTGATAGATCCATTCCACCTGCTTGGGCGAAATCAGGCCGCCCACCGCCTTTACCACCTACTTTTAATGCTAATTGGGAAACTAATTCGCCGGCTTTGACAATATTGATTAAATCATTCGTTACGCCAGCGGCTAAATTGATTTTGTTATCATTAACAGCGGCCAAAATAATTACTCCCGTTTTTAATTGATTTTTAAGATCATCAATCATGGTACGTAATACTTTTGCCTCAACATTATCAAGTTTAGCAATTAGTAAATTTTTATTATTGATTTTTTCACATTGATTAATTAATTGAGCGCTTTGTTGGCTAGCTTTTTGCGCTTTTAATTGCTCAATGTTTTTTTCAAGTAGTTTAGTTTGTTCAAGCAATTGCTCTACACGAACTAAAACTGCTGATTTATCGCTTTTAACCAATTGTGCAATTTGATTTAATAAATTTGCTTCTTGGTGTATAAAATCCATTGCACTTTGCCCAGAAGTAGCCTCAATACGGCGAACTCCAGAAGCAATGCTTGATTCAGATATTATTTTAAATAAACCTATATTGCCTGTTCTATTTACATGAGTACCACCACATAATTCAATTGAGAAATCGCCCATAGTTAAAACACGAACAATTTCTTCATATTTTTCTCCAAATAGTGCCATAGCCCCTTTATTTCTAGCTTCATCTATTGGCATCAGTTCAACGTCAACAGGTAGATTACAACGAATTTGTTGATTAACTAGATTTTCAATTTCAACAATTTGTTCTTGCGTAATGCTTTGATTATGTGAAAAATCAAAACGCAGATAACTATCAGTAACTAAAGAACCTTTTTGATGAACATGGTTACCTAAAATTTGTTGTAATGCAGCTTGTAATAAATGGGTTGCTGAATGATTGCGTTTAATACGTTCTCTTAACTCAACATCAATTGCCGCTGTTACTAAGTTCCCAACTTTTAGAGAACCTTTAACAAGGTTACCGATATGTCCAATGCTTTTGCCATACTTTTGGCTATCTAAAACAGTAAACTCGCCGTTTGCAGAGGTTAACAAACCTTTATCACCAATTTGTCCGCCTGATTCTCCATAGAATGGCGTTTTATCTAAGATGATAATAGCTTCATCACCAGCATTGACACTTTCAACTTTTTGACCATTTTGGAAAATGGCAATTATTTTCCCTGATGCTTCGGTAGCTTGATAACCTAAAAATTCGGTAGTATCATCAAGTTTAATTACATTGCTATAGTCAACACTAAAAGCACTTGACTCACGAGCACGTTTACGTTGTTCTTCCATACATAGATTGAATCCATCTTCATCAATGGCAATATTTTTTTCGCGACAGACATCTGCGGTTAAATCTAATGGAAAACCAAAAGTATCGTAAAGTTTAAATGCAACATCACCAGGTAATACCGAATTGGTAATTTTAGCTAATTCTTGATCAAGTAAAAACAATCCTCGTTCTAATGTTTTTAAGAATTGCTCTTCTTCAATTTTAAGTGCATCTTCTACTATTTTTTGATTATTCGCTAATTCATCTGCTGCACTTCCCATTACATCAATGAGAGGTTTAACCAATTTGTAGAAAAATATTCCTTTAGCACCTAACATATGTCCGTGACGTACAGCTCGTCGAATAATACGGCGCAACACATAACCACGACCTTCATTAGAAGGCAATACGCCATCTGAAATTAAAAATGCACAAGAACGAATATGGTCAGCAATAACACGTAAAGATTTACTTTCTAAATTTTTAGTTTGAATGATTCCTGCTGCATCATGAATTAATTTTTTAAATAAATCAATTTCATAATTAGAATTAACATGTTGTAAAACTGCAGCAATTCTTTCCAATCCCATACCAGTATCGACCGATGGCTTTGGTAAAGGCTCCATTGTGCCATCAGGATGACGATTAAACTGCATAAAGACAATGTTCCAAATTTCAATGAATCGGTCACCATCTTCTTCAGGACTGCCTGGAGGGCCACCCCAAATGTGATCACCATGATCATAAAAAATTTCTGTACATGGTCCGCATGGTCCTGTATCACCCATTTGCCAGAAGTTGTCTGAAGCAAAAGGAGCACCTTTGTTATCACCGATACGTATGATACGTTCTTTGGGTATACCAATCTCTTTTTCCCAAATTGTGTATGCTTCATCATCTGTTTCATAAACAGTGACGGTTAATTTCTCTTTAGGAATATTAAACCATTCTCTACTGGTTAATAACTCCCAAGCAAAATGAATCGCATCATGTTTAAAATAGTCACCGAAACTAAAGTTTCCTAACATTTCAAAAAAAGTATGATGTCGGGCAGTGTAACCCACATTATCCAAATCATTATGTTTACCGCCAGCGCGAACACAACGTTGTGCAGTTGTTGCTCTGGTATAGGGACGTTTTTCTATTCCTAGAAATACATCTTTGAACTGATTCATTCCCGCGTTAGTAAATAATAGCGTTGGATCATTATGAGGAACAAGGGAACTACTTGCTACAATTTCATGTCCTTTGCTATTGAAAAAGTCAAGAAAATTTTGACGAATTTCTGCAGTGCTTTTCATTTAGGCATCCATATAAACGATAAATTTTTAAACATAGTAATATACCTGTTACAACTAAAGTTGAAAAGTAAAGAAAAGTAAAAAATTCTTTATAATACGGTTGTTCTAGCTAATATTACATGCAAATAAAAGGAAAAATAAAATGATTTAGTGAGCTTAACTAATGGGTAATGAATAATTTAATTCCTGTGTATTTTAGATATTATCAAAATTTAAGTCAATAAATTATACACATCTTTTATATCATCTTGGGTATAACCTCGGGTAACTAAAAATTGCATTATCTTTTGTTTTTCCAAGAGATTTTTAACATTAATTTGGTTAAATTTTTTTAATATTTGCTTGTAGGCATTATACGACCAATTAATATCTAATTTACTTAAAAGTTCATTAGTTAAGTTATTAGGTAGACCTCGTTGTTTTAATTCCATAGCGATTTTATATCTTCCATAACCTTTATTAGATCTCATAACAATATATTTTTTGATATATTGTGTATCGCTCATCCAATTTTGATTAGTACAATATTGAACCACATCAGCAGTTTCAATTTTGAGTTGATTCAATTGCTCATAGTATTCATCTTCTGAGCTTTTTATTTTTTTTGTAAAAAATTGGATAATTTTATTGGTTAGTTCGTAAGATGAATGATCGCGCTGTGCAAGTAATTGCACAGCTTTATTTAAGATTAATTTATTGAGTTTTTTATCCATTATTCAAAGCTTTCATCTTCCGATGCAGTCTCTACGTCCTCAGCAGAAAAAACGGCAGGACTGTTTAATAATAAATCACGTAGTCTTGTTTCAAGTTCTTCAGCTATTTCTGGATGTTCTTGTAAAAACTTAATTGAATTGGCTTTGCCTTGACCAACTTTTTCGCCATTGTAGCTATACCAAGCGCCAGCTTTATCAACTAATTTATGTTTGACACCTAGATCAATCAATTCTCCTTCTTTAGAAATACCACAACCGTAAAGAATTTGAAATTCAGCTTGTCTAAATGGTGCAGCAACTTTATTTTTCACTACTTTTACACGTGTGTCACTACCAATAACATCTTCGCCTTCTTTTACTGCACCAATACGTCGAATATCTAAACGAACTGATGCATAGAATTTAAGCGCATTACCGCCAGTTGTTGTTTCTGGATTACCAAACATTACACCGATTTTCATACGAATTTGGTTAATAAACACCACTAAGCAGTTAGCATTTTTAATATTTGCGGTTAATTTACGTAAAGCTTGTGACATCAAGCGAGCTTGTAATCCCATATGAGAATCACCCATTTCACCTTCAATTTCTGCTTTAGGTGTTAATGCTGCTACTGAGTCAACAATAATAACATCAACAGCACCAGAACGAACTAAGGCATCACAAATTTCAAGTGCCTGTTCACCAGTATCAGGTTGAGAAACTAATAAATCATCAACTTGCACGCCTAATTTAGCGGCATAAATTGGATCTAAAGCATGTTCAGCATCAATAAATGCACATGTTTTGCCTTCTTTTTGCGCTTGTGCAATAACAGATAAAGTTAATGTTGTTTTACCCGATGATTCTGGTCCAAAAATTTCAACAATTCGACCCATTGGTAAGCCGCCAATACCTAATGCAATATCGAGTCCTAAAGATCCAGTAGAGACAGAATCAACGTCCAACGTTTGGGTATCCCCTAAACGCATAATAGAACCTTTACCAAATTGTTTTTCTATTTGACTTAATGCAGCCGAAAGTGCTCGTTGTTTGTTTTCGTTCATATTATAAAATTCCAATGAGTTAGTATATTGATACACATTATACTGTATTGTTATACAGTATCAAGTTTTTTTTATATCTAATAATCATTTAGTTAATAATGGGAAATCCTTCACAATTTTTGTTTAAATATTACTGGTAATAGTTCATTTGATTGTAACAAATAGTGACGAAACGAAAAGATTCAAGATTACATTTAAACAGATGAATGGATTCGATAATGATATAATTTTATATACGGTTTTTATAATGTTTTATGCATTTTAATTTTGAGGTAAGATTTTTCATTTAATATATAAAAAACATTTCTTAACCAACCGATATACTCAAAAGTGAGTAATCAAATTATGCTAATTTGAGTTGGTAATGCTTTCATAAAAAAATGGCATTTGATATGATGAGTAACGAAGAAGTTTTAGTCATTTTATATATTAAAAGTAATTATCCCCTTGTGATAAAGTAAAAGTAATGTATCAATTTTTTTACTTAAATATTACGCTAACCTGAAACATCTTTACATTTAAAATAACTATCAAATAAAGAGAAATAATGACTGTTGATAAACAACAATATGTTTTATGTTCGCACTGTGATTTGGTCATAGAATTAGCTGATGTAACAATAGGTCATAAAGCTATATGTCCTCGTTGTAATACAACTTTAGCCAAAAAAAGCATTAATATGAAATTTCGAGCTGCAATGTATGCGGTTTGTTCACTGATTATGATTATTGTAGCTTGCGGTTTTATTTTTATTGATATTCGCCTTGTTGGTAATTTTAATGGTGTAAGTGTTTTAGATATTCCAAAAACCCTTTTTTTTGATAAATATAGTTATATATCAGCACTTTTTATTTTATTTGTTTTAATTTTTCCCATAATAAATCTTCTAATCATTGGTTTGCTTTGTTCAAAATTTAAAATATCAAAGTATCGTAAAAGAGATTTATTAATTATTTATGAAAAATTTAAACATTGGTGTATGCCTGAAATATTTATCACAGGCATTTTGGTTAGCTTCGTAAAACTAATGAGTTATGGCAGTATAGGTGTCACAAGTACATTTTGGGCATTTTGTTTATTTGTATTTTTTTATATAAAAGCCCAAGTTATTTTTTCACCAGAAACAATTTGGGAAGAAATTCATACTAATAATTTTGCTCAAACACCATTAAAAGTTGGTAAAACGGCAATAAGTCAAAACTTGAAGTTGTGCGGTTGTTGCCATGCCATGATGCCAATAGCTTTTGGTAAATGCCCAAGATGTAAACAAAAAAGTGCCGTGAGAAATCGCGATAAAATACAGTGGACGATAGCGTTATTAGTTACTTCACTAATTATCTATATTCCTGCGAATGTATTTGGGATCATGATAACGGTAGTTTTTGGTTCACCATCAACATCGACAATTATGGATGGTGTTATTTATATGTGGCAGGCAGGTGATGTGCCTGTGGCATTAGTTATTTTTATTGCCAGTATCGTTATTCCAATTTTGAAAATAATTTCATTAAGCTGGCTTTGCTATTTTGCAATAGCAGTGAAAAGAAAAAATAAGCATAATTGCCTGCAAATGAAGAAATTGTATGGTGCAGTTGAGTTTATTGGTAAATGGTCAATGATTGATATATTTGTTGTATCGGTTGTTTGTTCACTAGTTAGAAATCAACAAATGATGGGGGTTTATCCTGATATAGGAGTTACTTTTTTCGCAACCGTTGTGATTATTACTATGATTGCATCACAAAAATTTGATCCGCGCTTAATTTGGGATCACTCTCCAGTTAAAAGTTATAATAAATAGGAATACTATGGCAACATCAAGTAAATTAGCGAAAATCATCAAAATTCGAGCTATCTCGGCTATATGGATTATTCCAATTGTTACTGCAATTGTTGGTCTTTGGATCATCTATTCGCATTTTGCTGATAGAGGGACTTCTTTTACCTTACTTGCGAAAGATGCAAGTGGTATTGTCGCAGGCAAAACAGTTATAAAAAACCGTAGTGTTGATATCGGTATTGTCGATGAAGTAACTTTATCAAAAGATTTTGAAAAAGTGGTTATTAAAGGTCGGATCTATAATGATATGGAACCACTTCTAAAAAATGATTCTATTTTTTGGGTTGTCAAACCGGAGATTGGTCGTGATGGTGTGACAGGGTTAGGTACTATTGTATCTGGTGTTTATATTGAGTTAGCGTCAGGAAACGATACGCATAATTTCAAAAATAATCCTTTTATACTATCCGATACTCCACCATTATCTGATCCAAGTATTAAAGGAATTCGAGTCAATCTTGAAAGTGATCAAAATGGTGTGATTCCACGTGGAGCATCAGTGATGTTTCATGGTTATCGTGTTGGTAATGTTGAAACTTCCGAGTTTGATATTAATTCACGTAAAATGAAATACCAAATTTTTATTACTAAACCTTATGATGCTTTAGTCACTCAAAATGTCCGCTTTTGGAAGGAAGGAGGCATTGATTTAACATTGTCTTCGTCCGGTGCTAGTCTGAACGTACCTTCCTTAGATGTTTTAATGTCTGGTGGGATTAGTTTTGATTTGCCGGATGGCTCTAAGTTAGGAGCGCCAGCTGAGCAATATGCAGTATATAAATTATATGAAAATAAAAAATCAATTCAAGATTCACAATACACAGAATATAAAGAGTTTCTGATTATGCTCTCTGAATCCATATCAGGATTGGTTGAAGGGGCACCTGTTGAATATCATGGTATTCGGCTAGGTACAGTATCAAAAGTCCCATTTTATACAGCTGAAATGTTAGATAAAACATCTATTTTAAATCAAAAAGTACCTGTTTTAATCAGGATTGAGCCTGATCGCTTATCGGAATGGGTTGATGAAAAGATCGATATCGCAAACTTAATAATGAATGAGCAAAAAAATGGATTAAGAGCCTCGTTAAAAACTTCTAATATGTTTACAGGTGCGCTTTATATTGATCTTGATTTTTATCCTGAATTAAAAAATAAATATAATGCCAACTTATCCAATCAATATGGTTATAGTACTATAGAAACAACGTCAACAGGTATTGCTCAAATTCAAGCCAAAGTCATGCAGTTATTAGACAATTTTAATCATTTACCATTGAATAATACTATGACGGAATTTAATAAATCGCTCGCTTCAAGTCAGCGCTTAATAAATTCATTAAATCAAATAATGGCAAGTAATGAAATGCAAAATATGCCAAAAGATCTACAAAAAACCTTAAGAACATTAAATGATACCATGAAAGGCATACAACCAGGATCAGAACTTAATAAGCAAATGAATGAGAGTTTGCAAAAAGTTCAACAAATGATGGATGAATTAACGCCATTACTTAATATACTCAATGATAAAAGTAATGCATTGATTTTCTCAGCTCCGATTAAGAAAGATCAAGAACCGAAAGCAAAGGGTAAAAAATAATGAATAAGATGATGAGAAATTTACTTCTAACATTTTGCGGAACTGCATTTATGTTATTAGTTGGCTGTTCAACGAATATACCTAACAAAAGTTATTTCCAATTAGCTACTAGTTTACCTATTCAAACACCAAAAACATTGAAATCAACCGATCGTTTTCTAATGATCGACTCAGTTGATGTGGTCAGTTTTTTAAATAAGTCTGGTATTGTTTTGCAAACAGAAGATATCAAGTATGTCACAGCAACAAATAATTTATGGGTTTCGACGCTTTCTCAACAGCTTGAAGAACGTTTAGTACAAGATTTAAGTTTGTTACTACCAGATTATTTGGTTTCGAGTACATCTTTGACCACACCAACATTAACTGTGAAACTTTTTATTGATGGTTTTCATGGTAGTTATAATGGTGATGCAATTATAAAAGGACGTTGGATTGTTACTGATAATAAAAATCATATTGAAACAAAACCATTTGAACGCCATGTTCCATTAGCAAAAAATGGTTATGATGCTTTAGTTAAAGCATTGTCAAAAGGTTGGCAAGAAGAAGAGCAAGATTTTGTTTATTCTATAACACATTAAATTATTAAATATTCCGTCAGAATTCTGGCGGAATATTTAAATAATAAAAGATCACAAGAGCCGCTTAAACCGATCAAATACTTTATTATCAATTTCAACCCATTTACGAACACTATTAATAAAGGCAATTTTATCTGCATTTAATAATTCGTTAATTAAGATTGTTTTTTCAATTATTTGTTTTTTATCCAAATAAAATTGTCGCATAGTACCAGCCAATAATCCCGATTCAATTTTAGGTGTTACCCATTGATTATTAATCAATAGCACAAGATTGCCGTTAACAAATTCAGTTATTTCATTATATTGATTAAAATTAATATATTCCTTACCTATAGTTAATTGTGGGAAATGTTCACGGTTTGATGTTTTGTGATACAAATAGACATTTTTGTTATTCACGCATTGTGGTGCCAATACGATTTCATTAATGTTCATAGCTGTATTAATAACATCTTTACTTATTTTCCATTGACCATCTTGTTGTAGTAAAATTCTGATTTTATAACTACCTTCAGTATCTGAATTGGCTAATTTAACCAATTGCAATTTGATAGATTCAATATCACATTTAAAATCAAAATAGCTAGCCGAATCAGTCAGTCTGGTTAAATGTTCATTGAGTAATAAAAATTGCCCATTTTCTAATAATAATGATTCAATAAGATATCGAGGAGTCGTTGTTGTGGAGTTTAATATAGCGGTCTTAGCTAAAATTTCCTCGTATTCATCGTGTGATGTTGAATCCCAAGTGATTCCTCCTCCAACACCATAATGTATCTGCTGATTGTGAATGGTTAACGTCCGAATTGGAATATTAAATATTGCTGCTTTCCTATAGGGTTTAATGTAACCTATGGTTCCACAGTATATGCCTCTAGGTGAGTTCTCCGTGTCTGCAATGATCCGCATTGTACTTGTTTTAGGTGCACCAGTAATTGAACCACAAGGAAACAATGCTTGAAAAATTTGATACAAACTGACATTTTCTGCTAATTCAGCTTGAATGGTTGAGGTTAACTGCCAAACGGTAGGGTATTTTTCGGTAGAAAATAATTTGGGTACAATGACTGATCCTGTCTTAGCAATTCGGCTTAAATCATTACGTAATAAATCAACAATCATCATATTTTCAGCCTGATTTTTCTCAGAAAATAATGTTTCTAACTGTTGTTTATCATGTTGATTATTTAAACCACGAGCAGCGGTTCCTTTCATCGGCCTTGTCGTAATCGTTTGATTGTCTAATTTAAAAAATAGCTCAGGTGAAATTGATAAAATCTGATAATGTTCAAATTCAAGATAAGCACAATAATGCGCTTGGTTATTTTTTTGTAAAAATTTATAGTAATTAAAGGCATTATCATTAAATGGTGCACTAAATTGAATCGTGTAATTGGTTTGATAAGTATTTCCTAATTCAATTTGTTCGCGGATATAGTCGATTTTTTGATTATATTCTTCAATTGAAGTATCGCATTTTAAATCGAACAGAGAAGGTTGATAATCATTTTTGGTTGATGATTCAACTATTGAATAATCCCTGTAAATACCAAAGAGTAACACAGGTAATGCATCACTTGAGTTAGAGATTTTTTTGGTTCTATTTGCTTGATTAAATCCCATTGCACTTTCATAAGCAAGATAACCGACCGCATAAAAGCCTTGCTGAGTGAATTTTTCAATTGCATCTAATTGCTGTTTAACAGTAGTGTAATCGTTAGATCTCAAAATTGTTATTGGGTCAGAAAAACATTTCTGTTGATTCTCAAAATCAATATACATTTTCATATTCATTTTACTCATATATAAAATTATGAATCATTTGTAAACCTGATTCTGTTTTGATTGCTTCTGGATGAAATTGCACCGATTCAATAGGTAATGTCTTATGACGTAATCCCATAATAAGACCTTGTTTGTTGCGCGCAGTAACAATTAGTGGAGAGTTTGTGTGAGATAAATTGTCGTTAACAATTAAAGAGTGATAGCGAACTATAGAAAGCGGGTTTTTAATGCCTTTAAATAATCCTTGACCATCATGTGTAATTTCATCGATTTTGCCGTGCATAGGTAAAGGTGCTTTACAAATAGAATAACCATAATACTGTGCAATCGCTTGATGTCCCAAACAAATTCCTAATATAGGGCAATAATGAGCAAATTCAGCAATCACAGTAAGTGATACTCCGGCATTACTTGGTGTTCCTGGGCCAGGTGAAATAATTATTTTAGCAAAGGGGAGCTGTTTTATTTGTTCAATGGTCATTTCATCATTTTTTATCACTTGGACAGTTGCATCCAATCGGCATAAATAATCATATATATTGAACGTAAAAGAATCATAATTATCTATTAATAGTATCAAAATATTTTCCGTTAATTAAAAAAATTCTTTGTCAACTTGGTAATGATGTAAATCATCATTATAAATGATAAGACACTACAGCCGACATTATCGATAACACTTTTATTACATTGATTTGATTAATCAAGTTAGCTTTAGTTTAAATCTGTATACTTCTGGCTCCATTATACAAGCAAGAAACTCAAATGAGAGATGATTGCTAACTTAATATTGCACATTATTCTTATTTTTTTACTTAAACGTACCCATAACCTGAAACATCTTGACAAGATTACCTTATTTTTGTGATGCCACTCGCAAAAACATACAACTCTACTTGTATGGTAGTATTAATATCGCTATTTTTGTGATGCTTAATTTCTACAAAGAGGTATCAAATGAAAATAATTAAAGCCGAAGTTTTTGTATGCAGTCCAGGACGAAACTTTGTCACATTGAAAATAACTACAGATGAAGGGGTTTGTGGTATTGGTGATGCAACACTTAATGGACGTGAATTATCAGTGGCTTCTTATCTTAAAGATCATCTTTGCCCACAATTAATAGGGAGAGATGCCAGTCAAATAGAAGATATTTTTCAATATTTCTATAAAGGTGCCTATTGGCGTCGAGGCCCCGTGACGATGTCAGCGATATCTGCCATAGATATGGCGTTATGGGATATCAAAGGTAAAGTTGCCAATATGCCACTTTATCAATTATTGGGCGGTGCTTCACGCACTGGCGTAATGGTGTATTGTCATACTACAGGAAAAGATATTGGAGAAGTATTGGATGATTATGCTAGACATAAAGAGATGGGTTTTAAAGCAATTCGAGTCCAATGCGGTATACCGGGAATGAAAACGACATATGGTCAAAGCAAAGGGAAAAATCTGGCATATGAGCCTGCTACGCGTGGCAATTATCCTGAAGAGCAGTTTTGGGCAACAGATAAATATCTCGACTTTACACCAAAATTGTTTGAAGCGGTAAGAAGCAAATTCGGTTTCAACGAGCATTTATTACATGATATGCACCATCGCTTAACTCCAATTGAAGCTGCGCGTTTTGGTAAAAGTATTGAGGATTATCGTCTATTTTGGATGGAAGATCCAACACCTGCAGAAAATCAAGAATGTTTCCGTCTAATTCGTCAACATACAGTTACTCCCATTGCTGTCGGTGAAGTATTTAACAGTATATGGGATTGCAAACAGCTAATTGAAGAACAGTTGATTGATTATATCCGAACTACAATTACTCATGCAGGTGGTATTACTCACATGCGTCGTATTGCTGATTTTGCTGCACTTTATCAAGTTAGAACTGGCTCTCATGGACCATCTGATTTATCACCAATTTGTCATGCTGCTGCTCTACATTTTGATATGTGGGTACCTAACTTTGGTGTACAGGAGTTTATGGGCTACTCAGAACAAATGTTAGAAGTCTTTTCACCTAATTGGACTTTTAATGATGGTTATATGCATCCAAGTGATGAACCGGGTTTAGGTATCGATTTTGATGAAAAACTCGCCAAAAAATACCCATACAACCCAGCTTATCTGCCAATTGCTCGTTTAGAAGATGGCACTTTATGGAATTGGTAAGTTCAAGGAGTTTATATGAAAAGTATTGTAATAAAACAACCTAATGAATTAGCCATTGAAGAGCGTGAAGTTCCTCTGCCGAAATCTGGAGAAGTTAGAGTAAAAGTTAAATTAGTAGGCATTTGTGGTTCAGATAGTCATATTTATCGCGGTCATAATCCTTTCGCCAAATATCCAAGAGTAATTGGACACGAATTTTTTGGTGTAATTGATGCAGTTGGAGAGGGAGTTGAGCAATCAAGAATTGGTGAGCGTGTTTCAATCGATCCTGTACTTAGCTGTGGAGATTGTTATCCTTGCTCGGTTGGTCGACCAAATGTATGTACATCATTAACTGTACTGGGTGTTCATCGTGATGGTGGATTTAGTCAGTATGCAGTTGTACCAAGTAAAAATGCTTATGTAATACCAACTGAAATCGATGATGAACTTGCCGTAATGATAGAACCTTTCACAATAGCTGCTAATTCAACGGCACAGTTAAAACCGACCCCAAACGATACTGCATTAATTTATGGTGCAGGTCCGATGGGATTAACCTCAGTACAAGCTCTGAAGGGTGTGTATAACGTTAAAGAAGTGGTCGTTGTTGATCGCATTGATGAACGTTTAATTATGGCAAAAGATAGCGGTGCTGATCGGATTATTAATAACACATCATTTTCTGTAAAAGATGAATTGGAAAAATTGAATATCAAACCAACGGTAATTATTGATGCCGCTTGTCACCCATCGATTTTACAAGAGGCTATTACAATTGCATCGCCAGCAGCAAGAATTCTCATAATGGGCTTTTCAAGCGATCCATGTCAGATAACACAACAGGGCATTACCAGTAAAGAGCTTTCTATATTCTCTTCACGACTCAATGCGAATAAATTCCCAATTGTTATTAATTGGTTAAATAAGAAACTCATTGATCCTAAAAAACTTATTACTCATCGATTTGATTATACAGATGTGATTGAGGCTATCCAAACTTTCGAAAAAGATCAGAGTAAGTGTTGCAAGGTTTTACTGACTTTTAGTTAGGTGAATTTTTATGTACTAAATGATAAGCGAGTTAGATATGAATAAGATAGGAAATAATAAAAGTGACAGAAATACTTCAGATTTAGTTAAAGCAGCTGTTTCTGGTTGGCTTGGAACCGCATTAGAATTTATGGATTTCCAATTATATTCTTTAGGCGCAGCACTTGTATTTCGCGAAATATTTTTTCCAGAACAATCAGCAATTATGGCATTGATATTAGCTATGGGAACCTATGGCGCAGGATACATTGCACGTATTGTTGGCGCTTTTGTTTTTGGTCGCATGGGGGATGCCATTGGTAGAAAGAAAGTATTATTTATAACGATCACTATGATGGGTATTTGTACCACGTTGATAGGATTTTTACCAACTTATGCACAAGTTGGTATTTTGGCACCATTAATGTTGGTTGTTTTACGTATTATTCAGGGATTGGGTGCTGGTGCTGAAATTTCTGGTGCTGGTACTATGCTCGCAGAATATGCACCAAAAGGTAAACGAGGGATTATTTCATCACTTGTCGCAATGGGAACCAATTGTGGTACTTTAAGTGCAACAGCAATTTGGGCAATAATGTTTTTTTTACTGGACAAAGATCAGCTCATATCTTGGGGTTGGCGAGTACCATTCATTGCTAGTGTCATTGTTATGTTTTTTGCCATATGGCTTAGAATGAATTTAAAAGAGAGTCCTGTATTTGATGATATAAGTGATGCAAATGTAGAAAAATTTAATGATGAACCATCAATTAAGCATATTTCGTTATTAGAAATGTTTAAAAGCAAATCTTTTTGGTTAGCAACGGGTTTACGTTTTGGTCAAGCTGGAAATTCAGGTTTAATCCAAACTTTTTTAGCCGGTTACTTAGTACAAGCATTATTATTTGAAAAAAGTATACCAACTGATGCTTTAATGATCAGTTCGATTGTTGGATTCTTCACAATTCCTTTCTTAGGTTTGTTATCAGATAAAATTGGTCGCCGCCTACCTTATATCATTATGACTTTGTCAGCAATGATTCTTGCTTATCCAATGTTATCCATTACTGTTAATAAAAATCACCCAGTAAATACCATTATGTTATGTTTAATTGTTATTCATAATGTTGCAGTATTAGGACTGTTCGCTTTAGAAAACATTACAATGGCGGAAATGTTTGGGGCTCGTAATCGTTTTACACAAATGGCGATATCCAAAGAAGCGGGTGGACTTATTGCTGTAGGGTTTGGGCCAATATTAGCGGGAATTTTCTGTAATATGGTGAATGATTGGTGGCCAATTGTTGTTATGATTATTCTCTATTCATGCATCAGTTTAATTTCCGCAATTTTTATGCCAGAAGTCAAAGATCGTAATTTATCTGATTTAAAAGATGCTGCAGAATAAATATAAAAATATAAAAATGGAAAAAAAATAATGAAATTATCTAATCAAGCTTTATTACAACTACCTAAAGAGGTCATTGTCCCAAATTATGATAGAAATCAAATTAAAACGAAAATAGTTCA
The DNA here is from genome assembly GCF_026537015.1 of Gilliamella sp. B2887. NCBI lineage: Bacteria > Pseudomonadati > Pseudomonadota > Gammaproteobacteria > Orbales > Orbaceae > Gilliamella > Gilliamella sp. B2887. The sequence goes on along the minus strand of NZ_JAFNMX010000002.1, from coordinate 84,524 downwards.
TCTTGGTTTTGGTGCTTTTCATCGTGCTCATCAAGCAGTGTTTACCGATATTTTAGCTGCAGAACATAATAGTGATTGGGGATACTGTGAAGTCAATTTAATGGGTGGTGAAAAACAAATCGCTGATCTTAAAGAGCAAAACTATTTATTTAGTGTGTGTGAGATGTCCTATGATAACTGGTCTACCCGAGTTGTGGGTGTAGCTAAAGAAGCATTACATGTTGATGTAGATGGCATAGTGAAAATTCTAGATGTCATGACGCACCCACAAATCGCGATTATATCACTAACTGTTACCGAAAAAGGTTATTGCTATTTACCCGCAACAGCATCAATTGATATCAATAACGTACTTATTAAACACGATATAGATAATCCAACTAATCCTAAAAGTGCACCGGGTGTAATTGTTGAAGCTTTACGTATTCGTAAAGAAAAAGGCTTAAAACCCTTTACTGTCATGTCTTGTGACAATATGCCTGAAAATGGTCATGTAACACGTAATGTGATTTTGGCTTTAGCAAAAATAAGGGATGCAAATTTAACACAATGGATTGAAAAAAATGTCAGCTTTCCATCTACAATGGTTGATCGAATTGTGCCGGCAGTAACGTTAGATACAATGGCAAAAATACAAAAGCAGTTGGGAGGCATAGAGGATCTTGTTGGTATTGCCGGTGAACCATTCATACAATGGGTTATCGAAGATAATTTTGTAGCAGGTCGCCCAGAATGGGAAAAATCCGGTGCTGAGTTAGTAAATGATGTTTTTCCGTATGAAGAAATGAAATTATGTATGCTGAACGGTAGTCACTCCTTTTTAGCCTATTTAGGCTATTTGGCTGGGTATCTACACATAGATGAATGTATGCAAGATCCTTATTATGTAAAAGCCGCTCGTCACCTTATACTTCAGGAGCAAGCAACAACCTTACGTGTAAAAGATATAGATTTACTAGCCTACGCGAATTCGTTACTTGATCGTTATCGTAACACGGGTCTTAAGCATCGTACTTGGCAAATCGCAATGGATGGTACATTAAAATTACCACAACGCATGCTCGATTCGGTTCGTTTTCATTTAGCGAATAATACACCATTTCATTGTTTAGCTTTAGGTATCGCGGCTTGGATGCGATATGTTAGTGGTGTCGATGATAATGGTAAAGTTATTGAAGTTAGTGATCCTGCTGCCGAGCAACTAAAAGCGTTGGTATCAAACAGCCCAGATAATCAAGAACGAATCAAAGCATTATTATCATTGACGCATGTTTTTGGTAAAGATTTATCCAGCAATCAATATTTTATCGATCAAGTTACCAACGCTTATTTATCTTTAAGGGATAAAGGGGCTAAACAAACCGTCGAACAATTAGCGCAGAGTTTTCAATACAACTAACAATAATCCCTAAAATCAAAGTGTAATTACCAGTAATGGTATTACACTTTTCTAAATATTTAAGTATAAGACAGAACCCATTTTATTGTTTTGAGTTTTTATTAAAAAAACTTTTCATATACTTAAAAATCACCTACTATTCTTAGTAATTTATTTTATTACTTTAAGATGGTATATGTTTAAATCTATCGACTTAAATATTTCTGAACCTGTTAATCAACAAATTTATCGTACATTAAGAAAAGCTATTATTACCTGTTATGTATTGCCTGGTGTTTTACTTTCAGAAAAAGAAATTTCCAGTCAATTCAATGTTTCTCGCCAACCTGTTCGTGAAGCGTTCATTAAACTAGCTGAAGCAGGTCTTGTACAAATTCTCCCTCAACGTGGCACATTCGTAACCAAAATTTCTATTAAAAAAGTAATTGATGGACAATTTATTCGTGAAGCGGTTGAATGCGCTATTATCAAACGCGCCGCTATAGAAATTAGCCAATCAGATATTTCATTGTTACAAAAAAATCTTGCGGAACAAAAACAAGCCAATGAATGTAAAGATGTATGCTATTTTCTGGAAAAAGATGATGAATTCCATCAAATATTAATGAATGTAATTGATTGTCCCATGGCATGGCAAACGGTAGAAAATATCAAAGCAATGATGGATAGAGTAAGATTTTTAACATTAGAAGATATTTCTCCACCGGAAGATTTAGTTAAACAACATGAAAAAATTTTGATTGCACTGGAAAATCATGATCCAGAGCTTGCAGTACAAGCTTTACATGAACATTTGTCGACGATTCTTCAAACCATAACAATTGTATCGCAGAAAAAAAATGAATGGTTTATTGATTAATTTTTATTTCATGGATTGTAAAACCGAACCATTTTTAAAATGTTAGATTTATATCTTTGGCTTTTAGTTAAAGAAGAATGAAATTATTGGTTATCATTATGCTAGGATGTTTTTGTTTTGAAAAAACTGGGTAAAGTTGTAATATGATTAAACAATTAAAAATTCAAGTGAGTGGACGGGTACAAGGGGTTGGATTTCGTTTTTTTACTCAACAAAAAGCGAAAAAACTTGGATTATTGGGTTACGTTAAAAATTTGGATAATGGTGATGTTGAAATTCTTGTTCAAGGAGATAGTCTGCAAATAACCCAATTCACTGAATGGCTTAACCATGGGGGTCCCTCTTCTGCTCGAATTAGCAATGTTAGTATTTATGAATTAATACCTGATATTGATTTAACTTCTTTTAATGTCAGATATTAATTTAATAAAAAATAAAGTAAAATAACTGAATTGCTGAACTTAAAGATAACGATTTATCCTTGTTATTGATTAAACTTATTCGTGTGATAAAAATATGCTATGAATAAAAAAAATTTAATCTATATCTTACTTATCATTGTGGTGATTGGTGTTTATTATAATTATCAGAAAGATGATGACTCAGATACAATGTCAACAATCAATTTAACTGATACACCAATATATCAAAGCGATAATATGATAACAAATATTTATGACATATCAGGAGAGATCATCTATAAAATAGAATCAGTTAAAGTTAGACATTTTGAAGAATCAAATAATACTGAATTTGATTTACCCAATTTGACTATTTATGATCGAATGCATTCTGCTACATGGCATATTCACTCACAAAAAGCTACGTTAACCAATGATAAGCTGATTTACCTAAATCAAAATGTTCAATTAGATAATTTAACTACTGATGCTCAATTACAGCATATATTAACAGATAATGCCATTATTGATTTAACGACCCAAAATGTCACCTCTAAAGATCTTGTTACTATAAAAGGGGTTGGTTTTTTTTCAAAGGGTCAAGGATTAGCTGGAAATCTACGAACAAAAACCGCGAACATACTTGAAAATATAAAAACTTATTATAACACTGGGGCACAATAAAAAAATGAGATTGCAAAAACGGTTTATTTATCCATTATTTTTTATATTATTTATTTCATATGGGTGTTTTGCTGATGAACCAAATACATCAACACCCGAAGTACAACAAGATAAAAAGATGTTAGTTAATAATAAACCTATTACTATAGATGCTAATAACCAACAGATTGATATTGACAAAAATATCATAACATTTAGTGGTAATGTACATATAACTCAAGATGGTTTAACAATCATAGCTGATAAAGTGATTGTTACTGATATGCAGGATTCTACAAAACAGAAAATTACAGCTTATGGTAATCCAGTAAACTTTAAACAAATATTACCTCAAAATAATAAAATTGTGACAGGACATTCAGAGCAAATTATCTATGATGTTAAACAAAATATTGTCACCTTGCAGAATAATGCAGAATTATTTCAGCAGGATAATCATGTTGTTAGTTCAATCATTACTTATAATGTTAAAAAGCAGTTGATACTAGCTCAACCTAAACAAGGTCGAGTAAAAAGCACTATAATTCCAAGCCAAGTTAAAGAGATTAATAAATAAAATGTCAATTTTAAAAGCGGAAAATTTAGCCAAAATTTACAAGAAACGTCGTGTGGTTGAAGATGTAAGTTTAACTGTAAACTCAGGTGAAATTGTTGGTTTATTAGGGCCTAATGGTGCTGGTAAAACCACCACTTTTTATATGGTTGTTGGTATTGTAACTTTAAATGCGGGTAAAATATTTCTTGATGATCATGATATAAGCATATTACCTTTACACGAACGAGCTCAAAAGGGAATCGGTTATTTACCTCAAGAAGCTTCAATCTTTAGGAAACTCTCGGTTATTGACAATATTATGGCCATTTTAGAAACACGGAATGATATTGATAAAAACGAAAAAATTGAACGAGCTGAAGAACTTCTTGAGGAATTTCATATCACCCATATACGTGACAATAGTGGACAATCTTTATCTGGTGGTGAAAGACGTAGAGTTGAGATTGCTAGAGCGTTAGCGGCTAACCCTAAATTTATTTTACTTGACGAACCTTTCGCAGGAGTTGATCCTATATCGGTTATTGATATAAAAAATATAATTAAACATTTACGCGATAGAGGACTTGGCGTATTAATAACGGACCACAATGTGCGCGAAACATTAGACGTTTGTGAACGGGCTTATATTGTAAATAAAGGACATTTAATTGCTGAGGGTTCACCAAGTGATATCTTAAGTAACGAATATGTTAAACGCGTTTACTTAGGAAATGAATTTAGATTATGATAAAACCCAGTTTACAACTGAAAATTTCTCAACAGTTGTCAATGACACCTCAACTTCAACTAGCGATACGACTGTTACAGTTGTCAACGTTAGAATTACAGCAAGAAATTCAAAGTGCACTTGAAAATAATCCGTTACTTGAGATTGCAGATCAATATGATGAAGTAAATATTGAGCAAATTGAATTAAGTGAAAACGTTGACACTCGTGAAGCCTTAGATAGCCGAGAAATTCCTGATGATATACCGCTTGATGCTTCATTAGATGATATTTATACAGCAGGAACGCCCTCAGGAACTCATTCTGATTATCGTAATGATGAATTACCTGTTTATCAAGGCGAAACTCATGAAACATTATATGACTATTTAAAATGGCAACTTGATTTAACCCCTTTTAGCGACATTGATCGTGCCATTGCTGTGTCAATTCTTGATGCTATTGATGAAAGAGGCTATTTGACTGTTTCATTGGATGAAATCTTAGAAGAACAAGGTAATGATGAGATTGAACTTGAAGAAGTTGAAACGGTTTTAAAACGAATTTGGCATTTTGATCCAATAGGGGTTGGAGCAAGGACGTTGCAAGAGTGTTTATCAATTCAAATCCAATATTTGACTCCACCAACATTTGTTAAACAAATTATTGATAATTATCTTGATTTATTAGCAGTTCGTGATTATCGCACACTGAAAAAAATATTGAATGCAACAGATGAACAACTCAAAGAATCTATTGATTTTATTCAGCATTTGCAACCTTATCCGGGTGATTCAGTAAATACTACCCCTCCAGATTATGTGATCCCAGATGTATTAGTCAAAAAAATGAATGGGAGATGGATTGTTGATTTAAATAATGACACGATGCCTACTTTACGTATTAACCAGCAATATGCAGCTATGGAAAAAATTGCCAGTCAAAGCGATAGCCAATATATAAAATCACATTTACAAGATGCTAATTGGTTTATTAAAAGTATAGAAAATCGTAACGAGACTTTGTTAAAAGTTAGCCAATTTATTGTTGAACACCAACAAGAGTTTTTCGAGCATGGTGCAGAATCTATGAAACCAATGATTTTATCGGATGTGGCTACGGCTATTGATATGCATGAATCAACAATTTCTCGTGTGACTACTCAAAAATATTTACAGAGTCCTGCTGGAATATTTGAACTAAAATTCTTTTTCTCAAGCCATGTTAATACTGAATCTGGGGGGGAAGCTTCGTCAACAGCTATTCGGGCATTAATAAAAAAATACATATCCACAGAAGACCGTAAAAAACCATTGAGTGATAGTAAGTTAGTTTCGATGTTGGAAAAGCAAGGAATAATTATTGCTCGAAGGACAGTGGCCAAATATCGAGAAGCTTTGTCTATTCCACCATCAAGTCAACGAAAACAGCTTTGAGCTATAAGTTAAAGCAAAAGTGTTATTACAATCATTTGAATGGAAAAATTAAAAAATTCTATTGATTTGATTAATTATAATATTTGTTGTGAATAAGCCGTCAAATTGCCGTTAAAAATAATTTTCTGTATAACTAATAGCGATTCTTGATAAGTTCCAATAATTTCGACTAATAGTATCGTTGTGCGCATGTGTTTAATCTATGTATCAAAACAGTATGTTAAAGGGTGATCAGCAATATTATCGATCGTAAATTCTGTTTTGGTCATAAAGGTTAACTATTCACGAGGCGTATAGTCACAAACATGTGGTGTATCATGCAACGCCTCAATTATTTGTAACCAAATATCCGATACTGGATGTTTAAAGAATACCACATCCATTATTATTAATTTGCCATTTGTTTTAATGATCGTATACAGTTCATGTCAACTTTTATCCATGTCACAATAGTGGTGTGTGGAATAGTGACTTGCAACAAAATCAAATTGACTATCAGCAAAAGTATGCTGTTCGGCACAATCTGGTACTGTCGATGAGATTACTTAAACCATGTTCCTTAGCTGTTTGAAACACAACAGATATCATTTCATTAGATTGATCATAAGGCAATAACTTGTTTTACATGTGGTGCGACAGTAACACTAATATGACCTGCTCAGTAGCCCATATCAAGTAATTAAGCCTAAGTATTGCAAACAAATATAGATAAATATTGAAGATGGGGGCTTGGGTATCAACTTTACTGGTTAAATAGGCGTTTGCTTATTGGTAAAATTTCAGTTTTATATGATTATAATATATTGCCATGGCGATTTTGCGTAGTTAGGCGCCTAAAGGGCGCCTTCAATGATTAAGCTAAAAAAGGTGGGATTTTATTTTCAAATGTGCTGATCGCAGCTTCGTGCTGTAAAGTCAATCCAATATTATCCAAACCATTTAGTAAACAATGACGTTTAAACGCATCAATTTTAAAAGAATATTGTTTATCATCAGCAATTACAACTTCGTTAACCAGATCGACAGTAAATTCGATACCTTCATTCGCTTCAACAATTTTAAATAATTCATCAACATCTTCTTCCGACAAATTAACTAAAAGTAACTGATTATTAAATGAGTTGTTATAAAAAATATCAGCAAAACTTGAACCAATGATAGTTTTAAAACCATAATCTGCAAGTGCCCATGGCGCATGTTCACGTGAAGAGCCGCAGCCAAAGTTTTCGCGGGCTAATAAAATACTCGCCCCTTCATAACGTGGTTTGTTTAGTACAAAATCAGGATTGGGTTGCAGACCAGCATCATCTAAAAAGCGCCATTCATGAAATGCATGTTTACCAAAGCCTGTACGTGTTACTTTTTGTAAAAACTGTTTAGGGATAATTGCATCCGTATCAACGTTAGCCGCATCTAAAGGAACGACCAATCCGGTATGTTTTGTAAATTTAGCCATGACAAGCCTCCTTAAAATGATTCACGAATATCAGTAAAATGACCAGTAATTGCTGCTGCTGCAGCCATAGCAGGACTTACTAAATGCGTTCTGGCATCACGACCTTGACGACCTTCAAAATTGCGGTTGCTGGTGGATGCACAGCGATCGCCTGGTGCCAACTTATCATCATTCATCGCTAAACACATTGAACAGCCCGGTAAACGCCACTCAAAACCAGCTTCAATGAAGATTTTATCTAAACCCTCAGCTTCGGCTTGTTCTCGAACAGGTCCAGATCCTGGAACGACTAATGCTTGTACACCATCGGCAACTTTACGGCCTTTAGCAATCTGAGCAGCTGCGCGTAAATCTTCAATACGTGAGTTGGTACAAGAACCAATGAAGACTTTATTAATTTTTATGTCAGAGATTTTGGTACCAGCAGTTAGGCCCATATAAGCTAGAGCACGTTCTGCTGAATTTTTTTCGATAGGATCAGTAAAATTATTAGGATTTGGCACTTGAGCATCAATTGAAGTTACTTGACCTGGGTTAGTTCCCCATGTCACTTGAGGTGCAATATCTTTACCTTCTAAAGTCACTATGGTATCAAAATGGGCGCCTTCATCAGTTTTCAATGTTTTCCAGTAAGCTACTGCTTTGTCAAATTCATCACCTTTTGGTGAAAATTGACGACCTTTCAAATACTCAAATGTGACTTCATCGGGAGCTATAATGCCAGCTTTTGCGCCCATTTCAATTGCCATATTACATAAAGTCATACGACCTTCCATGGATAAAGCTTTTATAGCTTCTCCACAAAACTCAACCACATGCCCAGTACCACCAGCACTGGTCGTTTTACCAATAATGGCAAGGATTATATCTTTTGCCGTAATGCCATCAGCAACCTGCCCTTTGACTTCAATTTTCATGGTTTTGGCTCGACCTTGTTTTAGAGTTTGAGTTGCTAACACATGCTCAACTTCTGAAGTACCAATACCAAAAGCTAATGCACCAAACGCTCCATGTGTGGCTGTATGCGAGTCACCACATACAATGGTCATTCCCGGTAAAGTCATTCCTTGTTCAGGTCCGACAACATGGACAATACCGCGTAAAGGGCTTTGTAAACCATATAACGAAACCCCGAATTCTTTGGCATTTTTTTCCAGTTCAGTTAATTGAATTTGTGCCATTTCACTACAAGCGCTAAGATCATTACTTTTAGTTGAAGTGTTATGATCCATTGTTGCAAAGGTTTTATTTGGTTGACGTACTTTACGATTCATGGCTCGTAAACCATCAAAAGCTTGCGGAGAGGTAACTTCATGAACTAAATGGCGATCGATATATAAAATAGGCGTCTCATTTGGCGCTTCGTATACGATATGTGCATCATACAATTTTTGATACAGTGTTTTTGACATTGCTGTTTTCCTTGTTATTTCTTATAACGGGTACTAAAAATTTAGCTAACATACATCATTCTCTAATAGTTAAATAATCATTAAAACCTAAAAGAGATATTAATGACTTATGCATTCTTAATACTCAAATATCCCTTTATTAGATTGACCAAAAACTATTAAATAAGTTTACAAATAACATCACCCATTTCATCGGTTGAAATTGATGGCTGTTTTTGGGCAAGATCAATTGTACGATAGCCTTTTTCTAATGCTTGATTAACGGCTGTTTCGATTGCTGTTGCAATATCATCGCGTTTTAAGCTGTAACGAACTAATAACGCTAATGACAAGATTTGTGCAGCAGGATTAGCAATATTTTTACCAGCAATATCTGGTGCACTACCGCCAGCAGGTTCGTATAAACCAAATCCTTGCTCATTAAGACTCGCAGATGGTAGCATTCCCATTGAACCTGTAATCATTGCGCACTCATCGGACAAAATATCACCAAATAAATTAGAACACAAAATTACATCAAATTGTGAAGGATCTTTTACTAATTGCATGGTGGCATTGTCAATATACATGTGTTCAAGAGCAACATCAGGATAATTTTTTGCAACTTCAGTCACAACTTCACGCCATAAAATTGAGGTTTGAAGTACATTGGCTTTATCAACAGAAGTCACTTTTTTACGACGTAAACGTGCAGCTTCAAAGCCCATTTTAGCGATACGCTCAATTTCAAAACGGTGATACACTTCAGTATCAAAGGCTCTTTCTTGAGCTCCGCTACCTTCACGTCCTTTAGGTAAACCGAAATAGATGCCACCTGTTAATTCACGCATACACAAAATATCAAACCCATGTTTTGCTATATCTGCACGTAATGGACAAAGCTCTTCTAAACCTTGGTATAACCGGGCAGGGCGCATATTAGCAAATAATTTAAAGTGTTTACGTAAGGGTAATAATGCTCCACGTTCTGGTTGTTGATCCGATGGTAAATTAGTCCATTTAGGTCCACCAACTGAACCAAATAAAATTGCATCAGCTTTTTCACAGCCTTCTAACGTGTCTTTAGGTAATGGGCAGCCATGAATATCAATTGCAGCGCCACCAACATCATATTCACTGGTTGTAATAGATAGATTATATTTCTTTCGGATGACTTCAAGTACTTTATAGGCTTGTTTCATTACTTCTGGACCAATACCGTCGCCGGGTAGTACTGCAATATGGTAAGTTTGTGTCATGTTCTTATTCCTTAACAATTTAATGTATTGACTTACTTTATTACTTGAATAACAAAATAATATTAAACAAGGTGTAATTTTTGTTTTTCTTGTGCGACTTGATTTGCTCGATAAACATTATTTAAAACATTAATTAATGCTAATGCCGATGCGTGAACAATATCGGTAGCCAGTCCTACTCCATGGAAATTTCGTCCTTTGTATTCAGCAACAATATCAACTTGACCTAAAGCATTTTCACCTTGTCCTTTTGAGGCTAATTGATATTTAACAATGGCAATAGGTTGATTAGTGATTCGATTTATTGCTTGATATACAGCATCAACAGGACCATTACCCGTTGCTGCATCGGAAAACTTTTTATCTCCAATTTTTAAGCTGACCGAAGCTGTTGATACAATCGTTGAGCCAGATTGAACATTAAAATAATCCAAAATATAATGCTCTTTTTCATCTTTGAGTTGGTTTATAAAAATAAGCGCTTCAAGGTCGTAGTCAAACACTTGCCCTTTTTTATCGGCAAGTTCTAGAAATGCTTTATAGACTTGATCTAAGTTATAATCTTTATCATGATAGCCTAATTCCTCTAAACGATGTTTCACCGCGGCCCTTCCTGAGCGAGAAGTGAGATTCAATTGAATTTGATTTAATCCAATTGATTCAGGTGTCATGATTTCGTAAGTTTCGCGGTTTTTTAGTATCCCATCTTGATGGATTCCTGATGAGTGTGCAAATGCATTACTACCAATAACCGCCTTATTAGACGGTATTGGTGTATTAGTAATTTGGCTTACAATTTGGCTGGTACGATAAATTTCTTGATGATTGATATTAGTGTGAACGTTTAAAATATTTTGACGAACTTTTATTGCCATAATAACTTCTTCTAAGGCTGTATTGCCTGCTCGTTCTCCCAAACCATTCATCGCGCCTTCAATTTGCCTAGCGCCTTCTTGAATCGCGCTAATCGAGTTAGCCACCGACATGCCCAAGTCATCATGACAATGAACAGAGATAATCGCTTTATCAATGTTCGGGACACGTTCAAATAAGGTACGAATAATGCCACCAAATTGATAAGGGACAGTATAACCGACAGTATCTGGAATATTGATCGTTGTTGCCCCTGCTTGAATTGCTGCTTCAACAATCCGACATAAGTTATCAATTGGGGTACGGCCTGCATCTTCACAAGAAAACTCCACATCATTAGTATAATTACGTGCACGTTTAATACAGTGCACAGCCCTGTTTACGACATCTTCAAATGTCATTTTTAATTTGTCTTGCACATGTAAGGTTGAAGTTGCCATAAAAGTATGAATACGAAATTGATCGGCAACTTTTAACGCTTCTGCTGCAACATCAATATCTTTATCGACACAACGAGATAGGGCACAAACTCGGCTATCTTTAATTGTTTTTGCGATGGTTTGCACCGATTCAAAATCACCAGGAGATGAAATAGGAAAACCAACTTCCATGACATCAACGTGCATTCTTTCTAACGCAAGCGCGATTTGCAATTTTTCTTTAACGCTTAAACTTGCCTGTAATGCTTGTTCTCCATCGCGTAAAGTTGTATCAAAAATAATGACTTGATCGCTCATTGTTTTTTCCTTTTTTTATATTCTAGTGCTATTGCGGTATTTCATGTTAAGAAAACAAAAAAACCCGCACTTTAGCGCGGGTTCTTGTTAATTTGTCGAGTTATTTAATTGATTATCTTTACTCCACACACAAGTCATCCGCGCAAAAAAATGCGAGGAGGTGAGTGAGCAAAAGGTAATTTGTTTTAATCATTAAAACTCTCAAATTGTTTAATTTAAATTGTTCAAAATATTATCAATAGTTTTATCAAATAATAATTTGAATGTCAAGGCTAATATTTATTGATTATTCATTTTAATCTAATGATAATAGAGTAAATATTTTGTATACATTAATAAATATAGGTTATTATAATTAGCGATGTAGCTTATTAATGTGACCATTTCTTTTGGTAATTCCGTAAAGAAATGTCATTAAAGTAACAATTATATTGTAATTGAGCGAAATGCGTGCACAATATTAATCAATTTTTATTGAAAATACATTGAATGCATTCTTTTTAATGTTAGCCAAATCGTAAATTTGACAAGAATATCTAATTAATCTAATTTAAAAATCCTTAATTTACCTTTATTAACAATCATCTAGATGGAGTTATGATATGAATATTGTCGAAATTTCTCAAAACCGTTACACAACAAAACATTACGATAAAAGTAAGAAAATTCCTAAAGAAAAAATAGAACAATTATTAACGGTTTTAAGAAACAGTCCATCATCGGTCAATTCTCAGCCATGGCATTTTTTTGTGATTAATAATGATACGGTTAAAAATAAAATTTTACCGGCTATTGCTGAGTTTAATCAACCTCGAGTTACAGACTCATCACATACTATTGTTTTTTGTATTAAAACGTCATTAGATGAAGCGCATTTGGTCAATTTATTAAATCAAGAAGAAAAAGATGGGCGTATCCCAACCGCAGAATTAAAAGATGCTCAGGATCAAGGTAGACGTTATTTTGTTAACTTAAATAGCTCAACACCTCAGTCTCAGCAATGTTGGGAGGGTAAACAAGCTTATCTTGCTTTAGGACAATTGCTTTTCGCCGCTGCTACTATTGGTATTGATTCCACTGCCGTCGAAGGTTTTGATTGTGAAAAAATGGATGAGATCTTAGATTTAAAAGCAAAAGGATTGAAAAGTTTAGTGATTGCGACACTAGGTTATCGATCTGAAAATGATGGTAATGCACATCGACCTAAATCACGTTTACCAAAAGAACAAATTTTTACTTTTTTGTAAACAGTAAATTTTAGTGATATTTATGATTATCCCATCTAATTATAGGTGGGATAAATTAAAAAACAAAGTTCACAATTTTGATAATAATATTTATATTTCAGTGATTTATATTAAAAAGGTTGCTGTTGTTTTCGTGTTAATGCCTCATGAAAAAACAACCACTACAAAAATGTAGACAAAATAAATACTCGTTTTTAACTTTAATTAAAACCACCATTTTTTATTATTAATCAAAACCAACATATCGCATAATATTTGCCGCTGTATCATTCAATTTTTCATTAATTTGATGTGTTAATTCTCAATATTTTTACTGATAAGCTCCAAGCCAATATTTTATATCTAATGGAATTAAATAACTGCTTTTTGGATGGTGATATATTAATTAGTCTATTAAAGATCACCTACTGGATAACTATTTTCTTAATTTACATCATAATTCATAAATAACCCTAGACCATACAGATAGAATCATTACAATATATGCCATCAATCACATAGCAATTCGATTCGATTGCTAGTTTTAATTAATTAAACGGATGATGTTTTATGGCACAATATGTTTATACCATGAACCGCGTAGGGAAGATTGTTCCCCCTAAACGCTATATATTAAAAGATATCTCTTTAAGTTTTTTTCCGGGTGCCAAAATTGGAGTGCTAGGTTTAAATGGTGCAGGTAAATCCACTTTATTACGTATCATGGCCGGAGTGGATACCGAGATTGAAGGCGAAGCTCGTCCACAACCTGATATTAAAATTGGTTATTTACCTCAAGAGCCCAAGCTTGATCCTAAGCAAACTGTACGAGAGGCGATTGAACAGGCGGTTGGTGAAGCCAAAAAAGCGCTCGCTCGGTTAGATGAAGTTTATGCAGCCTACGCTGATCCTGATGCAGATTTTGATAAATTAGCCAAAGAACAAGCAGAACTTGAAGCAATTATTCAATCACAAGATGCACATAATTTAGATAACCAATTAGAGCGTGCTGCCGATGCCTTACGTTTACCCGATTGGGATGCGAAAATTGAAAATTTATCCGGTGGGGAGCGTCGTCGCGTTGCTATTTGTCAGTTATTACTTGAAAAACCAGATATGTTATTAATTGATGAACCTACCAACCATCTTGACGCTGAGTCGGTTGCTTGGCTGGAACGTTTTCTGCATGATTATGAAGGAACAGTTGTTGCCGTAACCCATGACCGTTACTTCTTGGATAATGTTGCGGGATGGATTTTAGAGCTTGACCGTGGTGAAGGTATTCCATGGGAAGGCAACTACTCATCTTGGCTTGAACAAAAAGATCAACGCTTAGCACAAGAAGCGGCAACCGAATCTGCACGTCGTAAATCGATTGAAAAAGAGCTTGAATGGGTAAGGCAAAATCCAAAGGGTCGTCAAGCGAAAAGTAAAGCCCGTTTAGCAAGATTTGAAGAGCTAAACAGTAATGATTATCAAAAACGTAACGAAACAAACGAACTTTTTATTCCACCTGGGCAACGTTTAGGTGACAAAGTTATCGAAGTAAGTAATTTAAGTAAATCTTATGGTGATCGCTTACTGATTGATAATCTTTCATTCACCATTCCAAAAGGGGCAATTGTGGGAATCATTGGCCCAAATGGGGCGGGTAAATCAACCCTGTTTAGAATGTTGTCAGGTAAAGAACAACCGGATTCAGGTACTATTAACTTAGGTGATACTGTGCAATTAGCATCGGTTGATCAATTCCGAGATAGCATGGATGATAAAAAGACCGTATGGGATGAAATATCCAACGGACAAGATATTATGTGCATTGGCAATTTCGAAATTCCAAGTCGTGCTTATGTCGGTCGCTTTAATTTTAAAGGCGTTGATCAACAAAAACGCGTTGGTGAACTTTCAGGTGGTGAGCGCGGTCGGGTACATTTAGCCAAATTATTACAAGTTGGTGGTAATGTGTTATTGCTTGATGAACCGACCAATGACCTAGATGTTGAGACATTGCGTGCGCTTGAAAATGCGTTATTAGAGTTTCCTGGTTGCGCCTTAGTGATTTCGCACGACCGCTGGTTCCTTGATCGTATTGCAACTCATATTTTGGATTACCAAGACGAAGGGCATGTTGAGTTTTTTGAAGGAAACTTCACTGAATATGAAGAATGGAAAAAACGTACTTTAGGAGCAGATGCTGTTGAGCCAAAACGCGCGAAGTACAAACGTATCACTAAATAATTGCTAATACTTTTATTAATAAAGCTTATCCGCCGATAATGATTCGGCGGAAAATCAATAAATAAAAAAATAACGGGACATAACCACTATGTTTTGAACTGTTATCCAAGCAATTATTTACCATATTTTTTAACTAATCTATTTAATAATACTTATTTAATAAACGCTTAAGCTAAATCTTTTGATGCTTTGACAATTTTAGCAAATGTATCCATTAACAAATTAGGTATAGCACTTACACCACGGGATTTTGCGTTATCACAAATAGCAATGGCTAAATCCGGTTTAGAACTTCGATGGATAGCTTTTTGAATAATTTTAGTTATAGGCATATCAATATATTGTACGGTATTATACGCCGCTAATTTATAAACATCGCTAAATCCATGTTTAAATAAAAAATTTTCAATATCTCGAGCAGGCAATACGGTTAAATAATCACTTAAATCTTTGCCTTCAGGGCAGAGAGATTTTACGGTATCGGCATATTTTTTACCTGCTATATCACCATCGGTTATTACATACCAATGAATGCCCATTCTATTTGCGTACTTTATCAACGGTTTTAAACCGCATTGGGCAAATTCGATTAACTGTATACCTTCCGAACTTAAATGATAATTACTTTGTTCTGCCAGTTCTCGTAATAACCAAACTTCAGTTTCACCTTCCACCAATAGCCAACAACGAGCAAATATGGCACTGGCACGTCGATAGAAAATATGAAACAAAATGCGACGACTATCATCCGCTCCAAAAGAATATGGCTCAATGTATTTAGCAATAATTTTACTGGGCAGACGAATCAAGCGAAATATACTATCTAATGGAAAAAGTGATACTAAATCACTTGAATTAGAAGTAATAATTTTTTGAGTCGGTAGATGTTTAAGTAATCGAAATCCAACCGATAAAATGATTGGGTGAATTTGGCTTTCTGGCTCTTCTAATATTAAAATTGGTACTGAACTTTCTGATAAGGTGCTATTACCTTTGGCACTAATAATTGACCCAAATACCCCCAACAAAGTTGTACGTAAGTAATAATCATCTAAATCATCTAAAATATTATTGATATGTTCAAGCGAATCCCAGTCTTCACTGCGTGGGCTCGTTTTTTTAGCAACTTGTTTATAGTGATAACGATGCTGCTGATCCACAAAATAATACTCCAAAAGTGCCCGAGCAGCCTGCAAACCACGTTGTAATTCATTTTGACTTAATTGTGAAGAATGTTTTTTTAATTGAGTAGACAGTTTCTCAACAAAATATTGTGACAGTGGTTGATTAGTAATGGGTAAATCATTACTGTTAATTGTATTTTTTAGCGCCATTACTGGGTTTAATTCGATTAATTGAGCAATCAATAATTTAGGATCTTCAATATCAAATGGTTTATCTTTTGCATCAATCAACAAATGCTGACTCATAATATCATCACCTTGTTTATCGGCGCTAATATGGTATGTAATACGACGCAACTTATCTTGTTCTGAATACAAGCTAACAGGGATTAATGAATGATAAGCTTGATTATCTAGCTCATTTAAGGTCGATTCACAATAAGTAATTTTGATGCTTATGCTATCACCATAAACATGATTTTGGTCGTGATAAAAGTCAGTGTCAACAAATTGATAAAACTTATTGTTTAGGGATAATAACGACAGCGCACTAATTAAACTAGAGCGTCCCCAACGGTTTTCGCCGATTAGTACGCTTGAACTTGCGTTAAATTTCAAAGATAACTGGCTTATACCTCGAAATCCTGTAATATCAATTTTCTCAATAAACATAGTATTTCCTTATTGTTACAGTTGATACTTCTTTGTCCGATGACCAATACGTTCTGCTTTTTGTTGTGCACTTGTAATCAATTCATTTTCATCGTGTAAAATTGTTTTAAGTGGCTTATTAAAATAAATTTTCAAAAATCGCCAAATATCCCGATCCGTTAAGCCTATATGATTTGATGAAAAATAAAGTCCAATTAGATCTTTATCGCGCCAACGCGTAGGGACTTTATTACGAGTTTGGGCTCGATGTAAATCAATTACTGATAATTTAATATGCTGATGGTTTTCATATAACGGTAAATCTAGCAAAAAATGACATAAATAGCAGTCACGATGATTAACCCCAGCAGCATGCATTTTAGCGGTCATATTTGCTAAATTAACAATCAATGAACGTTTTAAATGATAATTCGGAGGCTGAGTAGACCATGGTTTAGTAAAATCTTCTAAACTCATGGTAGGGTTAAGATCTTCGGTAATAATAAAAGAGTGACGTGTGAGTGGATTCAAACCTTTTCGTCCAAATGCGCGACCATTCATCGTATCTACACCAGCTTGTTCTAAACGATGAATGGCATCCCATTCTTGTTTAGCATCTAAAACAGGTAAACGTAGCGCAATTAGATTTTTTACAATCTCTTTAATTGTTGTACCACGGTGAATTTTTATAAAATATGATTTACCTTTTAATTGAAAGTTTAAAGTTTTACGTTGTTTGACTGCACGAAAGATTTTACCTGAAATTCGTTCAACCTCAGTAAAGGGATCTTTTTTTTGCCATAACTGCTTAAAGGGTGATTTAAGTTTAATCTCATTCATGATGACATCCTAAAATAATGTCTGCTGCTCGCTGTGCTAGGTGATATAAATCTTCATTATTACTATAGGCAATGGCATTTTTATGCCAACTCAGCCATTGCTCTTTATTATTGATTGACTGAATTAACGCTTGATCTAAATCATTTTGATGATAAGGTTCAGTTAATACAATACCAGCATTAGCCTGGCTAATGTGAAAAGCATAGCCAGAAATACCCGAAACCATTACAGGTACACCTGCTACTAATGCTTCAATCAATACCATACCTGCAGCTTCTTGTCTGGCTGGATGAAGTAAAAGATCGGCTGAAAATAAAAAATCCGCAATATCATCGCGACCTGAAAAGAATCGTACATGTTTTGTAATATTTAATTCTTGAGCCAATTTTTGATAGGGTTCAGGTTTATCTTGTCCAACAACCAAGTAGGTAACTTTCTGTTTTAATTCATTAGGTAAAGCAGCAATGGATTTTAATGAACGATCAACTCCTTTACGTTTAAAGTCTGAACCAATTTGTACTATTACAAAATCATCCTGGCTTATTTGATTCTTTTGTCGAAATTGTTCACGCTTTATTGGGGCATAAACATTGTATTTGCGATTTAGAGCAATTCCTGGTGGTAATAAATAAAAGCGTTCATCTTGAGTATGATAATAATTTTTGAAATCATGAATTTGTTGTTTTGTTAACACCATGATTTTAGTGGTTGAGGTTTGATTAAAAACAGCTTGTTCAAATGTTAAATAGTGTTTATAACGTTTGCATTGTTTATAAAAAAAACCTTTGTGTGCAGATTTTTCGGCAAAACAAGTATCACCAGCAAAATAGACATCTAAGCCGGGCATTTTGTTAAAACCAATAATACAATCGACTGGATTAGACTTAAGATGATCCCTAACCCAATTGTAATAAGCTTGATTTCGGCTATGGTTTGAAAGGCCTTTTTTGGCAACCAATATAACTTCAAATTCGTCAGGTATATCGCCTTTCCACTCCATTACATAAACACGAATTTTATGACCTCGATCATGACAGGCTTTAGCAATTTGCAAAAAATCACGTTGCAAACCGCCATAGGGAAAATATTTATAGATACAAAAAGCTAATTGCATGCAAATTGCCTCGAGTAATAAAGGGATATTATATACTTAGTATTGATTGTTGCGCAAAGTTTGATTTTAAGAGTCAAGTTTATTATGACGGTTAATACAAATGAGTTTTTACGTATAAAATCATTTGAATCGTAACCAACTTATTGACCCCTTTAAATTAGTTGAATAATTTTTCCTTTGAAAAAGGCTTTATCAGATATTTTAATGTTCAATTATTGACATCATAGTCTCAATTTCTCTATTTTTTATTCATACCAACCAATTTAAAAGAGGAATTCTAACTGCCGAAGCGTTGTTTGACCACACTACGCAATAATTGCAAATGGGCAGCAAGTTCACTCAAGCCCATTGTTTTACCATCTACAGTTTGCTGATAATCCGTTGAAAAATATTTTACAATTCATTCATTAATATCAAGATAGGATGATTAGTAAATCATTTTATGCATGATTTACTATTTGAATGCTATCCATTAAATCATCCTATGATTTAAAACAATAATTATCGCCGATGGCGCTACCTTGCACGCCAAATTGACGTAAATTATGATCGACGGCATTCATCGATTGCCAATGGTTTTCACACCAATCAGGGGCAAGTAAAGTTGGCTTTCTGGCATTGGCTGAAATTCGATGATATAAAATATTCGCTGGAGTTTGCCTGATAATATCACCAGCAATATCTACATATTCTTCTAATGACAACACATCAAGACGTCCAGCGCGCCATGCCTTGGCCATAATACTACCATCAACAATATGCAACGGGTGCAGTTTTAAGCCATCCACACCACAATTTAATACTTGTTCTAACGTAAATAAATTATCTTGTTTGGTTTCCTTCGGTAGACCAATAATTAAATGTGTACAAACTTTAATCCCCAGTTGGCGAGCTTTTTGTACTGTTTGGTAATAATCGTCATAGGTATGCCCACGATTAATATGGTGTAATGTTTGATCATTAGCGGTTTGCAAACCCAGTTCTAACCAAACTTCGTATCCTTGATCTTGATAATGAGCAAGTAAGTTTAATGCTTCTTTAGGTACACAATCTGGACGTGTACCAACACAAAGACCGACAATATCAGCACTATTGAGTGCTTCTTGATACATATTTTTAAGAATTTCAACCTCAGCATAAGTACTGGTATAAGCTTGAAAGTAGGCAAGGTAGCGCTTCGATTTTTTCATTTGATGCGCTTGTGTGGCAAGCTGCTGCGAAATTGATTTGACTTGGATAGATTCATCGATAATTGACGCCACATTACAAAAAGTGCAACCACCAACACCAAGAGTACCATCACGATTTGGGCAACTAAATCCACCATGTAACGTCAATTTATAGATTTTTTCTCCATAACGGCGCTGCAAATCGGATCCAAACGTATTAATCACTAAATGTAATTGCATAACAAACCAAAATAAAAATTTTGTTTATTGTACGAAGATAACTAATGAACATCAAGAACTGACAAAACATTACTTTCACTACTGCTTCTGTTTTAGTAAAAGTACTAAAGCATTAATTATTAATTATTATTATGTATCTTATTAACATATTGTTATTAAATAATTTTATTTCTAAATTGATTAGGTGAATTTTCGATGTCTTTATACTGAAACATAGGTATAATCTGAAACTTTTTGAAAAAGATGAATGAATTTTACTCAAAAGAAAACTCCGTGTATGTATTGGAAACATTTTCTTAGTTTCTATTTCCGTTTTGAACTGCAATGGTTTATTCCGGTACATAAAGAGATTATGGTTATAACTATCTGTTTTATAATTAAATATTAACATTAACCTTTATTAACTTTCTAGTGCATTTTCTTATTGAATTTGTTTTGATTAGTATTTTTATAACTAGCTAATAAATGCTATAAAGCTGAGATTTGAGTATGTTCGATAACGATAATTGGTTTGATTATTATTCATAATTATAATCAGTTTAATTTTGTTTCAAAATGATAATTATTATTATTTGATATTGATAATTATGATCATTAGCAATAAGATATCACCACATTATTACCAAAAGGTCAGAGGTGTGCTATGCCTTGGGGTTTACGGAAGACCGTTGCCGTTCTATTTTTATTATTGTTTTCTTTATCATTTTGTTATGCCGATATTACTTTACCGACACCACAAACTAAAGATGGAATGAGCCTGTTTGAAAGTCTTAAAAAACGCGCATCTACCCCAGGCGGTGGATTTCCTTCAGAGCAAGTTACAGTTGATGAATTATCTACAGTACTTTGGGCCGCTAGCGGATTAAACCGTGGTAAGTCAGGTTGGACAGTACCGATGGCAAAAGGCAAAGCTCCTTATGTGCGCATTTATGTTGCAAGTGAAAAGGGCACTTTTTTATATGAATGGGAAGGTCATTACCTGCACGAAATCAATAATCAAGATATCCGTGGTGATATTGGTCAGCAAAGTTTTACTAAACGTGCAGCTTATTCGTTGATCTTTGTGTTAGATGCAGGTGCATTAACTGATATTACACCAGAGGAAATCACTAACTTTAGTTATACCGCAGTTGGTGCTATGAGCCAAAATGTGTATTTAGCAGCGGCGGCTTTAAAATTAAGTGCTCGTTATATTCATTCCATTAAATCAGAAGCAATAAGCCAAGCATTACAATTGCCAAAGGATGATGTACCGTTAAGTATGATTTTGTTAGGTAAGTAAAAAGGTAAAGGACGTTATGAAAAAGTTTTTTACGCTAGCTTTACTGCTTATTGCTAGCTTGGTTGCTTTTGTACCCTCATCTTATGCCAAAGAAAAACAATACAAAAGCTGGAACGAAATTATTGATGAAATGGATGTAATCTTAAATGATGCCTATGATATCTATTTCATAAAAGACGTCGAACGAGCTAAGGCTCGAGTTAATAATGCCTATTTTGGTTTTTATGAAAAGCATGGCGTTGAACGAGCGGTAATGTCTTATATTTCAGGAAAGCGTGGAACAGATACTGAATATCAATTTGCTAAAATTAAGCGATTAATGACCAACGGCGCACCGAATAAAACAGTTCGTGCTGAAATCGATGTAATTTTAAAAATGTTACATGAAGATGCAAACGAATTAGATGGTAAAAAAGAGAGTGGTTTGAGTGTCTTTCTTGCTTCTTTCATCATTATCTTCCGTGAAGGTTTAGAAGCCATATTGGTGATTGCAGCCATTTCTGCCTATTTAGTGCGTACTAATAATAAACCAATGTTGAAGGTGGTGTATGTTAGCTCATTAGTAGCCATTTTTGCTAGCATTCTTGCAGCAATTTCCTTGCATACTGTTGTTGGTTTAAGCGGTGCTAACCAAGAAATTATGGAAGGTGGTGCCATGTTATTAGCTACTGTTGTCCTGTTATTTATCAGTAACTGGATGGTTTCAAAATCTGAAGCGGAAGCTTGGAAAAGCTATGTAGAAGGTAAAGTCCAAACAGCGGTGACGACTGGCAGTAGTTTTGCCTTAGGATTTGCTGCATTTTTAGCCGTATTTAGGGAAGGTGCTGAAACCATTATCTTTTATCAAGCCATGTTAGCGGATGCCAAAGAACATATGGATATGGTGTGGTATGGTCTGTGTGTAGGAACAATCATTTTATCAATTATCTTTATTGTCATTCGCTTTGGAGCAGTGAGATTACCACTTAAACCATTTTTTATTTGCACAAGCATGCTAATGTATGTGATGGCGGTAGCTTTTGCTGGCGGTGGTGTAAAAGAGTTACAGGAAGCTGATATTATCCCTGTTACACCCGTTGATTTTGTACATTCGGTAGAAATTTTAGGTATCTATCCAACTGTCGAGACATTGATACCACAGGTAATTATGGTACTTATTGTGGTACTGTCAGTGATGTACTACAAAAAAAGTAAAAATAATCAGAAAGAGCAATAGATAAAAATTTTTCTTGTTAAGGTTTAACGATTAAATCACAAAGGTGGAAAAGTAACAGACTATTTTAGTAACCTTGTTTTGACAAAACAAAGAATGTACTGAAAGTGATAGTGCTGTTATCAAAGAGTAATAACAGATAGTTAATCAAAAGTAGCTAAAACTGATCAATAAGATTGTTAAACTACTATTTAAATTGTAAAGGAGTCTCCAATGAAAAAATTATTTATAGCCGTGGGTATTTCATCAATATGTGCATTATCTTCATTTGCTCATGCTGCGGCACCTGCACCAGGTGAACAAAAAGGTTTTGAAGAATTTCCAATCGGTGACGAAGTGACAGTTGGTCCATTACATATTGGTGCAGTATATTTCCAACCTGTTGATATGGAGCCAGCTGGTATTGGTGGTTTACCAGCATCAAAGGCTGACATGCATATTGAAGCTGATATTTCAGCAGCAGAAGGCAATAAATTAGGTTATGGAGTGGGCAGTTTTGTTCCTTATTTAACCGTAAAATATAAAATCCAAAAAGAAGGCAGTAATAAAGCCATTGAAGGTAACTTTATGCCTATGAGTGCATCAGATGGTCCACATTATGGTAATAACATTAAACTTGAAGGTGCAGGTAAATATAAAGTGACCTTTATTATTGAAAATCCAGAAAAACAAGGTTATTTATTGCATGTAGACAAAGAGACTGGTGTTGAAGGACGTTTCTGGAGTAAACCAATTGAAGTTTCTTGGGATTTTGATTATCTCCCTCGTGCATGGTAATGTGTTATAAAAAAGCAGTATAATGTTTTTTAAATTAGGATGATTTAAGGCGAGCATTAAGTTCGCCGATCTATATTATAAAAACCAGGCAATGATTATGCTTCAATATCTTATCAAAGTTACCGACAATACGTTTATTCCTGTAATTATGATTGCACTTCTCAGTGCAATAATAGCCAAATCAAACACCTTCCATCAAAAAAAAATTATTTCTGTTGGTTTCATATTAGGATTTATTGCAGCATTAATTTATGCCATTTTAAAACGTAACACTGGATTTGCAGTCCGTGAATTTTATGATCTTGGTATAATTATACCTTGGGTCATTATTGCCTTACCTTTATTAGTTTGCATTTGTATGCAAAATTTTTGTTATAAAACCTTGACTAAGGTTTTATTGATAATGTTATATGTGCTGGCTTGTGGATTAATTACGGCACAATACCTACCGAATTTAATGCTTTATCCATTTGAATTTTCTGTCGGAATGGAATCTATTTTTAATAATGAATATTTGTTCAAATGGGTCGGATATGGTTTTGCTTTACTGATTTGTGTATTAATTGGTTTATTTACTTATCGACTGTGTGGCAGGTTATCTAATCGGATAGTTACAATAGTCACAATGCTTTTAATGATTATTTTTACCATTCAAAATGGTATTAATATTATGCAAATTTTAATTGTTAGACGATTTATCGCTTCACAAAAATGGATGATGGAATGGGTGATGTTTATTTTAAGTCATGTCAATTTTTTCACGTTTATTTTTATGTCAATCTTATCGCTGTTAACGATTATTCTCTACTTTAAATCAAAAACAACCTCGTTAGTGGGTAGCAATCCAGCACAAATTCGCAAACTTAAATCGCAATTACTTCGGGATAGAAGGACATCATTATTGCTGATGGCTGGCGTTGCTATGACAGCTTATACAGTGACACGAGCGCGTTATATTTTTGAAAAAGGGGTAGAGCTGACACCTGCCGAACCAATTGTAGCCAATGCGGACAATTTAATTGTTATTCCTCTTGATCACATCAATGATGGTAATTTGCATCGTTATGGTTACCAAGCAAACGATGGTACTTTGGTTCGCTTTATTGTGATTAAAAAAAGCGAAAATGCCTATGGTGTTGGCTTTGATGCTTGTGATATTTGTGGCGCAAGTGGTTACTACCAACGTGGTAATCAAGTCGTTTGCATTTTGTGTGATGTCGTAATGAACATTGCTACTATTGGTTTTGCTGGAGGTTGTAACCCAGTACCACTTAAATATGAAATTATTGACGGCAATATGGTGATTCGTCCTGCGCATCTTGAAGCCGAAAAAGGTCGTTTTAAATAAAGAGTATCCAAGGAATAGAGTATGTTTCGTAGAATGTTACTAAGCGTGTTAGTACGCCAAAAAAAGAAGCTCTTTTTAATTGCGCTTACTGTTGCTTTGGGTGTTTCTTTAGCCACTGCCATGTTAAATGTAATGTTTGATGTTGGTGACAAAGTCAATCAAGAATTAAAAGCGTATGGTGCCAACCTAAATATTGTACCTAAAAGTACCGCATTAGTAAGCGAAATGTACAAGTTGGATAATAATGATCATCAACAAACGATACAATACATCAAACAAGAAGATTTAGTTAAAATTAAGATGATTTTCTGGGCATATAATATTGTCGATTTTGCTCCTTATCTTAATGTTCAAGCAATGTTAAATAATAAACCCATTACACTTGTCGGAACTTGGTTTAATCAACACCTTAAAATACCAACTGGCGATGAGGTCGATACTGGTATGTTAGCCATGAAATCATGGTGGACAATTGAAGGCGATAAGATGACTGATGATAACCTGCAAGGTGTAATGGTTGGTGAGTCGGTGGCTAAACAGTGGAGTTTAAAATTAGGTGACCGTATCGAGATTACTTCTGCATTAACTAAACAAAAAATAACTTTAACCGTACACAATATTTTTCATAGTGGTGGTGTTGAAGATTCACAATTATATGTTCCACTCCCTATCGCACAGCAGTTAGCTGATAAAAATGGACTGGTTGAACGAGTTGATGTGAGCGCATTAACCACTCCTGAAAACGAATTAGCCCGTAAAGCAGCGCAAGATCCTAATAGCTTATCCCGCACCGAATGGGATACCTGGTATTGTACTGCTTATATAAGTTCAATTGCTTATCAACTAGAAGAGCTAATGCCAGATGTTCGCGTTAAAGCCATTATGCAAGTGGCTGATTCAGAAGGTTCTATTTTACAAAAAACTCAGTTATTAATGCTATTGTTAACTGTTTTATCATTGATGTGTTCTGCCTTAGCTATATCAAATTTAGTAACGGCAAATGTGATTGAGCGCAGTACCGAAATTGGCTTACTCAAAGCGCTCGGCGCGACTAATGGGGCAGTTGCCATGCTCATTTTAATCGAAATTTTAATTATTGCCTTAATTGGTGGTATTTTTGGTTACTTTATTGGTCTTGGCTTTGCGCAAATTATTGGTCATACCGTATTCGGTTCGTTTGTCGAACCTAAAATGATTATTGTTCCTTTAGTATTAATAATGGTGGCCCTAATTACTTTTTTAGGTAGTCTACCTGCATTGCGTATTATGATGTTTTTACGCCCTACTGAAGTACTGCATGGACGATAAGGGCAAAGGTAGATATGATGATGAATAAAAATCGACGCTTTATTATTAAAACTGTATTGAGTTCGCTCATTCGTCGACGCTCACGTATTACTATTGCATTATTAGGCGTGGCGATTGGCGCAACGGTATTATTAGGTATGGTTACGCTTTGTTTTGATCTTCCAAGACAGATGGGGCAGGAGTTTCGTTCTTATGGTGCGAATTTATTATTATTACCTGGTAATAATCAACCAACGATGTCAATGGTTGATGTACAAAAAGCTGTAAGCTTATTACCACAAGATAAACTACTTGGCGTCACACCGTTTCGCTATGGTAATGTGCGTGTTAATCAGCAACCCTATACCATTGTCGGTACAAACTTCAATCAAATTACTAAAACCAGTCCTTATTGGCATATTGAGGGCGGTTTGCCCAAAAAAGACCATGAAGTGATGATTGGTACCGATGTAGCTAACTTTACCAATTTAAACGTTGGTCATGAAATATCAATTTCGGGTAAATCTAAGCAAGGTTCTCATTTTGATGAAGAGTTAACTATTACCGGTATTGTTAAAACCGGTAGAGCAGAAGATAATTTTATTTTTGTCGATCTTTATGATTTAGAACAGTTTTTCGAGGAGAGTGATCAAGCCGACGTTGTTGAAGTCAGTATCACTGCATCACAAAATGAGTTAAAGCATTATATAGAAGTCATTAAAAGCCAATCAGCAACAATTGAACCACATTTAATTAAATGGGTGACACAATCGGAAACTTCAGTATTAGGTAAGCTGTCATCATTACTTTATTTAGTGACTTTTATAGTATTAGTTTTGACCATGATTTGCGTGGCTACCACCATGATGACTGTCGTAATGGAGCGGCGTAAAGAAATAGGTCTTAAAAAGGCCATTGGTGCTAAGAATGAAAGTATCGCTAAAGAGTTTTTAGCGGAGGGATTAGTTTTGGGGATTACTGGGGGGATAATTGGGGTGATTTGTGGACTTATTTTTGCGCAGGTGATCAGTTCTAACGTTTTTGGTCGTTCAATCATTATTGAATTTTATTTGATACCCAGTACCGTTTTAATATCAGCAATTGTGACGGTTATTGCTTGTTTAATTCCCGTTAAACGTGCATTAGATGTTGAGCCAGCATTAGTATTGCGTGGCGAATAGGATGTAAAGTATGAATATACTCGAAGTTAATAATGTATCTAAGATTTATGGTTCTCTTCATGCCTTATCAGAGGTGAATTTAGTAGTTGAAGAGAGCAAGTGGTTATCTATTATGGGACCATCAGGCAGTGGCAAAACGACCTTGATGAATATTATTGGTTGTATGGATAAACCATCATTAGGATCAGTCATTTTAGATGGACAAGACATTACCCAATTATCTCTACCCGAATTAACCGAAATCCGCCGTGATAAAATTGGTCTTATCTTTCAACAATTTCATTTAGTGTCTTATTTAACTGCACTGGAAAATGTTATGGTGGCACAGTATTATCACAGCATGGTTGATGAAAAAGAAGCCATGCAAGCATTGGAAAGGGTCGGTCTTGCTGCTCGCGCTAAGCACTTGCCAAATCAGCTATCAGGTGGGGAACAGCAACGTGTGTGTATTGCCCGAGCCTTAATCAATTATCCAAAATTAATATTAGCCGACGAACCTACAGGTAATTTAGACGAAAGCAATGAAGCAATGGTTATGAATTTACTGCATCAACTGCACGAAGAAGGGAGTACTATTATTGTTGTGACTCACTCACTTGAAGTATCAAAACATGCACAAACAACTGTTGTGCTTGAACATGGCAAGGTTGCCCAAGTAATTAATAATTAACAAAAAGGTTTTAAATTATGCAAAATCGTATTGTTTCATCATTAGTTTATATCATTATTGGCATATTATTTATTTTATTTCCTCTGTATATTTTACCCGTTTGCCCACCAGAAACAGTTAACCTACCCACTGCAACCATGCATGGTCAAGCAGAGCATGTGCATGCGGGAGTTGGAAAAATTATGAAATGCTTTTGGACAGGTAGAGCTGAGATTGGCGTGGGGAGTATGATTATTGCAATTGGCATCTTGATGCTATTTTGTCGTAAAATTTTTCTGCGAATGGGATTGAGTATGGCGGTCGCCTGTATTTCGTTATTTGCTGCGGCTATTCCAACCATTTTAATTGGCGTATGCAGTAACGAGATGATGCGTTGTAATATGGGCGCTAAACCAGCGCTAGTATTATTGTCCGTGTTATTATTTATTGTATCACTTGTTAATATTTTCTATCTAAATAAAGCAGCCAGACGAAGCATTTTTTAGATATGCTCCATCTTTGTTAGGAAACAGGATAAAAACATGCAAGAACAACCCATTACTTTGGCTAATTTGGCGTGGCGAAACATTCAACGGCGGCCATTTCGCAGTTGTTGTTTAATTATCATTGTTGTGTTGTTTTCTGCCACACTTTTTGGTGGCAGTGTCATTATGAAAAACCTCAGTTTGGGAATTTCAGGTATGGCAGATCGCCTTGGCGCTGATATTTTGGTTGTTCCTTATGGTTACGAAAAAAATCTAGAAATAGCCTTATTACGTGGTGAACCAAGTAGCTTTTATTTAAAGGTTGATTTAGTTGATAAAATCAAGAACATAAAAGGAATACAAGCAATATCACCTCAGTTATTTATCGCTTCTCTCAGCGCAGGTTGTTGTACTGCAAAAGTGCAACTAATTGGCTTTGATCAGCAAAGTGATTTTGTGATCAAACCTTGGTTACAATCGCAACTAGCTGAGCCTCTTACTGATAATCAAATAGTGGTTGGATCGAAAATTAGCTCAAATATTGGCGATGAAGTTATGTTTTTCAATCATCCATTTAAAATAGCAGCTAAAATGGACAGTACTGGTATGGGCTTTGATACTTCGGTATTCATGACGATGCAAGCGGCACATACCTTAATGAAAGAAGCCGGATTAGTACAAGGCGATGTGGATCATTTTGCGGATTATGCTTCTTCAATTTTTATCAAAGTTGCTCCCGATTTTCAGCCTAGAGATATTGTGAATCAAATTATGCCAAAATATGCTATCGACTATAAACTCGATTTTGTTATAACTAAAGGTATGTTAAGTAAGATTTCCAAATGGTTAAATGGCTTTTCGACAGTAGTATATAGTTTATCGGTAATTTTTTGGGTATTAGCAATAGTGATTATTTTTGTAATTTTCTCGTCAAGTTTAAATGAGCGCAAGCGAGAAATCAGTTTATTACGTATCTTAGGCGCGTCACGTCGAGATTTGGTAAAAATGTTGTTGCGTGAATCTTTAATTATTAGTGCGTTAGGTGGCTTAATGGGAATTTTATTAGCAGGCGTATTATTATATGCATTTAGTTTATTAATCTGCCAAACCATTGGTTTGCCATGCATTAATCTTTCTGTTATTGATGCGATAGGCTATGCCGTAGGAGTATTTGCATTAACTGTAATTATTGGTCCATTATCAAGTATCTATTCGGCTTTATCTATGACAAAATTTGATACTTATAGTACGCTCAGAGAGGGGGAATAATGGAACTGCATGTTAAAAATTTGCGTAAAGATTATCAACGTGCTCAGCAAACTTTTGCAGCAGTAAATAATATCAGTTTTAGCATGAAACAAGGCGATTTTAATTGCATTATGGGGAAATCCGGTAGTGGTAAAACCACGCTTCTGAATATTATTGCGGGTTTATTAACACCAACACAAGGAAAAGTAACCTTCAATGATGTAAATCTATTTGAATTAGATGATCAACAAGTATCGGCGTTTCGTAATCAGCATATTGGTTATATTCCTCAAGGCAGCAGTTTACTTTCTAATCTCACTGCAATAGATAATATTCGCTTACCCTTTTATTTAACTAAGCGTTCCAACCAGAATAGCTTAAGTTATGCACAGAAATTATTGGAAAAAGCCAAAGTCAGTTATTTGCAAGATGTGTATCCAGCAAATATGTCGGGCGGTGAAATGCGTCGTATTGCGATATTGAGAGCACTAATTTGCCAGCCACAAATTCTCATTGCCGATGAACCAACCAGTGATCTTGATGAGGAAAGTTCTAACGATATTATGCAACTGCTAAAAGAAATTAATCAACAAGGTACCACTTTATTGATTGTTACTCATGATAATGATGTGGCAAGTTATAGCCAAAATATTATGAACCTATCGGCAGGACGGTTGATTGATAAATAAGTCAATGTTCACTCACCTAATATTAAGTGAACACTGACTTATTGAGTTTGCATCACTTATTAAAGAAATAATGGATTACAATCCATGTCAATCATTATTTTATTAAGTTTTAACAGCGGTAATCCGACTAAAGAATTAATATCATCACCTTCTAATTTCTCAAACAGCGTTATACCGAGCTCATCACATTTAAAACTACCTGCACATTGTAAGGGCATCTCTTTTGCGATATAAGCCTCAATTTCTGCACAACTTAACTGACGAAAAGTGACTTTGAATGGCTCGCAAATAGTTGTTGATTGACCCGAACGAGTATTAATAACTGTCATACCGGTATAAAAATAGACTGTTTTGCCACTGCTATTGGCAAGTTGTTTACGAGCATTTTCAACCGTATGTGGTTTGCAAACAATTTTATCTTCCAAAACCCCCACCTGATCTGAGCCAATAATTAAACTATTTGGATATATGTCGACTAAGGATTGCGCTTTCAGATTCGCTAAACGTACCACTAATTGCTCGGCAGACTCTCCAGAAAGTGGCGTTTCGTCACAAATTGGTGGGACACATTCAAAAGGTATAGCGAATTTTTCAAGTACTTTTTTACGTGATAGTGATGTTGATGCTAAAATGATTCTCATATTGATTAGTCTCTTAAAATCCAAGCTGAAGGATGGGCATTAAATCCGATATGTTCATAATAATCAACTGCATTTGGTGCTGCTAGTAAAGTGATTGAGCATCCCTCATGAGTATTGTTTTTTACTTCTTTAATCAATTGTTTTCCAATACCTTGTTTTTGATAATTCTCATCCACAGCGAGATCAGCTAAATAAGTTATATAGACAAAATCTGTTAAACAACGGGCAATACCAATTAATTTATCATTATGCCACGCGGTTATAACTAAATTAGCATTATTTAACATAGCTTGAAATCGTGTTGAATCTGCAAGTGGTCGGCGTTCACCTAGTGAACAGTGACGATAAAGCTCAATAGCTTGTTCGAGTTCTGGTTTGATGTCAGAACGGTAAATGATATTACTCATGGTGATCTCCGTCATGAAATGAGCAAAAAAAAGTTTCATTTTTCTAAATTGGATTTAGGATATTATAGTGAGCATCAACTAACTTAACTATTAAAATAAAAAAATGAATCCAAATTGCGTATCCTAGTAATCAAAATCACGATTATCAAAATACAGAACAATTAAACCATATTGTTAATGATCTTTTATCCGGTTTTTTATCAAGGGGGAAAGTTTTATGTACAACAAAATTTTAGTACCAATTGATGTGCTTGAAGATGAGTTGACCCAAAAAGTCATCCCACATGTTGAATGTTTAGCAAAATTATCAAATGCTGAGGTGATTTTCTTTCATACTTTACCTGTCGCGTCAGCAATTGTGAATGCTTACTCATTTGGATTTGATGAATTTAAAGATAAAGCGACAGTAAAAACTGAACAGTGGTTAAATAAATTAATGGCTTCGGTTAATTTACCGCAAGAAAAATTGTCGTTTTCTATCGCGTTTGGTAACCCAAGGGATGAAATTCTTCATATTGCGGAAGAACTAAAACCCGATTTAATTATACTGGGATCTCGCCGCCCTAATATTACCACTCATTTATTAGGATCAAATGCAGCAGGTGTAGTTCGTAGCGCGCAAACCTCAGTTTTGGTCGTTCGTTAGTTTAGAGTTGTATTGTTTAAATCTATAGCGAGGAGCGAATAACTCCTCGTAAATAATTTGTAATCAGAGGATCTTTGTGAATACTCAAATCGATAACAATGCGATCTATTATAGGTTGTACATGTTATGAATATTCATTTTATTAATGACACATTGTTCTTAGATGTATTTATGCATAATTCTTAATATTGGTATCGATAAAATAGAAAACCAGATTTATTACTCGACTTAGTCATTATTTGGCATAACGAACAGATTAATTGACTCACGAAAAAGAAATAATTATTATTATATAATACAGATTATCATCTATATGTATCCTTGTTTTTTATGAAGATCAATATAGCATTTTGCAAATGAAGGATTGTTGTATGGGCATAATGGAGAAACTGGACGATAGCTTAGCTTCGCTTACCGGACACTTATCATACACTAACTATCTGTTTTCAGTTGATAAGCTCGACGGGTTATCCGGTATTTTTGTCGTATCAATTAAAGGTCAAGCGTGGTCAAATGCACTTTGGCAATATCAGATGGATTTGACCTGCAAAGATAAGCAAATTTCAATTGCATCCTTCCATATCCAAGCCATCTTTCTGACTCTTCCTCTTAACCAATTTCCACTAGTAGTGACAAAAATCAGCTCATTTGGTCATGTTGTAAAAATAAGCAATTTGTACGGATTAATCACTGAATTTATTATTGTCGTAGAGAGCGAAGATCAAGCACATTGTCGAGTGAAGCGTGAGGTACGCAGATTTAATGATAGTTTTTCACTGTGTTAGGGATTTACAAGTCAGCAGTAAAATTATGCTAAGTCAGTTGTAACGATCCTAGTTATTGGATAAGTGACTTTATAACTAATCACTTATCAAAAAATGATGTAACCAATAAAGGAATAAGGAAATAGAATGGACAAAAATAATGATCCCCAAAGTGCCGTATTTCACACAGTACCACGTTCAAATAAGAAAATGGAAAAAATTCATATTGAAAAAGAGCGTAAAGTTATACCTATTATTTTTTTGCCTGGCGTAATGGGAAGTAATTTAAAGGTAAAATCTACAAACGGTAAGGATTCAAATACGAAAAAAGTTTGGCGTTTAGATAGTTCGGCTTCAGTAGCTGGTTGGGCACTTTGGGGTGTTGGTGGAGCCAAAGCAAGAAAAAAA
Source organism: Gilliamella sp. B2887 (assembly GCF_026537015.1). Lineage (NCBI taxonomy): Bacteria > Pseudomonadati > Pseudomonadota > Gammaproteobacteria > Orbales > Orbaceae > Gilliamella > Gilliamella sp. B2887. The sequence goes on along the minus strand of NZ_JAFNMX010000002.1, from coordinate 51,140 downwards.
GAACTTGATCCTGAAAAAACAGAGGTAGATTACCGTGGAACTGTTATTGATGCAGCAGAAAAGGAAATTTCGAATATAAAAAAACAATACATCAAAGATATTGCTAAGTATAGCAAATATCAGGTTAATAAAATTTATGACGAAACAGTAATAAGAAATCAAAAAATAAAGCAAGCAATCAATAACCATCCTGAAAATCGGCTCTTTGGTGTTCGTCGAGCAAGAGGATGGGGAAGCGTTGGTTATAAGAGTTATGGCAAGTTTTTAGAAACCTTTCAATCATACTTATTTCAACCAAATGGACAATTATCCAGTAAAGTAAAAAGTCTGATTAAAGCTTTACCTTTTGAGTTAGAAAAAGGATCAAAAGCAAAGTTAACGTTTAATAATGATCAGATTCAGATCTTTAAAGATTATGATTTCCCTCTTTATGCGATGGGTTATAACTGGCTAGAATCTAATGAAAAAAGTGCAAAAAGACTTAAAATCCTAGTTGAAGAGACAATCCCAAGATTTTATAAAAAACGAGGCAGAACTTGCGATAAAGTGATTTTAATTACCCATTCTATGGGCGGATTGGTTGCGCGTTATTATACTGAAGTTCTGGGTGGGCGTGAAAAAGTATACGGTGTGATTAACGGTGTACAACCTTCGACGGGAGCTGCTGCCGCTTATACCCGCATGAAACGAGGAAGTGAAGCTTATGGTAGTAGTACTATGATAAATTGGGCTACTGCAAATGTTTTAGGGAAAGATGCTGCAGAAATGACGGCTGTATGTGCTCAAGCTCCTGGTCCATTACAATTGTTACCTAGCGAAAAATATGTATCAAAATGGTTAATCATTACTGCTCCTAACGGAAAATCATACTCGTTTCCTCAAAAGAATCCTTATGATGATATTTATTTAAATAAAGATCACTGGTGGTGCGTTTGTGAACCGCATTTAATTAATCCATTAAATTCAAAGCATGATTTAGCTACAATGCGAATTGATTGGCAAAACTATAAAAAGTTAATTTATAGAGATGTTAAACCTTTTCATGAAAAGATCGCTAATAAATATCATCCCAATACCTATGTGTTTTTCGGAATAGAAAATAACAGAAATAAAATGCGTAAACAGTTTTTTACCTATCAAACTGTACATTGGCAAGGTAAGGTTATTAAAGGGTATCAAAAAGAGGAAAAACGACCAGCAATGAATCATATTGGTGCTAATAATCGATTAGATTTAAACGAGATAACTGAAATCAGAACTCTTAAAGCAAGCTTTAATGATTGGAAAGAGGTTAAACGCGATTATCATTTTTTTTGGGGAACCCAAACCGTTTCGGAAAAAAGAGGCAATATTGCGGAAGAATACATATTAAAAAAAGCCGATAGCAATGGCGATGGTACCGTACCACAAAGTTCTGGTGAAATTCCACTTAATCAGATTCAAGCTCGTATGCATATACCCGTTGAACATGAACCTGCGTATCAAAATGCAATCGGTCAAGAGTTTGCTTTGCGTGCAATAGTCGATATTATTCAGAAGGTTATATAATGATCCATAACTTAAAACTTAATAAAAAACATTTTTTTTTAATTGTTATTTTATTCGTGATTACCCTCTTTAGTTACCAATTTTTTAGCAAGGATATACATATGGCAACTTTATCAACTGAACAACAACAACAGGTCGATGAGCTACTTACTGATACGGCTACCCGTTGCTTAGGAACCTATTTAATTGATTTACCAAAACAATTTAAATCATCCAAAGAAAATTCATTCAAATATGATTATAATCAAGGCATTAATATCGCAACCAATCAGCAATATTTTCCCCCTTTTAAACAGATGCTAGCCCGACGAGAACAAGAGTTAAAAAACACTCAACCAGACGATCCTATTGATGGTAAATTTTTAAAAGCAATCTACCCTTTGTCAGTTGCAAATAGTGCTGAAATAGAAGGTCTTATTTTTGAACGGATGCAGAGTGAGGGAGTTCCTGATGTAGCCCGAATTTTAGAAGGTTATCGTTGGCAGGACGAAGTTACCTTCAAAATTGAAATGGAAGCTACCAATGGTTCGGCCAGTCGGTATGATGAGGATAGAAAAAAATATCCAGATATCCATAATAACGATGTGCCGGAAAAGATAGTGCAAATGCGAAAATTGTTTGAACGCATTCGTGTTCGTGATGATTTTACTGTTCCAAACGAACCCGGTTTTTGTTTTACAAATGGCTTTATGCAAGGCGATGATGACAAACCAAAAGAAATCGATTTCATTTATCGTTATGAAGATAGGGATGATTTTTATTTTCGTATTACATTTAATAATTATGCTGGAGGTTATTCGTTATTTGATATTCCTGACTATTTTATTATTCAGGGTGAAGGGCAAAAAATTTATAAAGGGACACGTGAGAGTCACAATCTGCATTTAGAGGAAATAATTGTTAAAAGTAAGGATTTTAACGATGAAAACCTCGATGAATTTAAAAAAGAGAGTTATATCTTTAATTTAGGCATTAATATGGAAGAGCCTGATAATAAAAATCCCAACTTATTGGTTGAAATGTACTATATTGTCCCACTTGATAGCCGTAAAGCCTATAGTGAAGATCAGTTAATGGTCATATGGCGTGAAGTAACCAGTAGTATTCGTATTCGTGAAATAAAAAATCAATAACGATATTCATAAAAGTTCTAAATATTTATTCTCTTTACTAATTTATCATCCTTGATGATTGTTGTAATCTGTAAATAAGTTTTTAGTATAACGTAATTAGAATTCAATTAATTCTCTCTTATAAATGATTAAGTATTAAAAAATTGCTTTAGATGTTGTTCGAATAATGGTTGAATTCTTATAAATATTTTCATTACTAAAGGTAAAATAAACGAGTAATACTCAATTTATTTTTACCATTGAATTTATTTGTTTAATTTTTCAAAAAGAGTTTAAATTAAAACAATTCTCCTTAAAAAGATCTATACTGATTTATTTTAAGGAGAATTACGTCAAAATTTTTTCATTTTCAGTGATATTTTATTTTTGATGTTGGACAATAAAACAGCAGTGAATTTGCTTATTACGTTTAAAGTCCAAAGATAATGTTTTATTGGTGATCTCTTGATAAGTCAATCCAAGGTTTTGCATACCAGTATTATCCATTTTAAAACCACGTTTATTGTTTGAAAACACAATGATTCCATTTGGTCTTAATAACCGTTTTAGATGTGTCATTATTTTTAAGTGATCACGTTGTACATCAAAAGTATCACTCATCCTTTTTGAATTCGAAAATGTAGGCGGATCAATGAAAATTAGATCGAATTGACCATCACTTTGTTCTAAATACAATAAGCAATCAGCTTGAATTAAGCGGTGCTGTCGACCAGTTAAACCATTTTGTTTCAAATTACGATCGGCCCATTGTAAATAAGTACGTGACATATCAACTGTCGTTGTTGATTTAGCGCCACCTAGTCCAGCATAAACAGTTGCACTACCAGTATAAGCAAACAGATTTAAAAAATCTTTACCAGAACTCATCTCACCAATCATTTTGCGTGCTAAACGATGATCTAAAAACAGCCCAGTATCTAAATAATCAGTCACATTTACCCAAAATTGAGTTTTGTGTTTATTAATGGCATATTCATGCACTAAAAAATAATCCTGTTTTTGGCTCAACTTTTGATATTGCTGTTTGCCTTTTTGCTTTTCACGAGTTTTTAAAACTAACTGATCGGCAGTAAGTTCTAGCACTGACATTGTGGCGTTGATAATATCAAACAGTCGTTGCCGAGTTTTTTGTGGTTCAATATTTTTAGGTGCTGCATATTCCTGTACTATTATTTTATCTTTATAACGATCGATAGCTACATTGTATTCAGGTAAATCGGCATCATAAAGGCGATAACATTCTAGCTGTTCTTGTGCAGCCCACTTTTCAAGCTTCTGCTTATTTTTTCGTAAACGATTAGCAAAATCAGCGGCTGGCAATATGGGGGTACTGACTTGTTCGGTAGAACGTTGCGCAATTGTATAATTTTTTTGTACGCAATCTAATGGACCATTCTTCGCTTTAAATTGTCTTTCGGCACGCATTTGTAAACAGTCTAATAATTGTGGCGCAGCACTAAATAAAGAAAGTCGCCAGCCACCAAAATATTGTTTAATTTGACGACCAAGCGCTGTATGCAATGCAACAAGAGCAGGTTCACTTTCTAATCTTTCGCCATAAGGAGGGTTACTGATTATCATACCCATTACATCATCAGGGAGTGGATTGGTTAACTGCGTTACATCTTGCAGTGCATAGGTAATCAAATCGCCTACTCCAGCTTGAATGGCATTTTGTTTTGCTCGCTCTAAAACAACGGCATTATTGTCGTAACCGATAAATGGTGTATTTGGTTTACTAATATTATGTTTAGCAGCAAATAAGAGTTCATTCCAAAGTTTTGCATTAAAACCTTTCCAGGCGAAAAATCCCCACTGTTTTCTCAATAAACCTGGTGGAATTTTTGCAGCGATCATTGCCGCTTCGATCAATAGTGTTCCCGAACCACACATTGGATCGATTAATGGCGTGTCTATCTGCCATCCTGATCGCATAATGATTGCTGCCGCTAAGTTTTCTTTTAATGGAGCCTGCCCAGTTTGCTGACGATAACCACGTTGATGCAAATTACTGCCACTCAAATCTAATGACAGTGTTACACGGTTCTTATTTAAATAAGCATGAATACGAATATCTGGATCTTGCTTAGCGATATTAGGACGCTCGTTAGAATGACGAGAAAAGTGATCAACAATTGCATCTTTAATTTTGAGTGCGCCATATTGGCTATTACGAATAAAATCGTTGACACCAACAAAATTAATGACAAAGGAGTTATCAACTGCAAAAATATCTGGCCATTTAAGATTAAATACACACGAATAAAGATCTAAATCACTGTAAATATCAAACTCCGCAATGGGCAATAAAATACGCGATGCCAAACGAGACCATAATAATGATTGATATAGTGTTTTTTCATCCGCGTCAAAAAAAACACCACCCTGGGCGATTTTACAATCGACCGAACCTAACTCTTCTAACTCTTTTTTTAATAACTCTTCAAGCCCGCGCGACGTGCTGGCAAATAGTGTTTTCATGCATAATCCACTTAACAATAAAATTGAATGCATTATAGCGAGTTATTTTTATTGTGGGAAATAAAGGATAATCCTTTTTGGATCTTGATGATTTTTGAGTATGAAAACAGTAAATTTTGTAAAAAATATTTAGGAGTCTATACCGTTTCATTAGAAATTCAAACTTACATTCAACCCCGAATGTACGAATCTTAATTCAAAAGGAGGAGACTATAAAAAAGTAAATGATTTGTCTGTCACCGACAAAATTTGAATAGCATAATGAAATATAAATCACCCTGAAATTGAAAATTTTTGTTGTGTCAATAGATAGAAACTATTACAGTTTTTTTGCCAAACTGAGAGCCATACTTAACTTAGTTTGTTATGATTTAATAGAAGGATTGAATGTGTAGGTAAATTGTTTCAAAATTAATGCCATTGGTAAGGAACCATGTTTATAATAGTTCTCCCTTTATGTGATCTTGATTAAGACCAGTTTTTGTTTTTCGATGAGTCCTTGGTTTTTTATTAACCAACTGTTTTAAAGATGAATTTTCTCTCTTTAAGGGATGCAGTGAATATTTTGTTTATTAATCATACGTACCGTCAGATCCGTAATAGCGATAATCAGTGCTGAGCGTATCATTTGTTGATATCGATTTTGATAGATGGATGACTTTAATGTATCGACAATACCAGAATCCTTGGCTTTTTGATGTTGTGAATCCCAATTTGATGGCAGTACCATATCATGTAATAGACTAATCGGACCTAATATTTCATCGTCGAGGTAAGTGTATTTTTTATCGTCATGATCAAGTTCGTCTAATATGGCAATTAATAGCTCGACATCTTCATACTCTTCGTGCGTTATGATTCCAAACACATAAAGTAATTTTAAACAGATAGATGTATCATTGAGCGGACCATTTTTATCAATGAGTGAAGGTATGACAAATTTTATAGCGTGAGGTTCTTTACGAAAGGACTTTATAAGCAATTGACTAATAATGCTATTGATCATTTTTATCGCCTCCGCCAGCAAGCTGTGTATGTCAGCTTGCTGGTTGAGTTTTTCAAGTATTGTGTTTTCTGCTAATGTTGATTCTAGCATTATTCATTTAGTATTGATGATGTTGCATGGAAGTATAAAGTTGTTCAATTTGACAAACAATAGGATTATTGATTTCGATACCTGAAATATCACAAAATGTTTGAATTAAGCCTTTTTCAACGATTTGTTTATTTAAGTCAATAGCTTGATGGTCATCAACATTGTAATAATTAAGTGCTGCTGCAATACCGATGAGCAAGTTGTTATTGCTTAGTTCATATTCAAATGTGCCAAGTAGCGGTTTAACTAATCGATCGTTAGACCCTAATTTACGAATGGGTTGACGACCAACGCGAGCTGTATCGTCTTGGAGATATGGATTTTCAAAGCGCGTAAGGATCTTTTCAATATAGGTTTGGTGTTTAGCAGGGTCAAAATTGTAACGTTTTATCAGTACTTGACCGCTTTCCTGCATTGCTCCTTGTACAACTGTGCGAATGCTATTAACTAAAATAGCATCACGGATGGTTGCAATATTATTGTAAAATCCTAAATAAGCGGTGATGGCATGACCTGTATTTAAAGTAAATAATTTACGTTCGACAAATGCCATTAAATTATCGACTGGCTCCATACCTTTGATTGATGGGATATCGCCAATAAATTGATTTTTATCAACAATCCATTCCGAAAATGTTTCAACTGTGACTTCTAAAATATCGCCTATTTTAGATGTTGCTGGTGGTACGATGCGGTCAACGGCTGAATCAACAAAGCCAATATGACTGTTCATCCATGAGTGGAGTTCATAAGGTATGTATTTAAATACTTCTTGTTTTAATTGGCTGGTTCCTCGTACCATGTTTTCACAAGCAATGATATTAAGTGGTGCGTTGTTGGTTTGTTGATATCTTGCAATCAATCCTTTTGCCATATCTTCAGCAATCCGAGCTAAAATCTGTGGACCCACTGCGGTGGTTACTAAATCGACTGTTCCAATATAGTCAATCACTTCGGACGATGAGCTATTAATCGCGTCAACATTGTGAACAATTTCAGTGGTTGATTGCTCGCCCACCACATTAACAGGGTACTGATGACGTTTGGCAATTTCGTCAATCACTTGTTGGTTAACATCGACAAATGTTACATGAATACCTGCGTCTGATAATAATTTACCGATAAATCCGCGCCCAATATTGCCAGCGCCAAAATGTAATGCTTGCATTTTTTACCTTTAATTTGTATTTAATATAATTGGTTTAACAACTTTCCTTAAGTAAAGTGAAGGAAGTCATTGTGATGTCATACTTAACTTAATATTGCTAACACTTCATCAAAACGAGAGGTATTGGATAGTTTGGCAATAAGGTTTGGATCGTCCAGCGCGTTAGTTAATTTGGCTATGACATCTAAATGTTCGTTATTGCGTGCAGCGATGCCAATAACGATTTTGGCTTTGTCATTCGCTTCTTCACCAAATTCTATTCCAGCTGGATATTGACAAAAGACGATACCGGTATTGATGACACTATCTTTGGCTTCAATTGTGCCATGAGGTACAGCAATGGATTGGCCAAGATAAGTTGAAGTTAGCCGTTCACGCTCTAGCATTGCTTCAATGTAAGCGGATTTAACATAGCCGTTATCCATTAATTTTTGCCCTGCAAAACGGATTGCTTCTTCTTTGTTTTGAGCGGTTAAACCTAAAAAGATGTCCTTTTCTGTGAATTGAAATAATGGTTGGATATTATGCGTTGATGTTTCAATATTACTACGATTAATATTGCTAACACCTTGTGCAACAATCAATTCGTTTACAAGTTGGCTATATAAATCACTGTTTAAGAAATTAGTTAATGAGATGTGATGTGCATTGGGTGCATATTGTTTTGCTCGTTGAGTTAAATCTCTATGAGTAATAACGATATCGGTATCGGAGGTTAGATTGTTGATGGCAAGATTAATAACACAAATGTCTAAATTAGCATCTTGTATTTTTTTGCGAAGTACACCTGCACCCATTGCACTCGATCCCATCCCTGCATCGCAAGCTACAACAATTTTTTTCACATTATCAAGATTAAATGTTTCAGTTTTTAAAGCTTTGTATTCATCCTTCATCGCTATGACATCTGATTTTGCATCTTCAAAGCTTTTATCGATATTTTTAGTTGTTTTTAATAATACGATTGATACTAAGAATGATACTGTCGTTGCGGCTAGGACTGAGGTAATCACACCAAGCATTGAATCTTTAGGCGTTACTGCTAATAGGGCAATAATTGAACCTGGTGAAGCGGGGGAACTTAAGCCTGAATTAAAAAGGGTAAGTGTAAATACACCTGTCATCCCACCTAAAATCATGGCAATAATTAAGCGAGGATTCATTAACACATATGGGAAATAAATTTCATGAATACCACCAAAGAAGTGAATGATTGCAGCACCACTTGCTGAACCTTTTGCCGCGCCTTTACCAAAAAGCATATAAGCAAGTAATAATCCCAAACCTGGTCCAGGATTAGCTTCAATTAGAAAGAATATTGATTGTGTATGTTCGGCTGCTTGTTGAATACCAAGTGGTGAAAATATACCATGGTTAATTGCATTATTTAAAAATAAGATTTTTGCTGGTTCAACAATAATAGAAGTGAGTGGTAATAAATTATGTTGCACCATAAAGTCAACACCGCTTGCAAGTACCTTAGATGCGACAACTACTGAAGGTCCAATGGCAAAGAATGATAATAAAGCAAGGAGCATACCAATAATACCGGCTGAAAAATTATTGACTAACATTTCAAAGCCACTTTTGATTTTACCGTCTATGGTCTTATCAAATTGTTTAATCACCCAGCCACTTAATGGACCTACAATCATAGCCCCTAAGAACATTGGAATGGATGCTCCAACAACCACACCCATAGTTGTTACGGCTGCAACGACACCTCCTCGTTCTCCATGAACTAATTTACCGCCACTATAGCCAATGAGCAGTGGCAATAAATAAGTGATCATTGGACCAACGAGTTTGGCAACATTTTCATTAGGATACCAGCCCGTTGGAATAAAAATTGCCGTTATAAATCCCCAAGCAATAAAAGCCCCGATATTAGGCATCACCATATTACTTAAGAATCGCCCAAAGTTTTGGACTTTTAATTTAATATTTAATGTTGTCATAAAATGCATCTTTCCTTATTGATGAATATAATTATTATGCTTTTATTTTATAGGGATTTATTCATAATATTCATCTGGAATAATGAGTAAATGTGACCCTTATCACACTTCAAAAAACAGGGTATTTTCTGATTATGTGATGTGGTTCACACTTGCAAAATGGTTAAATGCTTGGAAGGATGTTTGGCATAAATTTTATGCCAATGGTTTGTGATGCTTGTCTGATTTTTATTGATCTTTACCCATAATAATTGACCCTTATGGTCTTAATAATTATGGGTTTGGTTTTACTCGACTGTTACCGACTTTGCTAGATTCCTGGGTTGGTCGACATCTGTGCCTTTGATTAATGCCACATGGTAAGCCAGTAATTGAGTTGGTACAGTGTAGTAGATTGGTGCGGTAAGCTGTTCAATATGGGGTAAATTAATAATATGCATGGTGTCGTCGCTGACAAAACCGGCATCTTGCTCAGCAAATACATAAAGTTGACCACCACGAGCACGGACTTCTTCAATATTGGACTTTAATTTTTCCAACATTTCGTTAGTTGGTGCCATAACTATTACCGGCATGTCTGCATCAATTAATGCTAAAGGACCATGCTTGAGTTCACCAGCAGCGTAAGCTTCAGCATGAATGTATGAGATTTCTTTTAGTTTTAATGATGCTTCCATAGCAATTGGGTATTCATCGCCTCGCCCTAAGAATAGAGCGTGATGCTTATCAACAAATTGACTGGCGAGTTTTTTAATTTGTGGTTCACACATTAATACCTGTTCAATACGATTTGGTAAGGTTTGTAATGCGTGAACAATGGCTTGTTCTGTGCTTTCTGCCATGTCATTGAGTCGCCCCAATTTGGCAACTAATAACAGCAATACCGTTAATTGAGTAGTAAATGCTTTTGTGGACGCAACACCTATTTCTACCCCAGCTTTAGTTAATAGTACTAATTCTGCTTCACGAACAAGGGTTGATGCTGCTACATTACACACTGCGAGTGTACTTAGGTAGTCGATTTCTTTTGCTAGCCTTAGTGCGGCTAAAGTGTCTGCAGTTTCACCTGATTGCGATAACGTGATAAATAAGCTGTTTTTTCGACGTGCTGGTTTACGATAGCGAAATTCTGACGCTATTTCGACATCGCAAGCAATACCGGCTAAAGCTTCAAACCAATAACGAGCAACCATACCAGCATTATAAGCAGTACCACATGCCACGATTTGAATATGTTCAACTTGTTTTAAAATATTTTCGGCACGCTCCCCTAGTTCAGATAAATCTACTCTTCCATGTGCCATACGACCTTCAAGCGTATTTTTTATAGCATTAGGTTGTTCGTAGATCTCTTTTTGCATATAGTGGTTGTGTCCTGCTTTGCTCCCAGCGTCATATCTGGCATCGGATTCAATACGTGGACGGGTAACATGTTGATAATTTTTATCTATGATTGTAATCGCGCTGTGGCCAATAAGGGCAATATCACCTTCTTCTAAAAAGATAAATTGACGTGTGACTGGTAATAATGCAAGTTGATCTGAGGCAATAAAATTTTCACTCATACCACAACCAATCACTAAGGGGCTGCCCGAACGTGCAGCGACTAATATATCAGGGTTACGAGTATCCATTATCACAGTGCCATAAGCCCCACGTAGCTGTGGTATCGCTTTTTGGACAGCATCAAATAATGAGCAATCTTCAGTTGCAATGATGTCATGAATTAGATGAGCAATAACTTCAGTATCGGTTTCGGAACGGAACTGGTAACCTTTAGCAATGAGCTGTTCTCGTAATGGTTCAAAGTTTTCAATAATACCGTTGTGCACCACACTAATAAATCCGGAAACATGTGGGTGGGCATTATGTTCAGCCGGTTCACCATGTGTTGCCCAGCGTGTGTGGGCAATACCAGTTGAACCTTTGAGTGGGTGCGCATCGACGGCATCTTTTAGGGCTTGAACTTTGCCAACGCGACGAACGCGTTGTAATTCGCCTTGTGGCGATATAATGGCAAGCCCAGCAGAATCATAACCGCGATATTCTAATCGTTTTAAACCTTCTAGTAATATATCAGCAACATCACGTTTGGCCACACCACCAACAATTCCACACATAGTCTATTCCTCGTTGTTTAATTTAGTTGGACGTTTCCAACCAGCAAATTGCTTTTGTTTTACTCGGCTTACTACTAATTCGTTATCATTAACATTATTGGTGACAGTAGTACCTGCAGCGATGGTTGCACCTTTACCAACTTTAACTGGGGCAATGAGTTGGGTATCTGAGCCTACAAATACATCATCTTCAATGATGGTTGTCAATTTATTGGCACCATCATAATTACAGGTAATCGTGCCTGCACCAATGTTGACATTGCTACCGATTTGGCTATCGCCAAGATAGCTTAAGTGTCCAGCTTTGGTTGCTTTGCCTAAATGCGCTTTTTTAAGTTCAACAAAGTTACCAACGTGTACTTGTTCGTCAAGTTCTGAACCTGGTCTTAATCGTGCAAAAGGTCCAATTGTACATTGCTTAGCAATGGTTGAATTTTCAATTATGCTGTATGGGCTGATAACGGAATCATCATCAATACGGCAATTTTTTAAGATACACCCTGCGCCAATAGTAACGTTATTACCGAGTGTTACATCACCTTCAATAATGACATTACTATCAATTACGACATCTTTACCATGGGTAAGAGTGCCACGTAAATCAAAACGGTTTGGATCAAGTAGGGTTACACCTGAAAGTAATAGATTTTGTATTTGTTGATGTTGATAGTGTCGTTCTAATATCGCTAACTGTAATCGATTATTCACACCTTCAACTTCGAATTGCTTTATTGGATGAGAGGTGAGAATTTCGTAACCATCTTGATTAGCAAAAGCAATGATATCAGTCAAATAATACTCTTTTTGTGCATTATTATTGGTTAATCGCGTTAGCCAATTTTTTAATAGTTTGCCCGTTACTAACATAATCCCAGTATTGACTTCATTGATTTTTTGCTGCTCTGATGAAGCATCTTTTTCCTCTATAATCGCAACGACTTTGCCATTTTTCCGCTCAATACGCCCATAACCGGTAGGGTCATCAAGTACAACAGTCAATAACGCAATACCTTGTTTGGGTTTACTGGCAATTAAATTTTGTAAGGTTGGTATTGATATAAGTGGGGTATCGCCATATAAAATTAAGATGTCTTCGTCATCTTCAATATAGGCAATAGCTTGTTGTACTGCATGTCCAGTACCAAGCTGTTGAGCTTGATAAACCCATTGTACAGGTTGATCTTTAAACGCATTTTTAAGCTGTTGTTTACCATGACCATAAACAACATTGATGCGATTGGTATTAAGTTGTTTAACTGTATCAATTACATGTTGAAGCATCGGTTTGTTACCGATTTTATGTAAAACTTTAGGAAGGTTGGAATACATCCGTGTGCCTTTTCCTGCCGCCAAAATAATTGCACTAAGTTTTGGGGGTGAAATTGCCATATTCATTTCCGATCAGGTTAAATTAGTATAATACTATAATCAAAGTTTTTTAGTAAATCATCCACAATTTATTAATTTTTATCATAAAAAAAGTTACATCTACTTTAATGATTATCTCTTTTAATTATGAAAATTGTGTTCTAAAAAATATTTTCAATATAGATTCAAGACTTAAGTCGATGTTTCAAATTCTATAATAAATAGAGGCAATGTTTCGATGAGTAATAAAAAGGTAATTAGTCCTGTTTCCATTCAGATTTCATCAATGTGATATAGAAATGTCAAAAAAGCTATTATGATTTGCCACAAAGGTTTAGTTATGATTCAAATAGCCGATAATTTCAATGCATAGATCAGTGGGCAACCGTTCAAAACTATAATCTACTTTTTAACCAAAAAAAGAAAATCCATTCAACAAAATTAAGTTAGCCATTCTGATTAGATATGATGATTTAAGTAAATATAAAGTACTGATTAATCTTTAACGTTTATATATAATAGGTTTCGCTTGCTATCCTATAGTCAGTTAATTACGACTAAATGAATTAAAAAGTTGCAGGTATAAACCCTTTAATAGGAAATTTAAAAATGAAAGTTTTATTACTCTATACTACTTACGAAAAGCAAACATTTAAAATTATGCAGCGTATCGAAAATCAACTCGCGGGTAAATGTGATTGTGATGTCATTGAGCTTTTACCAACGATGAATATCGATCTTACAAAATATCAAGCAGTTTTGTTAGGATGTTCTATTCGTTATGGATTTTACAATAAAGTAATGAAAAAATTTATTGATGATAATTATCAGCAATTAAATAAAATTAAATCGGGTTTTTTTGGTGTGAATGTTGTGGCCAGAAAGCCGCATAAAAATACCCCTGAAACCAATTTGTACACGAGAAAATTCTTAGCTAAAATCGCATGGAAACCAACAATTAAAGCCGTTTTTGCTGGCGCACTTTATTATCCCAAATACAATTGGTTTGATCGTAATATGATTCGTTTTATTATGTGGCTAGGTAAGGGTGATACAGACGTGACAAAACCTATCATTGAGTATACCGATTGGGCTAAAGTTGATCAGTTTGCAACACAATTTTATACTCAAACGTATAGATAACCCTAAACTTCTTGTCAAAATAGATTAATATTTTTGTAATGTTATCAAGTAATGACGTTCTTTTAAATAAACTTTGTGATATAGATCAACATTTGGGCTAAAAAGGTGTACAATATCGCGCCTAAAGAATCTATCTCCTAATTGGGATTTTAATTGTGATTGAAAATTTAAGAAATATTGCCATTATTGCGCACGTTGACCATGGTAAAACAACTTTGGTTGATAAATTGTTAAAACAATCAGGTACGCTAGATAATCTGCGTGGTGACGACAATGAACGTATAATGGACTCTAATGCGCTTGAAAAAGAGCGTGGTATTACCATTTTAGCCAAAAATACAGCGATTGACTGGAATGATTATCGTATAAATATTGTCGATACCCCAGGTCATGCTGATTTTGGTGGTGAAGTTGAGCGTGTTATGTCGATGGTTGACTCGGTGTTATTGTTAGTCGATGCTATGGATGGACCAATGCCACAAACTCGTTTTGTCACACAAAAAGCGTTTGCTTATGGTTTAAAACCAATTGTAGTAATTAATAAAGTTGACCGTCCAGGTGCGCGTCCAGATTGGGTTGTTGATCAAGTATTTGATCTGTTTGTAAACTTAGGTGCAACTGACGAGCAGCTCGATTTCCCTATTGTTTATGCTTCTGCATTAATGGGTATCGCTGGTTTAGATCATGAAAATATGGCTGAAGATATGACACCATTATTTGAAGCTATCATTAAACATGTTGAGCCTCCAAAAGTGGATTTAGATGGGCCATTCCAAATGCAAATTTCTCAACTTGATTATAATAATTATGTTGGGGTTATTGGTATCGGTCGAATCAAACGAGGTCGCGTAAAACCAAATCAACAAGTGACGATTGTTGATAGTGAAGGTAATAAACGTACTGGTAAAGTAGGGCAAGTCTTAGGTCATTTAGGTTTACAACGTTATGAAGCAGAAGTTGCCGAAGCCGGTGATATAATTGCGTTAACTGGCCTTGGTGAATTAGGTATTTCTGATACGATTTGTGATAACAGCTGCATTGAAGCATTACCAGCATTAACTGTTGATGAACCAACTGTTACTATGTTCTTTAATGTTAATAGTTCACCGTTTGCAGGTAAAGAAGGTAAATTTGTGACTTCTCGCCAAATTCTTGAACGTTTGAAGAAAGAACTTGTACATAATGTGGCACTTCGAGTTGAAGAAACGCCTGATCCTGATGCATTTAGAGTCTCTGGTCGCGGAGAATTACACTTATCGGTATTAATTGAAAATATGCGTCGTGAAGGTTATGAACTTGGGGTTTCTCGTCCTAAAGTTATCTTCAAAGAAATCGACGGTAAAAGACAAGAACCATTTGAACAAGTAACCCTTGATATTGAAGAACAACATCAAGGTTCTGTGATGGAAGCGCTTGGTTTACGTAAAGGTGATCTGACTAATATGTTACCAGATGGTAAAGGTCGAGTGCGTTTGGATTATGTCATTCCAAGTCGTGGTCTTATCGGTTTTAGAACGGAGTTTATGACCATGACATCGGGTACTGGTTTGCTATATTCTACATTTAGTCATTATGACGATGTACGACCGGGTGAAATTGGTCAACGCATTAATGGGGTTATGATTTCAAATGGTACGGGTAAAGCATTAGCTTATGCACTTTATAGCTTACAAGATCGTGGTAAATTATTCCTAGGTCATGGTGCTGAAGTTTATGAAGGTCAAATTATTGGTATTCATACTCGTTCAAATGATTTAACCGTTAACTGTTTAACGGGTAAAAAATTGACTAATATGCGTGCATCAGGTACTGATGAAGCAACCACACTTTCACCGCCAGTTAAAATGTCGTTAGAACAAGCATTAGAATTTATTGATGATGACGAATTAGTGGAAGTAACACCATTATCTATCCGTTTACGTAAACGTCATCTAACTGAGAATGATCGTAAACGTGCGTTTAGAAGCAGTAATAAAGACTAATCTTTGTTATTAATCTGAAAGATAGGATATAATAACTGAATAAAAAACCTCGCTATTTAGCGAGGTTTTTTTTGGCTTTGACTCTAGCAATCGCATCAGCAATCGATTGTTTGCGATCGCTTGGGCTAGTTTGACTGCTGTGATTTACAGGCATTGTGTGTGGAAATAGTATCGTAGGTGGTACAAGTTGATTGTAATTTAAGCGTTGTTGCTTTTTCTCAGTCAGTCGTAACTCTTCATTTTCACTTAATGCTATACCTAATGTACTTAATGTAATACAGTCTGTTGGGCACGTATTGATGCAATTACTGCACGAAGTACATAACTGCGGTAATACGGTGTGTAATACTTGTTTGCTGCCGACAATAGCATCGGTTGGGCAAACGCGAATACATTTACCACAGCCAATACAATTTTCTTCGTCAATAAAAGCTTTATATTGTTGTTTGGTTTGCATAATTACTTTTTGCATTAACTTAAACCTATAATATTACCATCCTTGTCAATATCAATTTGTCGATAAGCCGGATTGGTACCCAGTCCAGGCATAGTCATTACATTACCAGCATAGACTCGAATAAATCCAGCACCAGCAGAAATCGCTAAATGACTGATATCAACATCAAAATCCGTTGGTACATTCTTTAAGTTGGGATCGGCACTGATTGACATTGGCGTTTTGGCAATACAAAGCGGCAGGTGATCGAGTTTTAATGCTTCGATCTCTTTGATATTGTCAAGCGCTTTTTTGGAAAGATTTGCTTTATTGGCACCATATTTTTTTACCATGGTTTGAATTTTTTCAATTAAAGGCATATTATCCGGATAAGGTAACTTAATTTCACTTGGCGTATCACAAGCTTTAATAATATGTTGTGCCAGTTTTTCAGCGCCCTGACCACCATGGGTAAATACTTCACTCACTTCACAAGCAAACGCACCATGGTCAATAGCATATTTTTGTAAGAAAGTAAGTTCTTCCTCACTATCATGGGGAAAGCGATTAATAGCAACAATTACCTTTAAACCATAACTTTTAGCATTGTTAATGTGCCATGCTAAGTTAGCTGCACCAATTTCGAGTAGTTCTACATTCGATTCTGAGATCTCTTTAGGGATGGCTTGTCCTGGTTTAATGTTATATCTACCACTGTTTGATTTCAGGCTGCGAACAGTAGCGACTAACACCACACAAGACGCTTTTATACCTGCTTGACGATATTTGATATTGAAGAACTTTTCCATTCCCATATCAGAACCAAATCCAGCTTCAGTAATAACATAATCAGCCAGTTGCAAGGCAATGCGGTCAGCGATAACCGAGGAGTTACCATGAGCTATATTAGCAAAAGGTCCAGCATGAATTAGTACAGGAGTATGCTCAACAGTTTGCATTAAATTTGGATTAATGGCATTTTTTAATAGTACAGTCATTGCACCCGCAACTTCAAGTTGTTCCGCTGTGATGGGGTCGCCTTGAGTATTATACGCTAAAATAATTCGACCAATACGTGCGCGCATATCATGTAAATCAGAAGCCAATGCTAAAATTGCCATCAGTTCTGATGCAGCAGTAATTTCAAAACCATCACGGCGTTCAATACCGTTTACGCCACCACCGACGCCAACATTGATATGCCGTAATGCGCGGTCGTTATGATCTATGACACGTTTCCAGACGATACGATTGACATCAATATTTAAACGTTGTAAACCAGTCTGTGTGGTAAATTCGTCACCTAAACGTTCTTCATGATAAAGACGTGCATCTAATGCAGCTGATGCCAAATCGTGAGCTGCGGTGATAGCATGAATATCGCCAGTTAAATGCAAATTTAGGGTTTCCATCGGTAAAACTTCGGCTTGACCGCCACCGGCAGCACCACCTTTCACGCCAAATACCGGACCTAAACTTGGTTGACGAATACACGCTATCGCTGTTTTACCAATATAATTTAATCCTTCACTAAGTCCAATCGTATTAACAGTTTTACCTTCGCCGAGAGGAGTTGGGGTAATAGCAGTAACCAGTATCAATTTACCCTTTGGTTTGTTTTGATTTGTTTTAAGAATGGATAAATCGATTTTTGCGACATGTTTACCATAAGGTAAAACATATTGTTTAGGAATATTATATTGCTGTGCTATTTCAGTAATTGGACGTAAAGACATAAAGATTCTCATTGAATGATAATGTTGAGGTATCAGTATAATTAATTTGAATTGCCGAATAAAGCGACAATTTTATCTTTGTTGATTTTCGGCACAATTCTTAATTATCTTGTTATAATAATGCAATACATTCAATCTAAGGAAAAATGTTAAATGAATTGGTTTTCACAGTATGCTCTTTTCTTGGCAGAAACCGCAACAGTGGTCATTGCTATTTTGTCTATCCTTGTTTTTATAGTAAGTCAACGTCGCAAATTATCAATCGTTGCTGGGCGCTTATCTGTTAAGGATATCAGTCAGGAATATGAACAAGTTAAAGATGATATATTGATGTCAAGCATGGATGAACTTGAAGCTAAGCAGTATACAAAAGATCTTAAAAAACAGAAAAAAAATGAGAAAAAGCAGGCAAAATTAGCCGTCAAACAAAAAAAGAAACAGGATAAAAATTGTAACCAAACTGATTGTAATAACATTATTGATGATTCTAATCCACAAACAAAGGTTACAATCACTCATGGTACTAAACCTAAGCTATTTGTATTATCATTTAATGGTAGTATGGATGCTCATGAGGTTGAAGAGTTGCGTCAAGAGATCACTGCTGTACTTGCTATTATCAAACCAGAAGATCAGGTCGTGATTAAATTAGAAAGCCCTGGTGGTGTTGTACATGGTTATGGATTAGCGGCTTCACAATTATTACGTTTTAGAGCACGCAATATCCCTTTTACTGTTGTCGTTGATAAAGTAGCCGCAAGTGGAGGTTATATGATGGCGTGCACCGCCAGTAAAATTGTTGCTGCACCGTTTGCTATTGTAGGCTCAATTGGTGTCGTTGCTCAAATTCCAAATTTTAATCGCTTGCTTAAAAAGCATGATGTGGATATAGAACTACAAACAGCCGGTGAGTACAAACGTACATTGACCATGTTTGGAGAAAACACTGATGAAGGGCGCCAGAAATTTAAGCAAGAATTAGAGGAGACTCATCTATTATTCAAAGATTTTGTTAAAGAGTATCGTCCTAATGTGGATATTGAGCAGGTGGCAACAGGAGAACACTGGTTTGCTGCTCAAGCAAAAGATAAAGGGTTAGTTGACGAAATCAGTACTAGTGATGATTTTATTTTATCGCATCTTGATACACATAAAATTATTTCAGTGAGTTTTCAACGTAAACAAAAGCTGTCTGAAAAAATCTCAAAAAATGTGGTCAAAAGTGTTGAAAGGTTATTGTTTAGACAAGGGAATGGGCTATAGTAGCCCATTTTCTTAATAATACAAAATTCAGATAGTTATTCATTAAGCATAAGTAAATACGCAAACTCTCATATCAGCTCGCTTAAATTTCACAAATAGACATGTTATCAAGCACAATTTTTTTATCCCCTATTACCTTAAAATTCTTGATGGAAATGGGATTTTTTATTGCCAAAAAAGCTTAAATAACATACTATTACAAAAAAATAAAAAGGATTAAGGATAATGGTATGAAAAAGGTTTGTTGTTATTTGTTTCTTATATTGACGGTTGTTTCGTTTTCTTCATCTGCATTAATTAAAAAAGAAAAATATAATCCAGCAGATAAAGATATTTTTGTTTTTGATCAATATTCTGCTGAGGCAATAAACCTGAAAAAATATAGTGGTTTATATTCTGAACCCAATGCACGTTCACTTTTTTATCCTTCTTATAAAAAATATAACGGAATGGAAGGTTATTTGGACAAAGAAGTCAAAGTTGGAAATAAAATTTACTATAAGATAGTTTTGAAAAATGGAGAAGTGCTTTATCTCAATGATCTCAATTCTTATAATCAGATAGTTAGTGCAAAAAATTACCAAAAGCGATTAGATGAGATAGAGAAATTAAAAGAAATTAAATTTCCCAATATAGACGATTTATATGTAACAAAAGTAGAGACAGATTCAAAATCGAAAGATATTTATATTATTACCTTTTCAAATGGTCTAAGATTGCGTAATGCTAACCTTTATGGGCTATTATCCCTATCAAAAAAAATAACTAATCCAAATGATTTACATCGATTCATTGATATTATTAACACGGATGATATCAATTTCACCTATAATTCTCAAAATAATATTATTAAGATCGAATTAAAAAGCGAACCTTTGAGTATAGAAACCTTTATTTTTAAAGAAAAATTATATACTACAACGGTTACTGCTATATTTAGTAGTAAAGAACGACTGTTTATTGATCATTTTAAGATCTTTCAAAATGATGATATATATGAATCATCTAGTGACTTAACTTTTAAGAGTAAAAGTGGTAGCACTGTATATGAATGGACTAAATTTATTCTAAATAATCAATTTGTATCTTATATCAATTCACTAAATGATAAAGATCAGGTAATAGTGAGATTTTATGGCTCACGAAAAAATGTCGAAAGAAAGATAGATCCAAAGACCATAGCGAAAATTAAGAAAATATCAATATTAAATAATCTATTAACTAAGTACTTTAAATCAGGTATTGAATAACCCTTTATAGGATTATTGTTTCTTAAATTGCTTTAAATATAATCCGCTTCGGCGGATTTTTTTGTTTATCATTTCCAAATTTAAATCTGATTAGCTTTCGTAAAGATGAAAAAAATAAAAAAACAACTTTATTAAATATATTTGTTGTTCTAATTTACCGCCATATCAATTAGCATTCTGTTCCTTGAAAATTTTGGTATTGAAATAGTCATATCAATGAATAATAATTATTTTTATGTTCATTATTTTTTTCGTATTTGTTAATTGCGTTTTTTTAAAGTTTTTTATTATTCCTAACAATAATATTAATCGTTAAAATAGACTTTCTATTCTTTGCATTGAAGTTTAATATATAGCCATATTCATAAATTCAATGAATATAGTTCCATTCCTTAATAAATATCTTTTCTATAAATCATTAATCACAGCGCTTGAGGACAATTATTATGTTTCACTGGCTTTTTAACTGGATTTTAGATGGACTCAAACACTCACCAGAAATACTTTTATTTTTATCATTAAGTTTAGGGTATTTAATAGGTGGTATTCGGATTGGTAAATTTCAACTTGGTGGTGTAGCAGGATCATTATTAGTGGCTGTTGCTTTAAGTATTTTTGGTGTTACTGTTGATGCTGGCGTTAAAGCCGTTCTTTTTGCTCTCTTTATTTATGCTGTTGGATTCGAAAGTGGTCCGCAGTTTTTCCGTTCATTAGGTGTTAAAACACTTCGTGAAATCTTTTTAGCACTCTTTATTGCAGTTGTTGGATTAATTACCGTTGTTGTTCTGGCAAAAATATTCAATTTAGATAAAGGACTTGCAGCAGGTTTAGCAGCAGGTGGTTTAACGCAATCTGCCATTATGGGCACAGCTTCCGATGCATTAAGTCAATTAGGTGTAAGTCCTGAAGAGCTAAGTCATTTACAAAGCAATGTGACCATAGGTTATGCGGTGACTTATATTTTTGGTTCACTCGGTGCGATTATCATTTGCGTGAATATTTTACCAAAAATCATGGGGCGAGATATTGGTGATGATGCGATTAAGGCTGAAGGAGAGCAGCTTCATGGCTCCCTGTTATTAGGTGCGAACCAAAACTTAGCATTATCCGATATTAGTGGTCGATTATATCGAGTCACTAATAAAATCAATCAAAGTGTTTCTGATATTGAAAAAACCGTTAGTGGTATTAGTATCGAACGAATTAAACGTGGCAATAAAATTTTAGAAGCATCACCTGATACAGTAATAAAAGCCAAAGATATTATTTTGGTAGTTGGTCACCGTGATGCCATGATACAAGCTAATGATCTTCTTGGGTCAGAAGTAAATTCTGCTTCAGGTATGGATGTTGTAATGAATACGCAAGATGTCGAAATGCGTAACTCGCGTTATGTTGGTCAGAATTTATCCCAGGTATTATCCTCTGAGGAAGTAATGCAATTAAAACATGGCATTTATCTTATAGCTATTCATCGTGATGGACAATCACTGCCTCTTAACAGTGACTTCCAATTCAAATTGGGTGATGTAATTACCATTTATGGTACCGATAGTGATCTTCGTCGAGTAATTGATAAAATTGGTGCACCAATCACTAAAAGCGAAAAAACGGATTGGATATTTCACGGGTTAGGTTTGGTGGTTGGTCTGATTATTGGCTTAATTGTTATCCGTGTTAGTGAGATTCCAATTACCTTAGGCGCTGGTGGTGGTGCATTGCTTTCAGGTTTGATATTCGGTTGGTACCGTTCACTGCATCAAACTATAGGTAATATTCCAACTGGTGCGGTGCAACTATTAAAAGATTTCGGGTTAGCTGGTTTTGTTGCAGTAGTAGGGTTAAGTTCTGGACTTCAGGCCATCAATACTATTCGGGAACAAGGCTTATCATTGTTTTTAATTGGTGTTGTCGTTACAGTCTTACCAATGTTGCTTGCTATTTATTTTGGTAAATATGTTCTTGGTTACAAAAATGCTGCCGTTTTTGCAGGTGCTTTAGCTGGTGCTCGTAGTGCTAACCCTGCATTTGGTGAAGTTCTTAACAAAGCGGGTAATTCTACACCAACAAACTCTTTCGCTATTACTTATGCTTTAGCTAATGTATTTCTGACTTTATTAGGACCATTGGTTGTGGCCTTTGTTTAATTAAAATATTAATTTAAGGATACAGATTATGAAGAACCAAACACAATATGCTAAGTATGCTAATTTAAGTCCTTTTGAGTTAAAAGATAACTTAATTAAATTAGCACAAAGTCATGCCGATCGAGCTATGCTAAATGCAGGTCGAGGGAATCCTAATTTTTTAGCTATTTGGCCAAGACAAGCTTTTTTCCAATTAGGTGTCTTTGCAACGCAAGAATCGGAAATGTCCTACTCTTACTTAAATGAGGGCGTTGGTGGTTTTCCAATCAAAGATGGTTTAACAGGGCGCTTTGAACATTTTATTCGTCAAAATTATAATACAGAGGGCGTTTCGTTTTTAGGTAAAGCTTTTTCTTACATTCGTGATCAACTTGGTTTGGATGAAAATGCTTTTTTACAAGAGATGGTTGAAGGCATTTTAGGTTGTAACTATCCTGTTCCTGATAGGATGCTTCGTTTAAGTGAAGAAGTTGTAAAATCTTATGTGCTACAGCAAATGGGCGCTCAATATCTTGATCTTGATGATATTGATTTATTTGCTGTTGAAGGCGGAACAGCCGCTATGGCATATATTTTTAATTCAATGAAAGAAAATAATTTGATTCAAAAAGGTGATAAAATTGCCATTGGTGCTCCAATATTTACGCCATATCTTGAAATACCAGAACTCAATGATTATCAGTTGGTTGAGGTATTAGTTAACTCTGATCCTGATGCTAATTGGCAGTATCCAGAGTCTGAGTTGCGTAAGTTAGAAGATCCTTCTATAAAAGCGTTCTTTTTAGTCAACCCTTCCAATCCACCCTCAGTAAAAATTGACGATAAAGGATTAAAAATCATCGCAGATATTGTTAAAAAACGTCCAGATCTCATCCTATTAACCGATGATGTTTATGGTACATTTGCTGACGATTTCAAATCATTATTTGCTATTTGCCCTAATAATACTATTTTGGTGTATTCTTTTTCTAAATATTTTGGAGCAACAGGTTGGCGTTTAGGTGTTATTGCCACAACAAAAGATAATGTTTTAGATAAAAAAATTAATGCATTGCCTAGCAAAACGAAACAAGTCTTAAATAAGCGTTATAGTTCAATTGTAACAGAACCAGAAAATCTAAAATTTATTGATCGTTTAGTTGCCGATAGCCGAGCGGTTGCGTTAAATCACACTGCTGGTCTTTCAACACCACAACAAGTACAAATGGTTTTATTTGCATTGTGCGAAATGATTGACACCGATCAAAGTTATAAGGCAGCATTAAAATCATTGATCCGACGTCGTGCTGCGTCTCTTTATCAACATTTAGGTCTTAAACACCCTGTCGATAAAAATAGTGTTGATTATTATACTCTAATTGATCTTGAACATATTTGTCGTGAATTATATGACGATAAATTTGCTCAATGGATCTTAACAAATAAAAATCCATCTGAAATGCTATTTAGAATAGCTGATGAAGCTGGGGTTGTTTTATTACCTGGTAAAGGTTTTGCTGTACAACATCCTTCTGCTCGTGCATCTTTAGCGAACTTAAATGAATATCAATACGCTGCGATTGGCTTATCAATGCGTAAACTTGCACAAGAGTATTATGATGAGTACAAAAGTAAAGCGAAGAAAAATAGTTAATCCTTTAGTTAACTTACTTATCAAACCCTAGTTCATCTAGGGTTTTTTATTTCAATCAATTAGTTAATATGAATATTATTTTTTTCATTAAGAAAGATAAAATTTAGTCAGTCGAAAAGTTATGGTTACTTTTCGTAAGTTGTTTTAACACCGATTATGTTGGTATCGATTTTGTGACTATCGCTTAAACTTCACTTTTAAGAAAAGATAAAATGAATTAACCCCATTAAATTTGATTCCGTGAATGATGTTATTAATGGTTTAAAAATTTAATGGACATTAATTGTTGATGAATATTTATAAAGACGATTATCTCATCATCATAATTGACTAATCATTATATTTATTTTTTCGATAATGATTACAACTTTAGAGTTATCCATACCTAAATAGGTGTGCACCATTTTTATCAGTGCAACATTATCTTATGTTAAGTATCCAAGACAAGTTATTCAATGAAGGTAATAGTTTTAGTGGTGGCGTGATAATTTTATTTTTTGAAGGGTACCGTTGATGCAAAATTTAGCCAATTTTCAAAATCAATAACCCTAAATATTGAAAAAATGTAATGATCATTTAAAAGATAAAAGCAATGGGTTAATTATCTAGTTACTTATGTCCTTGAGTTTCCTTCCAACTAATGATCCATTATCGCTAATATTTGTTGATGATAGTTGGTCATTGCTAAATATTGCTATTTTTATAAAAGTATTTGGTATTAATGTTGGCTCAATGGCAATAATATTAGTTTCAAAAATCCTAAATTGCTTAACAAATAAATAGGACCGAATCTATTCATTACTTTGTTATGCTTTTTGCTTATTGTTATTTATATCAATTTCGTTAGCATAGATTGATGTTTTTAATGTTTATCTATTTCGTGTGTTTCCTTTATTTCTTTAGTTTTTTTAATGTTGATAGCGATTATTGCTATTATAATGGGTAATTCTGGTTACTCTATGGTTTGTTCCATTACTTGTAACGCATAATTAGCACCAA
This sequence comes from Gilliamella sp. B2887, assembly GCF_026537015.1. Lineage (NCBI taxonomy): Bacteria > Pseudomonadati > Pseudomonadota > Gammaproteobacteria > Orbales > Orbaceae > Gilliamella > Gilliamella sp. B2887. Next base: position 25,679 of record NZ_JAFNMX010000002.1, on the reverse strand, counting down.
GTTACTTATAGTAATTTATGGCAATCTTATTCAATTTTTATCTTCCATAAAACTTTGGTTATTTCCCTGTCATAGAGAGCTCAATAGACTTGAATTTTTTAATGAGTTTTATGCAAGTGGATTGATAAAAAATTAAAATAATAATCATTTTTTAGTTATTATTATCAGAAAAGCCCCTGCTAGCGGGGCAACTGATGTACTGATTGCTATTTTTATAGCAATTGATATCCTTATACATAAATTTTATTTCATGCTTAGGTGTTAAATTGGCTGATTTAAGTGTTAACGAATCAAAACAGCCAATTAGACAGCTTAGCGTCATGCCCAAGACATCCATCAAGACCGCAGTATGTTCATAAGCCCCTGCTAGCTACTTGAATCTTATTAACCCACTAAATAACTCGTAGTATTGTTTAATGACTCTGTTAACTCGATTGGTATTGATGTGGTAATGATAATATAAGTTATCAGATTTGTCAATAACGAAAGTTATTGTTTATAACCAAGTTAAGGGAAAATGTATCATAAAAAAGCCCATTTAAGGGCTTAAATAAGCGCCATGATGCATTGATACTATGCATTTTAAAGGTAGAATCATAACAAGCTCAATTGAATGTAAATTATCATATTGATCTGCATGATAAATTGACCGATTAAATTAACCGATTAATTAAGTATTGATGATTGCCACCATACACGCCCTAAGATAGTAATTTCATCTTGTGAAACAATTTCATCTTCATAATCAGCATTGTAACTTCTGATTTTGATTTGGTTATTAGGTAATTTTTCAAGTATTTTAATTCTTAGTAAGCCAGCATGATTAATTGCATAAATTTTACCATCACGAATAATGGTGTCGGCTTGATCAATGGCAACTGTTGCTCCATCTTGAAAAACTGGCTCCATACTATCGCCATAAACGGTTAAACAAACCGTGCAGTCTTTATCAATACCATATCTACGCATGGTTGAACGCGATAGGCGTAGTTGATAACCATTGTAATCTTCAATGTCATCAGCAAAACCACTTCCAGCAGATAATCTGACATCTTTATAAAATGGTACTTCAATCTCGTCATCATTAAGTGGTGTCTTACTATCCCATTCATCAATTGTTCCCACTATTTTTGCATTGGACAAGTTTTCCCCTATATCGGGGTTTCCAACTCCTTTTGTTAACCAAAGGAGATCAACGTTCAAAGCAGAAGCAATCTCAATGATTTTACGGGATGTGTTGGATTTACCAGAAACGAGTTTTTGAATGGCCGGTTGGCTAATTTTTACTATCTCAGCGAGTTGATGCTGAGACATGCCTGATGCTTCTAGAGCCCAATTAATTCTATCAGTAAAGGTATTCATATCGTTATCTCATGGTTATCGATGTTGTAAGTATATAATTTAAGTTATCGGTCATCAAATAATAATAGTTATTGATCTAATCGATAATATTGGTTATCATGTGATAATATAAATTATCGTAAATGAGTTACCGATTAGAAGATAGCATCTTATTAAACGATAACCAAAAAAATAGCCGTGAAATTTGGTGAGAAATTAAAGTGAATTTCTATACGGTATTTTTTGGATATAAAGCAAATTAAATCTTATAAGAAAAATAAATATAAAACCTATAAATAATTAAATAAAAGTATTCTATAAATAATTAAATTAAAGCATTAATGGTGAGAGGTAACAATGAAAGAGACCAAAGAAATTTTAACCGCATGGAAAAATACTCGCGTACTTAAACGTATCGGAACTGAATATCCATCAAAATCAGCAGTTATTACTGGCGCTGCAAGAGATTTTGATTATCGTCAATACTTGACAGAGGAAGAAGCGGAAATCGTTGATAGCGCTATTTTAAATCTAAAAGAATATAATCTAGCGCATTGGACAGTTTTAATGACTTACTATACAAAAAATGTTTCATGTAATGCACAAGCTAAAGTTATTGGTAAACGTCCTCACGATATTATTAATATACTCAATCAAGCAGAAAGTTTTATTGGGGGGTACATTTATCCTTTTTTCAGATAAGTTAGATCAGATGCAGACTATTGCGCTATTTTATAAAATTTAAACGAAACCCAGCTAAAACTAGCTGGGTTTTTTTGTATTCGGATAAATTAAAATTATCGTCAAGTTTAAACGAAGTAAACGCATTAATAGACAATATTAATTTTGAATGTAAAGGTTCATATCTTCGAATAATGGTGTTTTAAAGACTTATTATTTGAAACTGCTTCATAGAATAAGTAAAAATTTTCTCATGGTTTTATTAAAACACTTTATCAAGCAGTGGGTTTAATTGATGATCACGGTTGATTTTCAAAAGATAAATCATATTAGACGCTTGACATTGCGCAAATGAGCAAATATAATTGCCCCATAATGCAATTTATTATGCATATGAACGAAACCCAGCTAAAACTAGCTGGGTTTTTTTGTATTCGGATAAATTGAAATTATCGTCAAGTTTAAACGAAGTAAACGCATTAATAGACAATGTTAATTTTGAATGTAAAGGTTCATATCTTCGGATAATGGTGTTTTAAAGACTTATTATTTGAAACTGCTTCATAGAATAAGTAAAAATTTTCTCATGGTTTTATTAAAACACTTTATCAGGCAGTGGGTTAATTGATGATCACGGTTGATTTTCAAAAGATAAATCATATTAGACGCTTGACATTGCGCAAATGAGCAAATATAATTGCTCCATAATGCAATTTATTATGCATATGAACGAAACCCAGCTAAAACTAGCTGGGTTTTTTTGTATTCGGATAAATTGAAATTATCGTCAAGTTTAAACGAAGTAAACGCATTAATAGACAATATTAATTTTGAATGTAAAGGTTCATATCTTCGGATAATGGTGTTTTAAAGACTTATTATTTGAAACTGCTTCATAGAATAAGTAAAATTTTCTCATGGTTTTATTAAAACACTTTATCAGGCAGTGGGTTAATTGATGATCACGGTTGATTTTCAACAGATAAATCATATTAGACGCTTGACATTGCGCAAATGAGCAAATATAATTGCCCCATAATACAATTTATTATGCATATGAACGAAACCCAGCTAAAACTAGCTGGGTTTTTTTATATTCGGATAAATTGAAATTATCGTCAAGTTTAAACGAAGTAAACGCATTAATAGACAATATTAATTTTGAATGTAAAGGTTCATATCTTCGGATAATGGTGTTTTAAAGACTTATTATTTGAAACTGCTTCATAGAATAAGTAAAAATTTTCTCATGGTTTTATTAAAACACTTTATCAGGCAGTGGGTTAATTGATGATCACGGTTGATTTTCAACAGATAAATCATATTAGACGCTTGACATTGCGCAAATGAGCAAATATAATTGCTCCATAATGCAATTTATTATGCATATGAACGAAACCCAGCTAAAACTAGCTGGGTTTTTTTATATTCGGATAAATTGAAATTATCGTTAATCTTTAACAAAGAAATAGGGAGGGTAACAATAGATAATGTTATTTTGAATGTAAAAGTTCATAACTTTGAGCAATGACGATTTAATGGTTTGTTATATTAAAAATATTGCATGTGAAGTGTAGTCCAAACTATCGGTAAAGACTCTCATGAGGTTATTAATATACTTAATTAAGCTTAATAGTATGTTGCAGCATTTATCTTTTTATAGATAAATCATATTAATCTCTTGACATTGCGCAAATTAGCATACATTATTACTCTATAATGTGATTTATTACGTATACATAAAGCTCAGCTAATCAGCTGGGCTTTTTTGTTTTTAAAACTTATAGTTTTAGGTTGCTATAGAGTTGGCGTTGGTTAATATATTAAAAATAGCACTCTGTATTTATTTACTATTTTTATTGCAATTAATATTATATCAATTTTATTGATATTTTTTACAACAATACCTTCTAAATATTGATACTCATTGACATAACATCTATTTTTAGAATTTTGAATCTTTCAAATCGCTAAAGCCAAGAACAGTGATTCTAAATTTATATTTATTAATCTAGCATTCTATCAAAAATAAAATGACGAATCAATATTCAAATAACTTACTAATGAAAAATAACTGAGTCGCCAAATCATTTAACTAAGAAATCATTAACGTTAATGAAAATATAGAATGGTAATGATTGATAAAACCTTTATCAAATTATAAATACTAAATTCTATTAGTCAAGAAATATTACTCATATATTGCATCATGAAACGTTAAGCAACAACATATGAATTTAAGAATTTAGTTTTTATATTAATGTAATCTTAATTTATATTCTTTTAACAATCTAACTTTAAATACGTAAAAGGGTCACATAATATGCCAATAAAAGATCCAGACAACATAAATTGGACCGTTGTCGTATATTTATATTTTATCACTTTTTTAGGTTCATTAGCCAGTTATTGTTACCACTTACTCAATGGTAGTAAATTCTTTTTATGGACACTTATTGCACAAATTTTTATATCAATTTTTTCTGGTGCTTTGGTCATCTTTATTGCAAGTTATTGTAATTGGGCTTTTGAAATAGCTGGAGGTGTTGCCGGTTTAGCTGGTTGGTCAGGTGCAAATTTAATTAAAGTTCTTGAAGAAAGATTGATAAAACAAATTGATAATAAATAATACATTGCTAATTAAAATATTACACTAATACAAATAAAGACTGAAATAGATCTGAATAAAGTTTATATCTAGGATTATTAAAAAATGGTTTTTTATCATTACTTAAACAGTCAATTTAAATCATTAGTATTTTTTAATATGAGCTAATCTAAAAGTTATTAATTTCCATTCATTATCAAAATAAACATCTTATTTAACAAATAATTCAATAAATTATAGAAGCATAAGGGAAAACACATGAATATTAGTCAAAAAGGAATCGATCTGATAAAAAGCTTTGAAGGTCTAAAATTAAATGCATATAAATGTCCAGCAGGAGTATGGACTATTGGTTATGGTCATACAAAAAATGTAAAAGAAAAAGACATAATCAGTAATTCGCAGGCTGATTGTTTTTTAGTACAAGATCTTTATTTTATAGAGCAATCGATTAATCAATTGATAAAAGTCGAACTAAGTCAAAATCAATATGATGCGTTGTGTTCTTTTGTCTTTAATGTAGGAGTTTTAGCATTTACTCAATCGACATTGTTGGCAAAATTGAATGTAGGTAATTATATCGGCGCTTCAAATGAGTTCGAACGTTGGAATAAAATTACAGTTGATGGCATTAAACAGTCTTCAACTGGCTTGACAAATCGCAGGAAAGCAGAAAAGAACCTATTTAATAAAGAATGATTGATGGTGGGAAAAAATGAATAAATTTGTTGGTATGTTTATCTTTCTTTGGTTAATGCTACTTTATTTGTATATTGGTGAAGTTCGTACATCAAAGGAACGACAAGCTCAAGTACAAGAATTAACCAATAAACTTTTTCAACTTGAGCAAAAAAATATAATTGATAACCAAATTATTGCAAATAATGAAATGACAAAACGGAAACTTGAAAATCAATCATTACAAATGCAGGAAAAACTCGATGATTTACTTAAAAATAACAATTGCGCTAATGAGTATATTCCTAATGATATTGCTAACAGGTTGTACCAAAGAGCGAAAGGTATACGTCAATCAACCGATATCAGAAAGTCTATTAACTGATTGTCTGCCAGTATTACCGCCTAAATTATTAACGTTTGCTGATAGCATTAAATATAACGAACATTTATTAAATGTTATTGAAAAATGCAATCAAGATAAGCAAGCCATCAGAGCTCTAAACAAGTCTGTTTACTGAAATAAATACTTATTCTATCGCTATTGCATTGATTATTCATGAAATTAGTATTTTTCTGTGATGGCATAATTATGTCTAATACAAATAAATATTATTACTATTTCAACATTCTTTACTAAGCAAATTGACCTGATTAATCAATGTAAATCCTTATCACTTCAAAACCAAAATAAAAGCTGAAAACTCACATTTTGGGTAAAAATCTATATAAATTCTTTTTTATTAATAAAAAAGAGACGAGTAACGAAATGTTCAATACAACATCGTTATCTACCCTATCGATAGAGCTGACTGACTTTAAACCAGTAGTGAGCTATTTCGATTATTACCTTGAGTAATAACATTAGTAAAAACCTTGCGGATTAAACTTTTATTTAAAGTTAAACGCAAATTTCTTTTTAATTTAATTTAAATAATAAAAAATGGAGAATTTTTATGTCAAATTTACAAGACTTACTTCAAAACAGTAATTTAATTTCAATCGCTGACATTGAAAAAATGATTAGCTTAGAAGCACTTAACATTTATAAGAAATACATTGAAAAAACTGGCGATTTTAGTAATCAGCGAGAAGCTCGTCCACACAATGTAGCTCTAGCATTGTTTATTAATAAATTAGTCCAAGAAGAGTTACATCGCAAATGTACTGGCTTATTTTATTTAGCATCACCTCACAATAACTTTGAGCATGTTAAGTATAGTGTAATCGGCAATAATGTTATAGATCGATATTCAGATTTTCCAACAGTTCGTTATGATGGAACAAAAATCGAAAGCCGTGCAGATCTTTATGATCATCAAGTCATTGATGGTTCAAAAGGCAATGATTTATGCTTGGTGTTTATGATGTCTCAACCTTCTACTTATGGATTTGATTGGGGTGGAGAAGACGAAGTAAACCACGTACATGCATTTTCTTCTGCCGGTAATGCAGATTACTTCGAAAATTCTATCTTTAAATGGAATAATGGTTCTAAACACGCTGCTGTATCAAAATCTGAAGATCCACAAGATCCTGTAGGTGTTTATGTAATTCATGTTGATGGAAATTCATTAGATTACCGTCATCGTGCTGTTAATTTAACAAAATATGTTCCGCGTTCATGTGCTAAATTCTGCCCATCTTTATTAAATTATAATACTATCAAAAATCCAGGTAATGGTACAATGAAGATGTATGCTACATTTAGTAGTGGTATGGAAGGAGAAGGTTTAACTCCATCTGAAGTTACTAAAATTCAACAAATTTTTACTGAATTCGAAGCATTTCTATAATCGTTTAGTTCATTTTAAAATTAAAAACCCACAATTATTGTGGGTTTTTCTTGCGGATGAATGATTAAAAAATAAATTCAGCTCTTAAATTCATTGAAAATTGGGAAATAACTTTTCATATACTGTTTAATGCTAAATAAATAGTAGAGTGAAAAAATTTATTTTTTATTATGCGGGACAAACTCTTGAGTACGTTCCCAGATAGGGTACAACCGCTTATCTATCATATTTTTAAATGATGAATAGTAGAAATGATTGTTAAATATTTTAAGCAGTTATTACGAATTTTTTAAAAGTACAATTCAACCCTCAAGTGAGCAAAATTTGAATAAATGCGCTCGCATCAATATTTAATAGCTAAACATTAAATGAATTATAGTATTACTTGTTTCAAACTCGGTGTGCTTTATAGATAAGTTATATTTAATAAAAATGGAAGTTTAAAATAATTTTTCGCGTTTTAGCAAATCAAATTTGGCCAATCAAAAAATCCTAGCTTTTTTCAATTTTAAATTAGAAGTATTTATATTGTCTTAAAAAAATAATTTATCTACATCAGATCACTATAGACTTCATATTTTCAAAGAAATAGAACAATAAAATTTTGTATGGTGGAAGATAGTATCTTCTTTTTTGTGAAAAGTAATATCAAATCTAATTTAATTATTTAGCTGTATTTTTATATGAATAACAAAGGTGAAAATAATATGACAAATTCAAATGAAACATTGAACGATATATCGGATCAAACAAACACGCTTCCACAAAATTTTAATGATGTAAACCAGGATGATGGAAGCTATATTGGTAATAATGGTAGGACTTTAAAAATTGACAATAACGGTAAATTCTTTTCTATCAATAAAGATCCCTCGGCATTTACGAGTACCAAAAAAAATGGTTTTTCAATTATTGATAGTTTAGGTAATGTTGTTTTTAAAATCGATGAAAACGGATTTTCAGAATTTAAAATCAATCGCCAATTTGCTCTCAAATTGAGAGTGATTTTAAATCAATTATAACAACATAGATCATCAACATCGATGTCTAAAAAATAACTTAAAAATGTTAAAAGCAAATCATATGGTTGTATCTGCTATTCATTTTAGGTTTTTTAAACTGAAATTAAATAAAAGTAAAACAGGTTTATTTAGTTACTTGTTTGTTATAACAAACCTTGTTTAATTTGATAACTGTATTTTGCTTTTTATATAATAATTAAGGACAAATAGCAATTATGGTAAATTTAAACGATTCATTGGATGATTTATTGGATCCTGAAAAGTCAATTCCAGAAAATTTTTCATTCAATAATACTCAAAAAAATGGTTTTACTATTGCTGATGAGCAAGGCAATGTCTCTTTCAAAATTGATGAAGAGGGTAATTCAGAATTTAATATTGATAAACAATTTGCTGCCAAATTAAAAACATTAATCTATCCACCTGATTCAGGGCTTGCTGATATTAATCATATCGTTACTTATGGTCAATCATTAGGTGAAGGATCGACTGCACATCCTATCCTTTCTGGAACGCCATTTTCTCAATACGCCAAAATGTTTAATCATGGTATTCGAACTCGTTATGCTAGAGATCATAAATATCAAACATTGGTAAATCACATTGAATGGCAAAACGATGATAATTATGAGTCACCATCTGCTGGTACTGCCGAGATGTTTATTCGAGAAATTAAACTTCATAATTTTAAAAATAAAGTGATTCTATCTTCCAATTGTTCTGAGGGAGGTCAGCCAATATCTAATTTGTCCAAAGGTAGTTCTAACTATCAAAACATTCTCAATGATGTTCAAAATGGTAAACGAATTGCAGCTCAACAAGGTAAATCGTACCGATTACTTGCAATAACCTACACTCAAGGTGAAGCAAATTATAACTTTGGCATCGATTATTATAGAACTGCTCTTAGAAAATTACGGTCTGATTTAATTGAGGACATTGAAAAGATCACGGGCGATGACTATTCTGATTTGCCATTTATTACTTACCAAGTATCTTCTTCTTATCTATCTCAAACAGGTGTTCCATATTGTCCTGATGTTGCTCTAGCACAATTAGAATTAGCGCTTGAAAAAGGTAGTGGATTTTATCTAGCTACACCAATATATCAGTTACAATATCTAGACAGGTGGCACATAGATGGATACAGTTCTAAATTATTAGGTGCCTATTATGGTTATGTTTTGAATAAAGTCATGTCAGGTGAAGATTGGCAGCCATTGCATCCAATTTCCCACACCATAAATGGTAATGTATTGAATCTGACATTTAACAAAATGGGTTTGATATTTGATAGCCCAGAAAAATTACCAAATCATAACAAAATTCAAAACAAAGGTTTTTCTATAAAAAACTCTGCAGGTATAGATATTATTGAGAATGTTCAAATGCTTAACAATAGTAATAGTTGTAATACGCTTAAGATCACATGTAAAGAAAGCCCTGCTAATCTTATAATCAATTATGGTTTTTCAGATACTGACGGAAGAAATGCGGGTCAATTACGCGATAATAATAACGTATCTATTTATATAGGAGGCAATAATTACTATTTACATAATTGGTGTACCATTTTTCAATATCATTTAGGTTAATAACAAAATAAATTTATTACGATTCAATAATTAAAATTAAAGATGATGAGTTAAACAGTCTTTTAATAAACAAAAATTAACGGAGATTTTTATGTCAGGTGTAGCAATTAAAGTTCCAAATGTCAATTGGAGTAAAAATAATTTAGGCACTGTTGATTATGGCAGTGATAAGAACGATCAACCATTGGACACAGTAAGTGATAAAGCCTATGCAATTTATGACAATTACATCACTAAATCACAGAGACGAGATAATCAGTGCTTACTATTACTCATTGATGATTTAGTGAAAGCAGGATTAGATCAAAAGTGTAAAGGATTATTCTATTTTGCATCAAAACATCAAAATATGGAAAATATTAAGTATAGCGTGATAGGGAATAATTATTTAAATTGTCAAAGTGGGGAACCAAATATATTAAATGATGGGATTGAATCTGAATCTTCTGCAATTTATAATTTATACGATAACAATTTCTATTATCCAAATGGTGCTGATTCAAATTTATGTCTGGTTTTCATGATGTCTAAAGGCTCGACATCCGGTTTTGAATGGGGGGCAGAACAAAATTCTGGCCATCCACATGTACTCTCTACTGCAGGAAATGAACAACATCTTAACGGTATCATATTTCAATGGTGCTTTAAAGAAAATGCAATTAAAAAAGAAGAAGATAATCAATCTACTGATGGTGTATATGTTATTCATATAAATAGAAATTCATTAGTATATAAACATAAAGCACGTACTATCAGTAAAAGATTCAATAGACAATCAACGGATACTTTTCGTCCTCGTTTGATGGCTTATCAAACACTTAATAATCATTCCACAGGCGCTATGAAAATGTATGCGGCATTCAGTCGTGGGGATTTAACTGCTGATGATGTAAACAAAATTCATGAAATTTTTACAAAATATGAACGTTTACTGTAAAAGGTAAATTAATATTTTTTAATAAAAGTCCATACTTGATATGGACTTTTTTATTACTTAGTTCTCTTTTATGGATAGGCCTATTAAAAAGCCTTGCCATTTTTCCACTTCCCACTTCCCACTTCCCACTTCCCACTTCCCACTTCCCACTTCCCACTCCCACTTCTGACTTCCTTTCAAATATAACGGACTTTAATTTTAAAAAAGATAACAATGTAAATAGGAAAAATACAGTTTTATGGCTATAAATTTGTCTTTATCTTTTCAAAGTTTATAAGACAATCTTCATTAGAAAGTTATTCATTCTTCTATTCAAATTTATTTTATAAACCATTTTCTACATAAAGAATGATTCCTATTTCCATTTCTTTTAATACTAGTATACTCAACCGTATAATTATGCATTAAGTTCTATTATTAAAAATTTTTTCATATCGCTATCGTCCTTTGTATTTAAAATATCAAAACCAAAATCAGTTTGGTGATATCCAAATTAATTAATCTTTATAATAATTATTTAAATATAAATATCAAAAGTTATTAATGTCATTTTTAACGACTCCAAAATACTGGCATTATGTCAGGCTAAGATCGATTTATTTTAATTAAAAAAATATTGAATTTATTTCGATGAAAAAGGTTTTTGCAATATATATAGATTTGTCTATTTTAATTACACTAAATTTAGTGTTCATCACAATTTTAATACGTGATATCATATCTGTTATTTTTAATTCAATTAATGTGAGTCGCTAATCAAATAAAAGAGACTTTATATTAAAATAATTTTGATGAAAAAGCCCTTAGAAGTTAAGAATGAACGCAATCAAATAAAATTTTACTCTATCTTCGTCAGGGCTAGTTTGTGGAAGGATAACACGCAAAAATGAAAAATCAAAAAAAATTAAATCGTTATAAGCCTAATTACATGGATAGAAGTTTTACACATGAATCATTTATTATGTAGAGCTATTTCAATAAAATTAGCTACGCGTTTAGCATCATTAACACACCCACAAATTAGTTCAGATGCACGACAACTGAGCCATTTTTTCCCAACTACAAATAAATCAGGATAAGATGTTTTACCTCCTAAATCATGACCGATTAGGCAGATGAAACCTGCGGAATCAACAGTATTAGGAATAGTTAACCAGTTTGTCTCTTCTGCATATCCAAGGCTCCAGATAATAACATCTGGTTGGCATTTTTCTCCACTATCAGATATCAATGTTTTATTATCTACACTGATAAGCTTAGAATAGAATTGTACTCCCATTTTGCGTAAAACTTTATTTACAATATCATTACAAGGAATAAATCCTCTTCTCATCAGCCAACGCCCCATAATGCTTCTTGTATCAGCATCTAAAATAGACAATTTTTTTAATATAGTTAATGTATTTACACCAAACAGTTCCTTTGGAAAAAATGGACGAGGCGCACCGCAAAATAAAGTGACATTATGTGTTTTTGCTAATTCTTTAGCAATTTGACGACCACCGGAACCATCACCAATGATCGCAATTTTTTTTTCTTTCAATTGATCTGGATTTTGATATTGATCTATGGTGATTTGCTTAATCTCAGGCGAAATACATTTAGCTATTTCAGGAACGTCAACCTTTTGATTTGCACCCGTTGCATTGACCAAACATTTTGCATGAAATATTTCGCCATCTTGCGTTTTTATGGAATAAATATTTTCATTATACTCTACTGAACACACATTTTTATTCAATAAAACATTTAATTTATTATGTTGAGCATAAAGTTCTAAGTAGTCAGCTATCTCATTCTTATCAGGATATCCTTTAGGGTCTCCCTTTAGCACTAAACCCGGTAACTGGCTTATTATTCTTGGCGTAAATAATTTCATACTATCGGGTCGTCTTCGCCAAACATCCCCTATCCGTTTATCTCTTTCTAGTATAATAACAGAGATTTTTTTTTGACTCAGGAATGATGCTAGGCTTAATCCAGCTTGACCTGCACCAACTATCAAACAATCGTAAATCATCAGTTTTCTCTTCCTATTCCTAGTTAATATATCGTGTAAATAGTATATTAATTCGAAAGTTACTGACTTGAATAAACTGACTGTTTTGTTTATTTGAAGCTATTTTCAATACAACCAAAAGTAACAAAACATGCAGAATTAGCCTGTTATTAGATTTAATAAAACATTCAGCGATTTTTTTGCAACTTACAAATTTAGCTAATTTATTCAAGACAATATTATTTAATAATTTATAAAATCTTAACTCTTATTTAACGAAATATTAACAAAAAAGGTAAATTCATTTAATAAAGGGAGAAGTTAAATTATGCAAAATATAGCGAGTTTATATTCAGAAATAAAGATGAGTGGATTTGATCCATTAAGGCTTTTAATTGCTGATGTCGATAAATTATATAAATTATCGGAATCAGAACAAAAAGAACTTAAATTATGCTTGATTAAAGATACCGTCACGCATCATTTTGAGAACAACCCCTATTATAAAAAAATTTGTGAAGAACAGAACTTTACTCCATCTAATATAAAAGTATTTGAAGACTTGACAAAAATTCCATTGATCCCAGTATCGGTGTTTAAGTCGGGCGATAATTATAAATTATTAAGTAAGCCACTTCAAGAAATTGAACATGAAATGCGCTCAACTGGTACTAGTGGTATCCCAAGTGTTTATAGACGTTGCCATGATACCATGACTAACACTGCTTTTGCTGTGGTATCTAATTACCGTTCTATGTTTCAAATATCGACAGGAGCTGGATTATTTTTATGTCCATCACCAGAAGATGTACCCGAAATGGCGATGGTGAAAATTTTTAATTTTCTAACAGGTTTATTGGATACTAGATATTATGCACTAGGTGATAACTATGAGTTTGATGCTAAAAAATCAATAGAAGCGTTAATGAATTGGGAAAATAAATTTTCTCGACATATCATTGGTCCTCCATTTTTAATCAATCGTTTTATCACTTATCTAAAAACTAACAATATTAAGTTGAAATTAGATTCACAGAGTTTAGTCATAATGATGGGAGGTTGGAAAAGATTCACTGGTGAAATGATTTCCAGAAAAGAACTCAATCAAGATATTGAAACTTGGTTAGGAATCCCTAGTTCAAATGTTCGAGATATGTATGGTATGGTAGAAGCCAATTTTATGGCCATTGAAGATGAATTCAACCATAAGCATGTCCCCCCATATATTCATTTTTCCGTTAGAGATCCTAATGACTTATCGAAAGAAGTACCAGATGGAGAAGTTGGACAACTTGCTATTTTTGATCCCCTTTCTCTTTCCGTACCGGCAATGATTCAAACTGAAGATTTAGTATTTATTCGTAACGATGAAACAAAATCTTGGCGCAATTCTCAACGTATTGAATTTGTAAGTCGTACTCCAACAGCAAAAGAGTTTGGTTGCTGTGCTGTTACTTTGGAAAAAAACATGAATAAAAATGATGTTTGTGAGAATGCAAAAAATTAAATTCATGCTGTACAAATCAATCAGGAGACAACATGTTCAATAAAATCATTACAGATAATTTTTGTGATCCAAAATATCAAGGAAAGATGACGGAGTCCGGAATTAAATTAGCGCTTTCAAATCCGGTTTGCGGGGATAAGGTTGATATTTTTATTAACTACAATAAAGAAGAAGATAAGATTGAAAAAGCTCGTTTTCAAGCATGGGGATGTACAACATCCCTAGCTATGTCTAATATCTTTTGCAAATATGTTGAAAATAATCCTTTGTCTCAAGTCAGAAAAATTTCAGACAGTGAAATAGGAGAATTATTAGGAGTTCTTGAACCATCCCAACAACATTGTGTAGAAATGCTAATAAGCTTATTTAAGCAAATTAAGGAAAAGGTGTAATGAACTTATATTTTGATCACAATGCAACTACTCCTTTGAGTAATGCAGTAAAAAAAAAGATGCAAGATGCGATGGAGTATTATGCAAATCCATCTAGTCATTATTTACTTAATAAAATACCCCAAGAAATTTTGCAAAATACTCATCAGGAATGTGCAAAGTTGCTAGATACTCAATCAGATAGGATTGTTATAACATCAGGAGGAACAGAAAGTAATAATTTTGCATTAAAAAGCATCTTATCACAATATTCAGAATCGGATTTAACTTCAATTCATGTGATTAGTACTAGCATAGAGCATCCCTCTATTCTTGAAGTTTTATACTTTTTTGAAAAAAAGGGAATGCAGCTAACCTTAGTACAGCCTTCCAAAGAAGGAATAATCAGTTTTATTGATATTGAGAAAACAATCCAACCGAATACAAAGTTAATTTCAATGATGGCTATTAATAATGAAACAGGTGCTATTCAAGATTACGAAAAAGTTTCTCATTTAGCGTATGAGAAAGGGATTTTGTTTCATGTTGATGCTGTCCAAGCAGTGGGAAAAATTAAAATACCATTAAGTAAATTACCTGGAATTTCTACATTATCTTTTTCAGGGCATAAATTTAATGGTCCTAAAGGAATCGGTGGATTGTTTATTTCGAAAAATCTTTCCTTAACGCCTTTACTACATGGTGGAGGGCAAGAAAAAGGATTACGTAGTGGAACTGAAAATACGATTGGCTTAGCTGGTTTGGGTATGGCTGCCAAAGAGGCAGAAAGTCAGTTAGATTTGAGAAATGAACATTATCGTAAATTGCGAAAGGCTCTTTTAGAAAAATTAAATTTATTGTCTGTTCAATATGTGATTAATGGAAATAACAATTTGAAATCTCAGGCAGCTTGGACATTGAATATTAGTTTTGATGGTATTCGAGCCGAATCTTTGGCCAGCAGGCTAAGTTTATTGCACGGTATATCTTTATCTTTAGGATCTGCTTGTAGCAATAATAAAAAAAACCATCGTTCTTATGTTCTTTCAGCAATGGGACTCTCTAATGAACAAATTGATAGTGCGGTTCGCATCAGTTTTGGTCATGACACAACTTTGCAGGAAATCGATATATTAGCAAACGCAATTCATATAGAAGTTTGTTACTTACTTTCTTTATCTGGAAAAAATAATTGAAGTTTATCAAGTTAATAAAAAAGGAAAATAGTATGGAATTATTTAATTTTATTGTTACGCAAATTACTGAATTAACGGATTTTGATCCAGAAATGATTACTAGAGATACACTTTTAACAGAGTTAGACCTTGTGAGTTTAGATTATGTATCAATTGAAGTTGCACTAAAGAAAAAATATGGTGTGTCCGTTAATATGGCCGAATTAGGACAAAAACAAATCAGTACAGTTGGTGAATTTATTGACTACTTGTCACAATCTTTATAATTTTAAGGAACTAACATGGAGAATAAAAATTCTAAACAACGTGTAGTTGTTACCGGTTATGGGGCTGTTACTTCCTTAGGCCAAAATGTAGCTCAAATTTGGGATGCTATCATAGATTATAAAATTGGATACTCTAAATATGAATATGAAGATAAATCTATTACAGCCAAGTTTTTCGGTAAAATTCCATTTGAATTAGATTTATCTCCATTTTCCAAAAAAGTTTTAAAAAATGCACCGCGTTTTTGTCGTTTAGGTCTGATTGCTGCTGATGAAGCGTTGAAAATGGCTTTTGGGAACGATTTAAGTGAACTGGACAAGCATTATTCACCTTTTAAACGCGGTGTCATTTTTGGAACGGGTTGGGGCGGTTCTGATGAACTGGCTTCGAATTGCCTTTCTTATAATTCAGAAGGTTTTGCTTCACCGCTAACTAATATCCAATCGATGCATAATGTTGGTTCTGCAATGATATCAATGAACTGGAATTTACGTGGTTATCAAAATACTCCAGTTTCAGCCTGTGCCACAGGAGGTATTGCAATTGGTGATGCAGTAGAAATAATTAGAAGTGGGCGAGCAGATATGATAATAGCTGGAGGTGGGGAAAGTTTAAATAATGCTCTAAATGTCTGGAGCATTGATATTCTCAATGCCTTAAGTAAAGAACAGGAAAATCGTGAAAATGCCTGTTGCCCATTTGATAAAAAGCGAAACGGTTTTGTATTATCCGAAGGAGCAGCCATACTTTGCCTGGAAAAATATGAAACAGCGTTAGCAAGAGGGGCAGTCATTTTAGCTGAAGTCACCGGCTATGGTAATTGCTCAGATGCTTATGATGTAACAACTCCAGCTCCTGATTGTGGTGGTCGATATCATGCTGTAAAAAATGCGCTAAAACAAGCTGATATAGAGTTAGTTGATTATATAAATGCACATGGTACTTCAACGCAATTAAATGATCTCAATGAAACAAATATGTTAAAGAGTGTCTTTGGTGAAAAAGCGTATTCAGTGCCAATATCAAGTACTAAATCTTATACTGGTCACCTTATCGCTGCGGCAGGTGCGTTAGAGTCAATCCTAAGTATAAAATCAATTGAAACTAATATGATTCCAGCGACTATTAATCTAAATAATCCGGACCCAGATTGTGATTTGGATTATGTACCGAACAAACATCGTCAGGTAAAAAGTATTCAATCTGTTTTAAATGTCAATTATGGATTCGGAGGTTCAAACAGTGCTTTGATTTTTGAAAGGTATAACAATGAAATTTAAATTTAACAAAAATTCCCTAAAGGAATGGGCTAATTTTTCAAGTGATTATAACCCAATTCATTTTGAAGAACTAAAAGCAAGACAAATAGGGTTAGACAATCTAGCTGTTCATGGCATGCTTGCTATGCTTCCTCTGAAACAGCACACAACATCTTTATTTATGAAGCAGCAACAAGAAGGGTACGTTTGGTATTCTTCTTTGCGAGCTCCTTTGGATGTTGATAAAGAGTATCAACTTTCATTAAAAAATACGGACAGTAAGCTCTCATTTGCATTACAAGATATAAATTTAACAAAAAAATATTTTATTGGTCGTGTTCAAAAAAATAGGTTTGAAAAAACGATGCAAAATTATGATTTTTCAGAGACTCAAAAATTTAATATTTCGTTTGCATTAATGAAGCAAAAGCTACAAGAATTTCAAACAATTTTTCCTCGTATTTCTTTATTATGGATATACTTTGATGCACTTATTTTTTCTCTTTTTATATCCAAACATGCAACTCCTTTATGTACCGGAAAATTTAAAAGCTTTATGGAAGGGCAAGAACAGTTTATTGGTGATAAAGTTATGTTTTTACACACAAATCATCAGGTTTTTGTAAGTCCGCATATAAGCCATCAAAATTTAGAAAAGTTGCCCAAAACTGTGGAGTATGACGTGATAATCAATGAAACAACATTTCATGAAGAATCATTATTAATTAGCTTTGTTATCCCTGTTTGGATTATGAATGAAATATCGTTAATTATAACAATGAATATTATGGGCATAAAAACGAATAGTTAAATTAAAATAGAGAGATTAAATATGGAAAATTCTAATAAATGGGTTTTTATTTCGGGTGGTTCTAGAGGCATTGGTGCTGAAATTGTATCTGAACTGGCTGAATCTGGATATAACGTTGTATTCACTTATAAAAATAGTAGGGAAAATGCAATTGCATTATGTGATTCTTTAATTTCACAAGGAAAGCAATGCACGGCTTTTCAATGCGATGTTTCGATACAGGAAGAAGTGAATGAATTAGCAGATAAATGTATTTCATTATTTGGTGCTCCTTATGCAATAATTAACAATGCAGGTATAGTGAAAGATAGTTTGTTTATAAATATGGATCAAAAAGCATGGTTAGAAGTAATGAATAATAATGTTTTATCTAGTTATTTGATAAATAATGCTTTTTTACCTCATATGATTAGTCAAGGAAATGGTTGTATTCTCTTTATTAGTTCAGTAACGGCTTTTAAAGGAAATATTGGCCAAGTAAATTATGCAGCTTCAAAAGCTGCAATGATTGGTATGACTCATTCTTTAGCTGTTGAATTAGGACGTTTCAATATTAGGGTTAATGCAATAGCGCCAGGTTTAATTGAAACGGATATGAGTAAAGCATTGCCAAATAGTGCATACAATAAAATGCTCAAACAAATTCCGTTAGCTCGGGTAGGTTCCACTAAAGAAGTAGCAATGTCAGCAAGTTTTTTACTGGGCCCAGGTGGCAGTTATATTACAGGTCAAACTTTAATTATTGATGGTGGAATGTCCGCATAATTATAAGGACATTTTATCAAATTATCAAAAAGAATGACTTTGATTAAGAATGTAGAAGGGAGGATCTAATGATAAAAAAAATTGATGACCAATCGTCTAATAAGACGTCCAGACGAAAGAAAAAGTTGATAATTTTATCAATAATTTTCTTAAGTATTGGGCTAGGATATTATATCTTTTGGAGTCTATTTTATCAATTTGTTCAATCTACAGACAATGCGTATGTCATGGGAAATCAAATTCCCATTCACGCACAAATAAGTGGAGGTATATCTTCCATTTATGTTGACGATAATGATTTGGTAATGGAAAAAGATGTTATTGCTCAATTAGAATCAATTGATGCTGAAAATAATTTTGGTTATGCAAAAAATGAATTGGCAAAAGTAATAAGAGAAACTCAACAAATAAAATTAACTACGGAAAAACTATTATCCAGTATTCAGTTAAAACAAGTGACATTAGATAGATTAGAAAAAGATTTAGTACGAAGAGAAAATCTTTGGTCACGTCATGTTATTTCACAAGAAGAAATAGATCATGCTAGGCAAGATGTCTCACTAGCTTTAAATGACTTGAATATTTCCAAGCAAGAATTAAAAATTAATAATGCTTTATTAATGCAAAATTCATTATTAGAACATCCAAATATTCAAAAAGCTATTTTTAAACTTAAGGAAGCATGGCTTAACTTAAAACGAATAAAAATTGTTTCTCCTGTAACAGGGTATGTATCAAAACGTCAGGTCCAAATTGGAGCACAGGTAAATAAAGGGGAGCGATTATTTGTTATTGTTCCTCTTGATCAAGTCTGGGTAGAAGCTAACTTTAAGGAAGTTCAATTAAAACGTATTCGAATAGGTCAAAAAGTCACATTAACAAGTGATTATTATGGAAGTGATATTAAATTTGATGGAATCATTTCTGGTATTGCTATGGGAACAGGCAGTGTCTTTTCATTATTACCTGCACAAAATGCAACAGGAAATTGGATTAAGGTAATTCAACGTTTACCGGTTCGCATCGAATTAAATAAAGAACAGATTAAAAAGCACCCATTACGGTTAGGATTATCTATGGAAGTGAAAGTTGATACCAGTGATATCAGTGGAAAATTACTTACAGATGTTTCACCTAAAGAAGTTAAGTATCAAACAGATGTACTTTCTTATGATTCTGAAGAATTTGAACAGTTGATACGAGAAATCATGCAAACTAACTTAATATTATCTAACCAGTGAGATATGATATGTCACAATTACCTCTATCAGGAATGAAATTAATAGGGTTTATTGTTGTTCTGGCAACAGTGGCTTTTTTACAAATTTTAGACTTGACTATAGCCAATGTAGCCCTTTCCACTGTCGCAGGAAACTTAGGTGCATCAACTAGTCAAGCAACATGGGTAATTACATCATTTGCTGTTGCTAATGCTATTTCAATTCCTTTATCTGGTTGGCTAGCTAAGCGTTTTGGAGAAGTAAAATTATTTTCGTTTTCAATTTTATTCTTTATTATAGCTTCTTGGCTATGTGGCATTTCGAATAGTCTTGAAACGTTAATCATTTCACGAATATTTCAAGGTGCCGTTTCTGGACCTATTGTCCCTCTTTCACAAAGTATTTTATTAGCTAATTCTCCAAATTCAAAAAAAAATATGTCATTAGCAATATGGTCAATGACAATTATTATTGCTCCTGTGTGTGGACCTATTTTAGGTGGATGGATAAGTGATAATTTTTATTGGGGCTGGATTTTTTTACTAAATGTCCCTATTGGTTTGATAGCCTGGATAAGCATTAAAATAATATTAAAAGGAAGAGAAACAGAGTATAAAAAATCCCAAATTGATACTATCGGGCTTGTTTTATTAGTAGTAGGTATTGGGAGCTTACAGCTTGTTCTTGATAGAGGTAAAGAACTTGATTGGTTTGATTCATCTGAAATTGTTCTCTTTTCTGTAATAGCTTTCACCACAATTTCTTTTTTTATTCTATGGGAAATAACATCAGATAACCCTATTGTTGATTTAACTCTATTTAAGTCAAGAAATTTTACAGTAGGAACAATTTGCATCAGTCTAGCATTTTTATTGCACATTGGAACATTGGTGATACAGCCTCAACTTCTACAAAGAGTTTTCAGTTATACTGCGACGTGGGCGGGACTGGCCCTAGCTCCTATCGGCTTAATTCCTATACTTCTCTCTCCAATAATAGGTCATTTTGTTCCTTCTATCGATATGAGAAAATTTGTAACCGTGAGCTTTGTTGTTTTTGCTTGTTGCTTTTTTTGGCGAGCTTATTCGTTTGAGCCGAACATGAGTTTTTCAAGTTTTGCATGGCCTCAATTTGTTCAAGGATTCGCAATAGCATGTTTTGTTATGCCTCTAAATATAATTATTCTAACAGATATACCGCCTCATAAATTGGCAGCAGCAGGAAGTTTATTCAATTTTTTTAGAACGCTTGCTACTTCTGTAGGTACTTCTTTAACAAACTCAATATGGGAGCAGCGCGAAGCAATTCATCATAGCCAATTGACTGATCTAATCTATCAAAATACGTATGCTCTAGATTACACATATCAACAATTGCAACAACAAGGTTTGTCTGAAAATCAGGTCTCAGCAAAGTTAGCGCAAAGCATCACTAATCAGGGGCTATTAATTGCATCAAACGAAATTTTTTGGTTATATGGAATTATTTTTTTACTATTAATCATAGTTATTTGGTTTGCAAAATCAACCATTACCTCTAAGAACAGTAGTGGAGTAGATTAATGATCATTTAAACAAATATATATGGTATGACAAGAGGTATAAGATTTTGAGCTATAGAAATCAATATACAAAACGTTATTAATCAGTGTATCAACTTATAGTGTGCTTATTCTTTTTTCTGTGTTTGCATCAACACAGAAAATATTTTCATATGAAATAGGCATTTTAATATAACTAAGGCATCATAAAATTGCTTTAACACAAAACGCCAAAGTGACGTAGTAAATTATATCTATCGTCATGTTTTTATGTGGAATAAATTTTTAAGATTGTTCGGTTTACATTCTTTTCTTTTGGTAGACATTACTTTATCTATATCAACTTCATTGCTTGGCTATTATTTATATATTTTATAATAGTCTCCGATACAATATGATTGGTATAAAATATTGAGCTAGGAATATTTTTAGGTCATGCATTGGTCCCATTATCATTTATTATCTTCATAATATTTTCCATTAAGCAAACACTTCTCTTAAGTTTTGGCAGGATATATTCGACTAATCTTAAATTCAATATTTACTTAGTAAAGAAATCGTTAAGATTTTTTTGGTGGTACAGGTAAATGAACAAGGCATTTATACTGACTTTTCAATTGAAAAATGACAAAAAGATTGAGAAATTTTATGTGATTTTTTAATGAAATTTATAGTTGTAGGATGAAAGCAGCTAAAAAGATATTTCTGTAGTTCTTTCTTAACTTTATGAATTATTTATGTTACCCTGATTGTGAAAATTTGAGGTGTTTACTATAACCTAAATTTAAAAATATTTAGTAATAATCATTTAATGAAATAACCAAAGGTAATATATCATGTCAAACAATGATTCATTAGTTAAAGTATATAATCAAAATTTTTCAACATTACATTTTCTTTACAATATAACAACAGATTGGCATCGTCATCCTTGTATTCAATTGACTATATCATTGCATAATGTCTTTTTAGAGTTAGAAACATCGGATACAAAACAAAATGTATTTGGATTTATTATTCAAGCGAATATTCGTCATAAATTAAATGCATCAAATATATGCTGTATTAATTTATTAATAGAACCGGAAGAGCCTCTTTATCATTTATTATACCATTTTACCGAAGCTAATCCTGTTTATTTTCTAAGTAGTAGCGAAGCTTTAAAATTAGCTTATTACTTAATTAAATCAATCACACTTAATCAAAATTTTGATATAGGACATATTTGTAAGTTATTGTGTGAAGATTCACCAAATTGTGAGTGTGATACAGATAACAGAATTAATAAAGCGGTTTCAATCATTTCATCATTGCCCGTAAAACAAATATCTTCACGGGAAGTAGCTGATCAAATATTTCTTTCCGAAAGCCGTTTCCTTCATCTATTTCGTGCTAAATTAGGTGTTAATTTTAGAGGTTATCTTTTATGGAAAAAATTACAGGGTGTAATGAATACTATTGATTCTCCAACCACTTTGACAACATTAGCGAGTAATATGGGGTTTTCTGATTCTGCTCATCTCAGTAGAACATGCTTATCCAGTTTTGGTTTAAGACCTTCCGATCTTAAAAGAGCCTTAATCATTGATAACAAATATGAAATGTGTGGAAAACATTACTGTTTGTACAGTGTATTCCAAGCATTACATACTTAAAAATTATTTGTTTAAGGAGATCTTTCCCAATTGCATATCCATAGCCAATCTGTTGCCAGTGTTTGAAAACTGTTTCATATCATTAAATAAGTGACAAGATAAAAACTCCTCTCTTACTTCACGTCCACAACTCTCCTTAAATATCTCTTAAGTTTTTCATCACGACTTGGCAACTGAGTACAACTTTTTTAGTCCTAGACTTAATAACTAAAGCTGATTCTTTTTTTGGTGGTCTTGCAGAAATGCAATATTCTAATAATAAAAAAATGACAATGTTCAGCAAAGCGGCAGCGATATCCCAAGCGATTATTAACACCTATCAATCTCCAACAGCAGCTTATGCATCGATGGCTGGTATTGCTTATGTTGGTCCTGCATTTGGCGCGGCGGCTGCGGCTGCGATTGCCGCAGGTATAGCAAATGTTCAACAAATTAGATCGCAATAAGTAGGATTTATGAATGGGGGATATACAGGCAATATAGGGATAAGCGAGATTGCAGGAGTAGTACATGGCAGGGAATTTGTTATGGATGCTGCCTCAACATCAAGAATTGGTGTAGGTTCTCTACAACTATTGCAGCGCGGCGATGCAACCATTCAGCAACCAAGTTATTCCCCAGCCTCACAACAAACTGAAGTTATTAACTCTCAGCCTGTGATCAATATTGCTCTAGTTGATAGTGATGAAAAAGCACGTGAATGGTTATCAGGTCGTGGCGGTGAACAGATAGTGCTTAATCAATTGAGGAATAACAGAGAGGAAGTAAGTAGTATAGTTCGAGGGGTTGCCTAATAAAGTTAATTGGTAACTGCTGTTTTTTATCCGTAGATCCGTAAAACCCCTCCCTTAGGGAGGGGGGATGTCAATCTAGTTCAGGTTCTAGTTTGTCAATAATAATATCATTTTTAAAAGTTACTGCTATATTCCTACTTTGTGGAAATTCGCCTCTAAATTTGCCTATATAGAACATTTTATATCCTGTATATGCACCGTAACCATTTTTAGCATTTACACCAACTGGGACTATATAAAAATAGTCGTTGCTTAATTTGTTAAATGCTCTGACTGGTTTGTACATTTTATAATGAGCTGAATATGGGTCTTTTAACTGTGATGATATAAACTCAATTGCAACATCACGATAATTGCTTGGTAAAGCGTCATAATTATATGAATCAGCTACAGATAAATCTAAATCATATTTTTTTTGAGGGATTGAGCACCCAGTTAAAACAAACGCAAACGCAAAAGCCAAAATGGCAATTATTCCTTTCATCTTCCTATCACCCCTTATATTGTAAATTATGAAAAAAATATTAATAGAGCAGCCATTATCTGATTATAGCGAAACTTACGCATGGTTAACCGATGTTATTGAATCGCTAAATAGAAAAGAAAACAGGCTACAAATCAGGATTTTACCAAGAGTTACAGCTGATATAAAGTTATATATCAACCAGAATAGGCGCCTTGAGTATTTTGACCACTTAAAAAATGGTGTTGATAATGTATGACAGATCCCTAATTTTGTTGGTGCTGTCTACCTTGGTGCGATTAATGAAGGTGACAGAATTGAAAAAATATATTTATATCAATCAGCATGCGAACAATTACTTATTTATCAAAACGGTAGATTAAATGAATTGGTGACATGGCATACGGATGTTGATAATAGCATTATTTTAAATTCAATAATAAATTATCGCCAAACAATTTTACTTTTGTTTTTAATGATGACAATGATGGCAATGATGATGGAATTGCATCGAAAACAAGTGAAGTAAAGTACAGATATAGCGAAGCTTACGCGGTAAAATTAAATGATGTTTATATTTCAAATGTTAAACTACACACTGCGGGTTATGGCTGTAATCTCTCTTACCAAGCCGAGTATATCGATGAAATAGATTATCAGCCCGATGACGTAAAAACATATATTGGATATGA
This sequence comes from Gilliamella sp. B2887, assembly GCF_026537015.1. NCBI lineage: Bacteria > Pseudomonadati > Pseudomonadota > Gammaproteobacteria > Orbales > Orbaceae > Gilliamella > Gilliamella sp. B2887. The sequence continues at coordinate 482 of NZ_JAFNMX010000002.1, read as the reverse complement.
AGTTATTTATAATAATTACACAACAAGAGAAATAAGCTCCAACCAAGATATCGACCTAATTGATTATGAAACTGGTGTAATCACATGGCTTAAAAAATGGGACAAGACTACGTCAGCGCGTAGCCTTGTTTTCTATCTTGAAAATCTTTCACAGATCACCGTGTTTAAAAAATTAATTTACTGTCTGTGCGGAAGATTTAAACCTTTTTGGTTATGCGATGAAACCAGTGCTTTAATCGTATCTTTCAACCGAGAGAATGTTATTTATTGTAAATATAATAACCATATCCAAATAAGCCATTCAGCCATCGAACACCTTGCAATATTTTTAGACGATAAGGTTATTTATACAAAAATAGTCGGTCATAAAATTAATGACAGGAATATTGAATTAACATTAAAAGAGCCAATTATTGGTCGGGTCAAGAAGATTGCTTACTTAATTAAATATCGTCTAGATGCTGATTCAATCACTATTGAAT
>NZ_JAFNMX010000019.1:3312-4964 GCF_026537015.1 Gilliamella sp. B2887 | reverse complement strand
AAAAATTAAGTCTTGATAAGTGACACTGAAGATTCATTTGAATATGTCAGAGACAGTTATTGAGCATCAAACTTTAAATTGAAGAGTTTGATCATGGCTCAGATTGAACGCTGGCGGCAGGCTTAACACATGCAAGTCGAACGGTAACATGAGTGCTTGCACTTGATGACGAGTGGCGGACGGGTGAGTAAAGTATGGGTATCTGCCGAATGGAGGGGGACAACAGTTGGAAACGACTGCTAATACCGCATAATGTTGAGAGACCAAAGCATGGGACCTTCGGGCCATGCGCCATTTGATGAGCCCATATGGGATTAGCTAGTTGGTAGGGTAAAGGCTTACCAAGGCGACGATCTCTAGCTGGTCTGAGAGGATGACCAGCCACACTGGAACTGAGACACGGTCCAGACTCCTACGGGAGGCAGCAGTGGGGAATATTGCACAATGGGGGGAACCCTGATGCAGCCATGCCGCGTGTATGAAGAAGGCCTTCGGGTTGTAAAGTACTTTCGGTAATGAGGAAGGTGATGAATCGAATAGGTTCATCAATTGACGTTAATTACAGAAGAAGCACCGGCTAACTCCGTGCCAGCAGCCGCGGTAATACGGAGGGTGCGAGCGTTAATCGGAATGACTGGGCGTAAAGGGCATGTAGGCGGATAATTAAGTTAGGTGTGAAAGCCCTGGGCTCAACCTAGGAATTGCACTTAAAACTGGTTAACTAGAGTATTGTAGAGGAAGGTAGAATTCCACGTGTAGCGGTGAAATGCGTAGAGATGTGGAGGAATACCGGTGGCGAAGGCGGCCTTCTGGACAGATACTGACGCTGAGATGCGAAAGCGTGGGGAGCAAACAGGATTAGATACCCTGGTAGTCCACGCTGTAAACGATGTCGATTTGGAGTTTGTTGCCTAGAGTGATGGGCTCCGAAGCTAACGCGATAAATCGACCGCCTGGGGAGTACGGCCGCAAGGTTAAAACTCAAATGAATTGACGGGGGCCCGCACAAGCGGTGGAGCATGTGGTTTAATTCGATGCAACGCGAAGAACCTTACCTGGTCTTGACATCCACAGAATCTTGCAGAGATGCGAGAGTGCCTTCGGGAACTGTGAGACAGGTGCTGCATGGCTGTCGTCAGCTCGTGTTGTGAAATGTTGGGTTAAGTCCCGCAACGAGCGCAACCCTTATCCTTTGTTGCCAGCGATTCGGTCGGGAACTCAAAGGAGACTGCCGTTGATAAAGCGGAGGAAGGTGGGGACGACGTCAAGTCATCATGGCCCTTACGACCAGGGCTACACACGTGCTACAATGGCGTATACAAAGGGAGGCGACCTCGCGAGAGCAAGCGGACCTCATAAAGTACGTCTAAGTCCGGATTGGAGTCTGCAACTCGACTCCATGAAGTCGGAATCGCTAGTAATCGTGAATCAGAATGTCACGGTGAATACGTTCCCGGGCCTTGTACACACCGCCCGTCACACCATGGGAGTGGGTTGCACCAGAAGTAGATAGCTTAACCTTCGGGAGGGCGTTTACCACGGTGTGGTCCATGACTGGGGTGAAGTCGTAACAAGGTAACCGTAGGGGAACCTGCGGTTGGATCACCTCCTTACGAAGTGCTCGTAAGTGTTCACACAGATTGTTTGTTTAT
>NZ_JAFNMX010000019.1:0-3217 GCF_026537015.1 Gilliamella sp. B2887 | reverse complement strand
GAAAAAAAGCGTAATTAAAACCAAGACAACTGTGAGTTGTAAGGTTAAGAAATTAAGCGTACACGGTGGATGCCTAGGCAATCAGAGGCGATGAAGGACGTGTTAATCTGCGAAAAGCGACGGTGAGCCGATAAAAGGCGCGATAGCCGTTGATGTCCGAATGGGGAAACCCAGTGCAGGTGACTGCACTATCATCTGATGAATACATAGTCAGATGAGGCGAACCGGGAGAACTGAAACATCTAAGTACCCCGAGGAAAAGAAATCAACCGAGATTCCCAAAGTAGCGGCGAGCGAAATGGGAGCAGCCCAAGCGGGTAGCATAATGTATTAGTGGAAGCGTCTGGAAAGTCGCACGACAGAGGGTGAAAGTCCCGTACATGAAAATGCATTATGTGGAAGCTTATAGAGTAGGGCGGGACACGTGATATCCTGTCTGAAGATGGGGGGACCATCCTCCAAGGCTAAATACTCCTGATTGACCGATAGTGAACCAGTACCGTGAGGGAAAGGCGAAAAGAACCCCGGGAGGGGAGTGAAATAGACCCTGAAACCGTGTACGTACAATCAGTGGGAGCTGTTACCGTTGGGTAATAGTGACTGCGTACCTTTTGTATAATGGGTCAGCGACTTATATTCTGTAGCAAGGTTAACCGAATAGGGGAGCCGAAGGGAAACCGAGTATTAACTGTGCGTTAAGTTGCAGGGTATAGACCCGAAACCCGGTGATCTAGCCATGGGCAGGTTGAAGGTTGGTTAACACTAACTGGAGGACCGAACCGACTAATGTTGAAAAATTAGCGGATGACCTGTGGCTGGGGGTGAAAGGCCAATCAAACCGGGAGATAGCTGGTTCTCCCCGAAAGCTATTTAGGTAGCGCCTCATGTATAACTGTTGGGGGTAGAGCACTGTTTCGGCTAGGGGGCCATCCCGGCTTACCAACCCGATGCAAACTCCGAATACTGACAAGTTTAATCATGGGAGACACACGGCGGGTGCTAACGTTCGTCGTGAAGAGGGAAACAACCCAGACCGCCAGCTAAGGTCCCCAAGTCATAGTTAAGTGGGAAACGAAGTGGGAAGGCTTAGACAGCTAGGATGTTGGCTTAGAAGCAGCCATCATTTAAAGAAAGCGTAATAGCTCACTAGTCGAGTCGGCCTGCGCGGAAGATGTAACGGGGCTAAAACTATGCACCGAAGCTGCGGCAGTGCACGTAAGTGTATTGGGTAGGGGAGCGTTCTGTAAGCCGTAGAAGGTGTGTTGTGAGGCATGCTGGAGGTATCAGAAGTGCGAATGCTGACATAAGTAACGATAAAGCGGGTGAAAAGCCCGCTCGCCGGAAGACCAAGGGTTCCTGTCCAACGTTAATCGGGGCAGGGTGAGTCGACCCCTAAGGAGAGGCCGAAGGGCGTATCTGATGGGAAACGGGTTAATATTCCCGTACTGGCTATAACTGCGATGGGGGGACGAAGAAGGCTAGGTTTACCACCTATTGGATGGTGGGTTAAGCGTGTAGGGGTGTGATTAGGCAAATCCGGTCACTGAAACCCTGAGGCGTGATGACGAGCTACTAAGGTAGTGAAGTAATTGATGCCCTGCTTCCAGGAAAATCCTCTAAGCTTCAGGTTATAGTTAATCGTACCCGAAACCGACACAGGTGGTCAGGTAGAGAATACTCAGGCGCTTGAGAGAACTCGGGTGAAGGAACTAGGCAAAATGGTGCCGTAACTTCGGGAGAAGGCACGCTGATGGTAATTGAAGTCCCACGCGGATGGAGGTGAAGTCAGTCGAAGATACCAGCTGGCTGCAACTGTTTAATAAAAACACAGCACTGTGCAAACACGAAAGTGGACGTATACGGTGTGACGCCTGCCCGGTGCTGGAAGGTTAATTGATGGGGTTATGCGTAAGCAGAAGCTCTTGATCGAAGCCCCAGTAAACGGCGGCCGTAACTATAACGGTCCTAAGGTAGCGAAATTCCTTGTCGGGTAAGTTCCGACCTGCACGAATGGCGTAATGATGGCCAGGCTGTCTCCACCCGAGACTCAGTGAAATTGAAATTGCCGTGAAGATGCGGTGTACCCGTGGCAAGACGGAAAGACCCCGTGAACCTTTACTATAGCTTGACAGTGAACATTGAGCCTTAATGTGTAGGATAGGTGGGAGACTAAGAAGCATGCACGCCAGTGTGTGTGGAGTCGACCTTGAAATACCACCCTTTAATGTTTGATGTTCTAACCTATACTTCTGAATCGAGGTAAGGGACACTGTCTGGTGGGTAGTTTGACTGGGGCGGTCTCCTCCCAAAGAGTAACGGAGGAGCACGAAGGTTAGCTAATCCTGGTCGGACATCAGGAGGTTAGTGCAATGGCAAAAGCTAGCTTGACTGCGAGAGTGACGGCTCGAGCAGGTACGAAAGTAGGTCATAGTGATCCGGTGGTTCTGAATGGAAGGGCCATCGCTCAACGGATAAAAGGTACTCCGGGGATAACAGGCTGATACCGCCCAAGAGTTCATATCGACGGCGGTGTTTGGCACCTCGATGTCGGCTCATCACATCCTGGGGCTGAAGTAGGTCCCAAGGGTACGGCTGTTCGCCGTTTAAAGTGGTACGCGAGCTGGGTTTAGAACGTCGTGAGACAGTTCGGTCCCTATCTGCCATGGGCGTAGGAAAATTGAGAGGGTTTGCTTCTAGTACGAGAGGACCGAAGTGAACGCACCGCTGGTGTTCGGGTTGTGATGCCAATTGCATTGCCCGGTAGCTACGTGCGGAATAGATAAGTGCTGAAAGCATCTAAGTACGAAACTAGCCTCGAGATGAGTTTTCCCTGAAGAGATTCAGTAAGGTCCGTTTGAGACTAAGACGTAGATAGGTCAGGTGTGTAAGTGTAGTGATACATTGAGCTAACTGATACTAATGAACCGAGAGTCTTAACCTTACAACTCGGAGTTGTTTTGGATACGCGAAGTTGAGAGATTAAGAAATCATCGAAAGATGATGAAAGATTGATGAAACAGTTTGTTCCGGATTGAGCAATTGGTGAAGATATGTGATAATCATCATCAATAGAAAAAGAGAAGACAGAATATGTCTGGCGGTAATAGCGCGGTGGTCCCACCTGACCCCATGCCGAACTCAGAAGTGAAACGCCGAAGTGCCGATGGTAGTGTGGGTATTACCCATGTGAGAGTAGGGAGCCGCCAGACTTTTAAAT
>NZ_JAFNMX010000018.1:0-29163 GCF_026537015.1 Gilliamella sp. B2887 | reverse complement strand
ATAACAAATTCCCTGCCATGTACTACTCCTGCAATCTCGCTTATCCCTATATTGCCTGTATATCCCCCATTCATAAATCCTACTTGTTGCGATCTAATTTGTTGAACATTTGCTATACCTGCGGCAATCGCAGCCGCCGCTGCCGCCGCGCCAAGTGCAGGACCAACATAAGGAATACCAGCCATCGATGCATAAGCTGCTGTTGCAGATTGATAAGTGTTAATAATCGCTTGGGATATCGCTGCCGCTTTGCCGATCATTGCCATTTTTTTATTATTGGAATATTGCATTTCTGCAAGACCACCAAAAAATGAATTAGCTTGATTGAGAATTAAGTTTTGCTGAGCAGCCCAAACTTGCGCGCGTAGTGCTCCTGCTGTTTCCTGATTTAATCCAAATTTCTCAGTTAAGATATCAATTTGATTGTACATGTATTCAAACTGTGCAATTTGTGCATTAATTAGCTCGCCAGTACCTTCAAACATACCATAAAATAAGCTATTACTGTCATTATTTAAAGCTAACACGATATCACTTTTTTCCCACTTTTCAGATTTTGCCACTTCATTTAGAGCATCAAGAAAAAGATTATGATCCTTCACTTTCTGCCCAAAAGAATTTTTCAATAAACCATCCTGAAGAGATGTGGCATCATCTTTTTTCTGTTTTAAAGCAATTTTTTCGCGTAATAGTGCGTTTTCTTGCTCACTTAGAATAATGCCTTTCGCCATCATATCTTGTTGTACTGAATAAAACTCAATTTCAACCCTGCGTTGTTCTGCGGTTAAATCGAGCAAATCAGATTGACGCTTTATTTCATTATAATAAGCATTAAGAGGATTTAAACTCTCCTTATATTGATTTTTTAGTAACGCGAGATAATAATTAAAATCGTTTGAGCTTATCTGTCCTTTATTATAAGCATTCTCAAGCATAATTATGCTTTCACAATAATTTTCTAAAGCTGCGCGCGTTGGATTAAGCGAATTAAGTAATTGTTTTAAATCATTTGACATAACTGAAGCGCCTTTAAATGTTTTTGAGTCAATTAATCCCTCTTGAATCCATTTTTCATCATTTTTCTTAACTCTAACTCTCTGTGTTACTCCCTCAAAATACTGTGATGCAGCATTAATCCCCATTCCTATATAATCCTGATTTAAAGCTGTACTCCAAACTGCCTTAAATTCAGATGCTAAGTTTTTAGCTTCTTCAGAAAAATTTAAATGGTCAAAAGATATAATAACATCATCAAGTGCTCTAGTGACAGAGTTTGCCATATCCTGATTAAGATAACCTATCAATTTAACAAGCCCCCTTATTGGGACTTGCCAAGCATTAACCATCGCTTCCATAAAACTGAGAGAAGTATTATAAATACCTTTCCAAACATTCTCCCATGTTGCACCAAGATTATTCCAAATTAAACTTATTGTTTTTCCAAAAGCAATAACTAGCCCAATTAGTTCATTCGTCACGGACTTATGGAACGCCTGTATCGATTGAAGAACACCTAAGATGTTTTCTCCAAAAATATCAATATTTCCGGACATAGAAGACATTGTATTATTGAAAATATCACTAACTATACTTAATGATTTGGCCGCAAAATCTTTAATGTCCTCGAATATAATGCGAGTAACATCCCCAAGTGTTACAAATTCATCGGCAGTGACCTTTATATCATCAGAAAAAAATGTTAATGCAGAAATAACCGCGGTGATCCCTATAAGTAATGCACCAAATGGATTTAATGCTAATGCTGCCGTAAAAGCCTTAATCTTTAATATTGCATAAGGTAAGGTCTTGTTACCCAGGCTATCAACACCAGTTTTGAATAAAGCATTATAAGCTGTCGCTGAAACGTAACTAACACCGAGCACTCCAAACACGTTAACTAATTGAGGTATTCTTTCTGAAATAAAAGAAATAGAATTTGCAACCTTTTCATTGATTTTATATGCAGAATCAACATTAAAAATATATTGTTTAATACTCGTTTGAAGATTAGTGATCGCATCGTTAATCTGGTTTGGCATTAACGCGGCTTTTTCGGCAATAATTCCAGAGTTACTAACAAAAGCCTCGGCTATGACATCAGTTGTAATTTTACCTTTTCGCCCATATTCAAGTAGTTGATTTGCGTTAATGCCTAACTGTTTAGCTAAAACTTCAACCACTTCACCACCATTCGCAATAACGGTATTTAATCCTTGTCCTGTTAATTGACCAAGCATCATTGCACGATTAAGACTTGTTGTTACACTTTCGGCAGCTTGTCCACGCATACCAGAGACTAATAACGCGTTATTTAAAGCTTCTGTATAAGTTAATTGCTGGTCGGTTGTTAAACCTAAATCTTTTAAGGCAATCGTGTTTTGTAAAAATGATTCGGCTGTTTGCTCAAAGGATGAGTAGGTACTTTTAGCAAGCTTAACTAATCGTTCCATTGCAACGCTTCCACCGTTAGCAGAACCCGCAACCGCATCAATCCGTGCTTTATAATCAATCAAACTTGATGATGTTTTGGCCAAAAAATTAAGCCCAAGATAACCGCTTACCAACTTAACCGCTCTGCCAAGCAAGTTATAAGATTGCGTTAATGCGTTGATCGATGTAATTAAGTTCTTATTATTTAATTCTACGCTCTTACTCGCATTAACCATTTCTTTTAATTTGTCGCTGGCGCCAGAGAATGCGTTCACTTGTTCCTTGACTGTTTGTATTGATTCTTTAATTGATGCGTTAGTGCCTTTAATTGCCTCTTTAATGTCTTTAAATGGATCAAAGTTAAGCATTTTTTTAAATTCACTACGCATTCGAGCTAGATTTTCTTCAGCATTACCAGCATAAATAGCAATATCTTTAAGTTTTAAGGCTATACTTTGTGGTATTGTGTCTGAGATTTCTATGACAATAGAATCACTCATTTAACGTACTCCTTATTATAGAGATTGCACGTTCACTAAATCCTCCAGCAAATTGCGAAGAGCTTCCCTCATCAAGATTTTTTATATATTCAACATTATTTTGAATAAAAATTTTCTGTCCAAATTGCCTTTTAGCGAGCTGTTTTAATGCATCATTAATGGTAGCCCCTTGACTAATGTATTTTGTCGATGCATAACTTCCAGCATAATGAGCATTAACGGATTTATCAGTTAAACTTCCTGCCGAAACCAACCAATTAGACAAAGCTTTGCTAGTATCGACTGGTGTAACATTAACTAAGTCTTCAACAGCCGATAGCGCGGCTTTTACTGTTTTATTGTTCGCTTTTACAAGAAGTTGTTTATGGATATAGCCTGATAACTGTTTTAATCTCATTTTTTCCCTTTTTTGAGCTTTTCTTCAATTTTTGCCATATTTTCAATATCCATACCTTTAATTAAATAAATAAAATCTGACGTTTCCTCTCTATCAAGAGAATAAAATTGAGCAAGTTTAATCATGCTTGTTACGGGTATTGCAGTTACGCCCATACAATGAGAGCGTTCAGAATCCAGAAGAAGAAAGGCATCAAAATAAAAATTAAGAAAAGGCTTAAGCTCAGGTTTATTGATAACCCAATCAGGGAAATCTGAACGGGTTATAATGCATTGTTTAATAATAGAGTCCTCGTGTTTACCATATTCTCTTTGGTAATTAAGGACTTCAATTAGTTTTTTAAATTCTCCTCCATTTCAGCTCTTTTGAAAAGTTCAATATTTGTTGATTGACTAATTAAATCCGCAAATAAATCTGGCAATTGATTAAATAGGATGATTGCATTATTTTTAGTAAATTGGATTTCGCTATCATTGCGATCTAGCACATTTGACCACCCTTTAAGTGTTGTTTCCGTAAATGCCTGTACTTGCAACTCAAGCATTTTTGAATTTTGCATGATGTCCAGTTCGATTTGTCGTCTAAAAGGAGCACATAATTTCTTTAAACGCAAATGGTATGCCGAATCACTACCCCCTATACGTCCAATATAAAAAGTTGGAATAGTTCCATCTTTATTTGCGCCATATTCAATCGCAACGCCTTCTTGTTCTTTGTTTTTATCTGTTTCAAATTGTTCAAATAGACTCATATTTACCTCATAAAATAAAAAGCCCTAAAAAGAGCTGATAATTGATTTATTAATTTAATGGCATAGCTATATCTGGAAGATAATTAAACTGTTGATACATAAGTGTATAGCCGTGTTTATTTTCAGCTCCTGTCTGCTCTAAAGGGATAGTAATAGCCTGGTCCTTTTCTACATTTAACATACCCCCACCAAGCGATAAAAGAGGAATATCAAATATTATGCCCGTATTCTTAGCGGCAAAAATACTTAGTAAACCTACATCAGCATTATTTTTGATAGCCTCAATGGCATCAACAGTACTGAACATAGCAGTTAGTGAGCCTGATACATCAAAATTACCGACTGATACATCAAACGAACCGAGAATTGATAGAGCTTTCAGACCTGATACATTGTTACTAATAGAGATGGTTGCTTCAGTTACATAACCAAATAGCGGTTTTGGATTGGTATTTTGCCCATCAATAATACTCAGTTTTTGAAGATAAATATTAGAGGAAGTGTTAAATGCGTCAGTAGCGTCCAGCGGTAAACGCATGCCCGCCAACCGCTCACCACCTTTTTTATTTGTTGTCGAACAAGCAATGTATGACATATCAGCCGTAACTAGACTTGCTGTCGAGCAGTTTAATGTTAATTCATTAGCAACAGCGCCATTTACATATTGTGCTTGTATTCCTTTATCATCGGCACCAAGCGTTCGTTCTATGCAATATGAGCGAGTGATGATTTTCTCCTGTTCTGATTCGTTACGGATTACAGAACCAAAATAAATTTCTAACGAAATACCATCTCCAATTTCTGAAACTGGCGTAAATGTTGTGTCATCAAACATTAATTCCGCGTCAGAAATACTTTCAATCCTAGCATATCCGACATTATTTTTGAATCTTGCGTTTGTCCCATCTCCACCAATGAAAATACGTTCTCCTAACGTCAAACCTAGATCGGTAAATTTAATACTATCTGAGGTAATAATTAATTTTGGTCTCTCCCCAGCGTTTAAAATAAAATTACATTCTCCTACGCCAAATTTCATGCCAACGACATGGATACATGAGTTACTTGGTGGTTTTAATTCAGAAACTAAAGAGCCTGATACAGTTATTGATACGGGCGTTGATTCGGTAACTGTTTTAACGCCATTATTTGCAAGACTATTAAATCCACTTGCGTAAATAAGTGAGCCAATCAAAGGTGCTTTTTTTAAACTCGTTTCTAAATTATAAGTAGTTGTATCAACATCGGTAATTTTTATAGTTTCTCCGGATATCGGTGAAGTACTAGTTTTTTCTCGAGCATCCGCGAACATAAAACCCTGCATTAGCCACGAAAAAATATTTTTTGTCATATCAACGGTAAAACCTGCCGTGGCATCCATATCAACAATAACACCTTTTTTACTTTGTCTTGATGGATTAATTGTTTCCCTTTTAACTTGAGTTAGTGACCCACCTAAGTCAGAATAACTATTAGGCTCTATACCTCGCCATATCGGAGAAGCAGAGAGTGATTTTAAGCATTCTTCCTCAGCAATAAATAAACCAGTAATATTACTGTCTATTTTATGTTTTTCGCACCCCATTATTTTTACCCCTTTCAAATCTTATTAAATGATTTCATCGTATTCATATTCAACAATTATATTAAATCTATAGAATAATTCTTCTTGGTTCAGCTCATTAATTCTTGCGTTCCTATACCATACATTACATCCATTTTTTCTAAACGCATTTCTTGTTAAAATTGCTAGCTGCTTACCTTTTAAATCTGAATTGATTTCATTTTTCGGGCAGAAAATTTGAATAATAATAATACCTTGAGATCGATATCTTTTAATACCATTATAACCTGACAGTGTTGCTTGCTTCTCGACGGTGGTTTGTGTCGAAAAAAGACAAAAAAATTTATCTGTCAATGTCTTCGTTTTTTTTGCTTTATTTTTCCATCCAATATCAGGCTCATAACCTAAAATAGAAACTGAATTACTCCATGCAGATTTAAACGTACTGCACATTTCATCCTGAGCTTTAATATAATTTGTTGTCATATGAGTACCGCAAAATTTAAAATCCCAACATCAGCAGGTTTAAGGCTCTTAACTTCACTCATCCTGTAGGTTATATCACCTCGCTTTACCATATCGTCAACGCTAGGTAAGTAATCATCAGAATACAGGAATATAACAAACTCCCCTTCTTTTGGAATTTCTGTAATTGGAAGATATCTCTGGAAGTAGGCGCTATTATTGGCGGAAATAAATAACATTATTGTTTTAAATGTTTTTGTTAATTGTTTATCATCTAACCATTCCTTGTTAGATTTCTCAAACGTTATTTGAGTAACAATAACTTCTTCACCCCACTTACCAATTAGCTTTGACGCAATTTTTCTAAATTTGATATATTTCCCATAATTTCGACTTTTTAGCATCGTATAGCCCTCGTACTAATAGCGTATTTATCCGAATTAATGAAATCAGATAAAAGTTTGTCAACAAGCGGGAATGATGGTGTATAAGTTGAACCATCACCTTTATCTGAATATCGAACTGAAATAACCGAGATGGTTTCTTGGACAATGTGAGACTGCTCATTAACTGGCATTAATTCTGTTTCTTGAGAATATACAGCTAACCAACACTGAGCTAATTTGACATTTTCAGGTATGCTATTGAATGGAATTTTTTCGTTGTCGTAAGTAAGATCAGTTCGTGGAAACGGTAGTGGTTGTCCACTTTCTGTTTTTCTTCCTTTCCATCGTAGTGCATTTAAATAATCCATTGCATTGGTCAATAAAATACTAGCTTTAACTGATAAAACAATTTCGCGCAATTCACAAAAAACTTTAAATTCATCCTCGGTTACATAACTATTAGCGTCGGGCGATGGATGTACGTTAATCATCATTACCGCCCTTTTCTTTAATTATTTCCTTTTGTAGCTTTACTACCAGCGTTTGACGTTCCTAGTTTAATTAGAACTCCGGCTGTAGATTTATTGCTGTCAAAGTGTTTTATCCAGTTACCTTGATCGCTCAGCTTAGTTAAATCTGGATTAGTACCTTTTGACGTATCCCAGCTATAACCGAGTAAGTCAATGTTAACAGTACCCTCTGCGCGATATCCGATAGCTAAGTTCTCCTGCGTATTGATGTCATAAGAACGAAAGCCCGGAGCTTGTGACTCAGTAATTTTTACTGCGCTTGCCACTAAACCTAAAATTGAATCCACTGGTGCGGAATCGGTAACTAATACAGGTTTTCCTAATGTGCCTGGTTGTCCACCATAAACGACAACGCCCGCTTCTTCGTATAGTTTGTTATCCATTGCCTGATCTACGATGTCAAAGTAGGTTGTAGAATGCATAACAAATAAAGCTACACGATTAAATTTATCGCCATATTTGCGCAATCCTTTGGTTAAAGTTTTCTTTCCATCAGTAGCAATATCTGCGATTACTGTCATGTCAGTATTAGCGCCAATAGCGGCTATTAGAGAATTGATGGCATATTTAACGTAACCCTCTAATGTTGCATCAGCCACATCAACGCCGATCACCTCTGAAAATTCAGAAATATCACGCCCACGACGTTTAAATGCTTCTTCTGTTGTTTCGTAAGGTCCATATTTCCATGGCACTTTAACGCCCACAGCTTCGCCTGCACCGATTTTTTTGCCTGTGATAGGATCAACCGAATTAACATCGCGAGGATCAATAGAGCCATTAACTTTATAAAATGCTCGTTTACGAAAATCTCCTTCAATTAATTCATTATCAATAAGAATCGCACCATTAGATGCCACATTAAACACATCTAAGTTATCTTGGCGTCGCTCTAAAAATGCGGTTTGCGCTAGATCATTGTAAATGATTAAATTATTATTTACTGTTGTTGCCATTATTTAAGTTCCTCTTAATATTTTGGTAATTTTAAATATGCTTGTTGACCATATTTTTGGATGTAATTGTGTTTTTCCGTACTAGTCATTTTCGAACGGACTAAATTGGAACTGCCTGCTTTGTGCCCTCCTCCTCCAGTACCTTCGGCTCTTGAAAATAAGTGTGGTGCATTATCTTTTAATGATTCCACCCACTCTTGAGGTGTTAACGGAGTTTTGCCGTCTTTACCAAGTAAAGGGTCGCCATCTTGTCCAATTGCAACAGCCTCGCCATCATCACCTAAAATAAACATGCCTTTAGCACGTAAACCAATATCCTCTAATGCTTCTGGTAACGCGCCAGCCTTCAATGCGGCACTAGTCATTTGATTGCTAAGAACAATACCGCTGTATTTTTCAACCTTTTTTAAGGCGTTATCAGATTTTTCTTGTTCAGCCTTAAGCTTTTTATCAAACTCGTTTCTAAATCGCTCTGTACGCTTGTTTAACACTTCATCGATTTTTCCTGCTGAAATGAGTTTAGCTTCCTCGTCGTCAGAAAATCGCTGTAAAATTGTTCTAACAGTTTCTGGGTCGATACCGTCAAACTGCTTAAGTTTTTCTGATGAATCTTTTAACTTTCCTACCAATTCGCTATTTTTATTTTTTAATATTTGTGTTTTTTCATTAACAGCCTGTTCAATCATTGCTTCAATTTCTGGCGTCACTTTTGTTCCGCCTCCGCCAGCATCTCCGCCCTCTTGCGCTTCGGAATAAAACTTTCGGTTAATTTCTCTAAATAACATAATTTCCCCTTAGGATATTGAGCCTCGCTCTAAAATAAAAAAGGTCGCATATAGCAACCTTGTGATAGATAATTGGTACTTAGTGTATGCGACGTAGTTCGTCTAGAGTTAAAAAGTGTCCATCTCTTGTAAAAAATTGATCTACCGTTATTTCGCCATCTCGCAACATGCGCGCACGCTCAACACCCAAAATCTGTTCCTGACGTTCGTGTGATTGCTTTTTTAACCACTCAAGATAAGATGTTTTAGCAGGCACTTGACCTTCCATTGAATCTCTCGTGACGTCCTCGTCATTGATAATAATCCCCATTTCATCAAATGACCGAATCACTAGTGTTTCGATTGATCTGCAACAAAAGTGAATACGACCAGGTCCATCGCCATACGGAACATTATGCCTGATAGGTTCGTTATCTAATGTGTACAACAATGAATCCCTAATCATACAAGTCGGGGTTGTTCGATTATCAAGTACTGACACCCATTGTTTACATTTGATAATTTTGTCATTTTTTTGCGCAAAAACTGATTGAACTGTCGTTGATGTATTAGATATAGCTGTTTTAATAATTGATGCAGCATTTACAGCAACAACAGCAAGTACACTGTCACGATAGTTTTTATCTTTAGTGCCTTTTATTTTTGCTAACGTTTGTTCGTTACTATCACCTTGTGCGTATGAGTTTCTAATAGCGTTAACTACCCTATTTATCCGATCCTGTTCTAATTTTTTTAACCAATCCAATAACGTCATACCCTGAAATGGTTTGTTAAATATCAAAGAGAGCAATAATTCAGATTTAATATTTTGTAACTTGTATTTCGAGATAACATTCGGTGGCAGTAAGCGTTCAAGTAGTTCTAATCGATAACTATATTCATATTCTGAAAATTTTGACAATTCATCATTAATAAGCTGAATTAATCCTGTTATTTCAATATCAGCCTGCAATTTTGATTTTAGCGTTTTTATTTGAAAGTTCGTATGCGACATTTCATCGAGTACAATGTACAGTTTTGCCATTAATTCACGATTAGATTTATTGATCAACGAAGTAGATTTTTGAATTAGATGACTAACGTAACTCTGCAATATTACGTAATGGTATATAATTTCATTGAGTAATTTTTCATTAGTAGTCATAAACTACCTTTTCAAATCGAGGTTCTGCATCTTTAAGCTCTTGCTTGACAGTTTCAGGATCTGCGCTTGGATCAATGATATCTATTTTTTGCATTACTCTAATCATATCCTCATCTCTGATTGCACCAGATTGCCATGAACTAACAATAGCGGTGATCATACCTGCATCAGCAACCCTAGAAATAAATTCTTGATTAATAGAGCAGACAATATCTTCAACCACCACTCCAAGATAATGAGCGCACCATTTCAACACTATAGTATAGGCTTCCGACACGTTAGAGCAGCATATACCGAGTACGGAGGTTGATGCTGTTTGATCACCATTAGCTTGTGTGGCAGTTTTAGCTGATGAGTTTTGTTCTATTAACCTTGCACCTAAAGCGACCATGTAATTACGCTTATCGTCCATTCCTTCTTTAGCTAAAATGTTAGGCTGCGCTTGAGCGTAAACAAAATTACCTCCTTGTGGGAGTAATAATGGAGTACGAGATCCAATCTTGACACCATTTTTTTCCAAAAAATCTCGCCATTCAGTATCTAATCCAATGATTGCCGGTTGAACCTGCCCGCAAAAAAATAAACTATCCTCATAATCAGCACTATTACGGTAGTGTCCTAAATTGATTTCAATTAATGAAGATAAAGGCGAATCATCAATTGTTGGATCGTTATTTTGAGCGCCAACAAATGTAAATGGAATTTCGTGCCAATGATCTTGATTTTTTGGTTTTGGCTCATAAATAGAATCAATCTCATAAGGTCCGCTGTTATTTTCTCCTTTGCGACGCCAAACCTTACAAATGAACTTGCCATCTTCAATAGCTAACTCTCTGTATTGAGTGATATCTTTAAAACCATATCCGTCTGAAACTTCAACCACTTCCCGAAGAACAACTAAAACTAGTTTATCTTTGCCGTTAATTCGCTTTGTTCGCCAATTAATAATATCTTCTGCTTTATACGATAAAATTATAGCCTCATTAGAATCTGAGGAATAATCAACATATAGACCATGGCGACCAACTTCTAATACTGATTCAAGAGTTGATTGTGATTGTTGATAAATACTTGTTCCCGCACCATCTGCATTACTTTTGAGATATTCCAACTTTTTAGGTATGCTGATTGTTGGATCTTTGCGGAAAGCCATACCAATTAAACCAATTTTTGTATGTCCAGTAATGCTATAAAAAACCGCCCTTGCAATATAATCTTGATTGCGTTTTATATTACGCTCACTCTTATCTGTGGGATCTAAATAAGGTAAATACTGATTACCTTTAGTTTTGATTATCTCTGCACCTGCGCAGACATCCCGCATTTTTTCCCAGTTAATAGATGCTTGTTTGTGTTCTGGTCGAATAAAAGTGATATCGTTCATTAGAATATTGTTTCCATTTTAATAGTAAAGGCTGGTTTAACAATCGGATAATCTTTAATAATAAAATAACCAGCAGCATCATTAGGGTGATCGTTGTCTGATCCTTTATCGGGTTCACCATTATCAGCCCACGCTTGCTCTTCAAGGCATTCTGTATAACGCTTGCACTTATTTGTATTCACAAGATAACGTCTTTCACCCTCTGCATTTAAAAACATTGCATTCATTGAGTTTATGCGGTCTTTAACTGGTGGGTTTGAAGCGTTAACAATAACTGTAAATCCAGCCTCTCTTAGCTGTGCGATATCGGTTTTGCTGGCTTTAACCGTTTTTCTTGAATCACCCGAAGCATCAGGATAAATATAGATTTCACGGCTTTTGATGTGGTCGCCACCGCTATATTTCCAGTACCGCTCTTTGATTGCGTTGATGATTGCAGGAGTATCATAAATATTAATAAGCTCATCAACTGCGATAGGCTGTCCATTCCGTTTTATATGAACAATACCTGCCATTTTACCCACGTTAAAGTCCATTCCGATATAAAGGGTATCTTTATCCGACATTTCCTCATCGGAGTGATTTAATTTACGGTTAAATTGATGATAAATCGTACCTGTTTTAAGGTTTACGAATTGACCATCGATATAAGCATTAATAAGTTGTGGTGGATATGATTTTTTTAATGAATCGACATAATCACTTGGTAAAAATGGATTAGACAAGGTGGAAGCTTGAACCATTTCATAGCCGTCCTCTGGGCTTTTTTTCCATTTTTCATAAACGAAGTTAAAACCCTCTGGAGTAGTGTATGCGCTAACTCTGTTAAATGGGTTTAAAATCCCTCTTGGCTTTTGTCTGTTACGAGCAATTATTTTAACCCATGCTTCTTGCGCTTTCAGTTTTTTGAGCGTATCTATTTCATCAACATGCGCCCTGTATGATTCATAACCGATAATGCGAGCAGGATTATCTAAAGTTCTTAATACGAAATCACCAATACCGCTTGAAGATGTGTAAATAATGTTTTCAGATTTATTATATTTATACCTAACACCATACTCACTGAGTTTATCCTCCATTCGTGGAGCTAAAATTAATCTGATGAGGTCATAGGTTGGCTCATATAAAGCTATTAGCGCATCGCTTGAAGTTCTTGCATCACGAAAAGCTGAGATGGCAAGCGTTTCTGTTTTACCAGTACCAAACCCGCCAACAAACGCTGGGTATTTACAAGCAAGATTAAAAAATTCAACCTGAGGCTCCGTCATTGTCACCTGTATTTTCCGACCTAGCAATTATCACCTCCATTTCAGTTATAGGCTCATCTTTAGCAATGCTTGCAAGCGTGTCCGAAAGCTCTTTGTTTTCAAGTTTCTTCCTTTCTGCATCTAGTGACATCTGAACAAGTGAAGCCCTTCTTGTTTCCAGTGACTCGATTCTCGCTGTTAATCTGTCGATGATTGCCCCGTAATCTCTGCGCCTAAATTGTTTTATTGTAACTAGTTCTTCGTAATCTGGAATTCCTCCAAGTAATGTTGGAGATTCTGAATAAGCCTCAAGTTCAAGTTTATCTATCTGCTCTTGCTGTTCTGCTTCAGCTTTTAATGCTCTCATTAAGCGGATTTTAGTTAATCTAAGTTCATCATCTAACGAACCTAGCTCAAGCTCTGCTGATAACAGTTTTTCTTCATCTGTGAAATACTGAGAGTATATGTTTCCAGCCTTGACGGCATTTTTATTATTTTTGGGGGCACCACCATTTTTGCTCGCTCCCCCATGTAGCCTACATCTAGTTTTGCCAGCTAACGGACTTCTTTTACATATCCCGCCATTGCGGGTTTTTGCCCCGCATAACGACATAAAAATTCCTCTTCATGGGGTTTGTTTTTAAAATAATCTATTTTCTAGCAGTTGCTGACATCTGATTTATAGACACAAAAAAAGCCACATAAAGTGGCTTGGTAATTAATTGCTGTTTTTTTTTACATTGCAAGTTTTTGGTAATCTCTATCGATTTTATCGCTAATCTGATATTTCATTTCAACTTTCTGGAGTTCAATACCTAACTCTTTTGCTACCTGCTCCCCGTCTAAGTATTTATCACCAAACTGAATTAAGTTTAACTTCCTCAAAAACTCTTCTTTTTGTTCCCTTGTTGTGAAACACAAAGCAACCCAATATTCACTATCAGTTGTTAAATCAAGTCTTTTGTTTTCAGCTTCAATCCGTTTTCTGAATGAAGCCTGCAATTCTGTTAAATCATTTTTAGAATCGACCTCAACATCGCCTGTAGGCTCTGGAGCTATATAATAAGGCTCTTTTTTTATCTTTTTACGAGCTATAGCTTGTTTAGCATTAACGGCTTTTAGTTTAGCCTTTTCTTTTAATAAGTCTCTCTCTTCTTTTGTTAACTTAGCCATTTAATTGCCTCTCATACCTAAAAACTTCTAACTCAACCATGGGGAACCACTCAAGAACTTTTTTATAGTCATTTGGCAGATATTTTTTCAATGGCAACAAAAATCTTAAATCGATTCCATCAAACGAGCGCCCCCAAATTTTATAATCAATCGGTAATTTAATTTGATGTCTATTAAAACAATCTAATAAATCTTTTTTCTTCCAATCCCATATCGGATGATATTTAACTTGATTATAGCTAATAGATCCGTGAGCAGATATGGCAACCCTTCGCATTGGGCTATCTGCCGCTCTGACCCCATCAGCAACTAATGTATTGGGTTTTAAATTAAACTTATCACACATCGCTTGCTGGATATTTACATAATCATGCATCGGTAATCTTGCTTGTTCAATACATAAACACCTTTCTGGTGGTTGAAATACCTTATAATTAATCCATCTATGTAATGATGGATGAGGTAACTGAGTTATTTTTACATCAAAAAACCGCTCATAATAATCTAAGGATTCATTGACAAAATCTAAGTCTGGTATCGAATATAAATAATAAGGAATAACTTCATCAAAGTGATCACGAATAGCAAGCCATGTAGCAATCGCATCCTTACCTGTTGAGAATGCCAATAGAGTTTTATTTTGACTTTTTCTGACCTCTCTAATTGTCTCTATCCCTGATAAAGGATTTGCCATTCTCTCTCTCCTAATATAAAATAAGAATTAACACCCATATAATATGGAAATAATTTCCATTATGCAAGAGAAAAATAAACTTTTTTTGAACAATTTATTAAAAGATGCCCAACTAACACGAGCTGAACTATCGAGAATTACCGGTATATCAACTCGGCAGATTAGCAATTGGAATAATAGAGAGATACCGAAATGGGCTATAGCATATTTAGAATTGCGAGCAAAATACCTCAGATTACTAGATAAAATTTAGTTTTAAAATTATAGGACTGGTGAATTTTTATAGTTTATGTAGTAAAATTGAATAATTATTTAATTTCGCCTGTTATTGTCACAGGCATACACTCACACCATATTAGGCTAGCCATGAAATGCAATAAATCCAACCCCCACTCTGGGTACCAGTTTCTAACGGCGATTGATGGTAATTCTGTGTCATGATTTGAAATATAGATAGGATATATACCGTACGCCAACCCGTAATGTGTAAAATCATTTTTGATTTCTGATTTTGGTATTTGATTAAATATGGACATTTATTTTCCTAATTGATGATTTATCTGTATTGCATTTTTCAATCACGTTGAGCAGATGTTCGTTATATTTCAAACTATCGCCAAACGTCATTAATTTAGGTGGCAAATTAGGCAGACAGTCATTTAACAGACTGGCTGGTATCGGTCTATTTACGTATATTTTTCGCTCTGTTGTACAGGCTTGCAGAAACAGGCATAGGCACAAACTGCTTAGCACAATCATTATCTTTAAGTTGCTCATTAATTTGCTCCTGCCGTTCTAGTGATTGATTTTCTAGTTCACGTTTTGATAATTCATTATCTGCAATGACTTGATTGTTTTTTTCGATGTTTTTATTTAACTGATCGATTTGAACGGTTAGCGTTGTAATTTTTTCTTTAGCGATTTTTTCATCTTGCCAGCAGCTGAAAGCGAAGTAGATTGAAAATCCGCTCACTAAAAATAATATTATTGTCGTTACCATAAGCGACGTATTTAATTTAGACATAACTCATCACTCAACAATAACGATACAAATAAAAACCAACCCCAGCCGTTGACATCATTAACCGCCATTATTGAGGCGATGATAAAGCATAAGATAGACATAATGCCCTTTCCTTTTCTCGACGAGCAACTAAACCATTCAAAACTTTACCACCCGCTTTATTCCATTTTGGGAACTCGTTACACGCGGCTTTGTATTCACCAGTATTTAGATATCTATACATCGTTGATGCACGCATTTTTGTGCATCCTACGTTAAAAGTAATTGAAGTTACAGCGTCAAAGACTGATTGCGGTAGATGAAAACCATTGGCATGACGATTAATGCATTGTTCAGCCGTTTTAATATCATCCACCCAGCGCTTAGCTATTTCTTCATCTGAATATGTTTTTTGCTCAACATTAACAGTTGATCCAATACCGACTGTTAACGCATTCGCAGGACAATAGTATGGCTCTCTAACGCATGATTCAGCATTACCAATTATTTCAAGACCTGCTTCGCTCGTTCGGATTTCAGATGAGTGATTAGCTAATACCATACTGATAATTACCGAAACACTACAAATCGTACCTGTCACTATTCTTTTTGTTTTTTTCATAGTATTGCTCTCTCAGGTTCTTTTTGTGATAAAAATCTCGTCGTTTATACAGCCAGTTAATGATAAATGTTGCTATAGACAAAATGATACCCACCACAACAGCAATATCATTCAGACTTAGAGCGCCAAACAGCGTACATATAGCGCCCCAGAAATATGAGACGGGTGAAGAATATTTATCCATTTTTTATTTCTTAATTTGATTTAATGAGGGGTAGCGTACTAGCTAAATGTTAGTTATGTGTGTGTCTAGCATTGCTACCGATTCTGTGATGTGTGTAAATTACTAATCTTCATAATACAATACGCCGCGTTCAGCTCGGCGTAGCTACTATGGACGCACCTTAGAGTAGTCTTGAGATGCCCCCAAACTTGATATCCCGATTGGAATTACAGAGGTTATATGAGGGACTGTTTTGGAGGGGTTAAGGTAAGCTTTAGACCTCACCCTCTAAATTTGGACATAAAAAAAGCCCAACTATTTAGTTGAGCTCATATTTTATGCGTTCTGAACCGCATTATTGGTATATTATCCGTTTAAACGTTTAAACAGTCAAGTGTTTTTTGTTTTCTAAATCGTGTATAATTTTCTCCAAGTATAAAAAACCACCCGAAGGCGGCTTAAATAAATTTTTGTAGTGTTCAGCAAACTATTAGCAATTCATTCTTGGCAATTCACCACGAACAAAATTCATTGATAAACTCAGATTAACTTGTATCTTATTAAGTGCTGTTGAAAAATTGTAGTGAAGATGTGGGCTGTTTTTCTCTAAAAAATCAGCTAAACAATCATTATATAAATCAAATATTCTGTAATAATATTCCTGAATTGTTCCTATATAATTGTATTGTCGTTTTAAATTATCAATATTAACTGACTTATAATCCCTCAGTGTTATACCACCCAACCACTTAATCGCCTCATCAAATTTATTCGCTGGCAAATCTTGATAACGAGGTATTTTGAATTGCTCATAAAGCTTGGTATAAATCGCTTGATAATGTTCGCCTGTTCTATATGAACGATCATTTACCGCTTGCTTGATTTGCTGTTGTTGTTCGAGTGAGATTGTATTAGGGTGTTGTTGTGCTACTTTTGGCATAAAGTGACTATAAAGAACATCAAAACATTCAAGCTGATATTGTTTTAAAATAGGTTTTATTTCTGGATTAACCCTGCTTAATTCTATACCCGCAAGCCAACCGTTGAGGTAACCAAGAGGTAAACATAGAACATCTCTATTTTTACCGTCTTTTGCAACTACCTTTATCATAAAGGCAGTTGAATTAAGTATTTCATTTCTTTTAATTCTTTGCCTTTGAGCTTCCCAATCCAAACCTATGTTCTCGCATATTGGCTTGATAGCAACATAAGGCTTATTATTATAATTAAGAATTGATATTTGTTGATTGTGAAATTGAACTAATTGAATTTGATTTGACATGCTATATCCTTTGTTTATTTTTTTCGAAATTACTTCCCCAATCTATTTAATTGGGTGCCAAGAGGTTCGAAAGCCTAACAAAGAAAGGCTGGAGTTATTCCCATTGCTGGTATTTTATTCCTCGCCCTCTCGGCATAGATTTTGAGCATAAAAAAATCACGCTAACGGGGCGATTATTCCGCTTTGTTTAGGTTTCGACACCTCTTTAGCCAATATATCGCAATATGATATTTGAAGTCAACATTTTAAAAGATAGTAATTATGAAAAAGATTTAGTGTGGCGGTCAGGAGCTCAAAACTGCAACAAGTCAGCGGACGTATTCCCCCGAGGGTGTTTTATTAGTCGCACTCCCGATCATAAAATCTGGATATAAAAAAACCGCTAGGCTATCGGGTGCGGAAGTCCGCGTAAAGTTGTAGTATTTACAACTATACAACCCGATAAAATTATTGTCAACTATGCCACCTTTGGAAACAATTCGATGATATGACCTCTAATAAAGCATTCTGCGGCAAGTAATGTTTTAGTTATTTCTGTTGTTTGCTTACCTAAAATTCTAGCTTGTTTACTACATGAGATTTCACGAAGATAAAAAGAAGTTAACACAGCCCAGTGCTCAATATTATCAGATTTGAGCCTTAACACCGCATTATCAACAATATCAGCTTCATCTTCGGTTAAATACTGACGATAATCAAAATCCATTGGTGCACCATCAATACCTGCTGATTTGGATGGATATTCTGTGCCCATTCGCTTAAGAATACGCGTATTTTTCCACGCAGTTAAAATATCTTTAGTTTCTCTCATTGTATATTTGCTCCGTGTCTCGCAATTAATAATGCATCCGCAACAGCTTGCCCTTCATCCTTTTTATCGAGCATTGTTAGGCTTGGGTATAATTGTATTGCTCGGCTTCTTGCCGCGTCTTTGTCTTTTCCAATTAAATTATTAGATTTTTTCCATGCCTGAGGCGTTATCATGGTGTAAGGAATATTTAAACCCTGAATAATACCCTCAACCACACCCGCGCTATGCCCAAATGTAAATGTGCTCGATACTCCTTGCTGTGGCATAGAGTGAACTTTTTCGATGTAGGCGTGTGTTATTTGGTGTTGTCTCAAAAATCGTACAATAGCTGCGCCGTTAACCTTGCTTTGTTTGCCGTCTTTTATGGTTGGTGTTCTCATTGCATCAATAAAATTTCCGACATTATCGAGAACAACTAACGCACCTGAACAACCAGGATCGATACCTAAAATCATAATTTAATATTTTCCTCTCTAACCAAAATATCTATTGTTCTCATAACACCTTCAGCGTGTGCTAATCTAACAAATTCGTGTTCACACATCCTCGTTCTACGGTCAATTTCATCATGACACGCCGAACATGCCCATGCACCCTGTAAATCGTTCGGTTTCATACCTACACCACAGGTGCCAGCTAGTCGATAATGAGCCAACACGGTTGTTTCTGGGTTGTGGTTACAACACGGGAGCCTAACGGTGCACTCACGCCCTCTGGCTAATTTTGTTAATTTACTCATGATTTCGCTCTGGTTTTGTTCATATAAAATTTACCGCATGAGCCTAAAATCTCACCGTTAACACTGACCAACGGACGATTGCAGACAAATAAATCCAAATCCATGTTATATACACATTCGCCGTTGCATTCTGGACATTTAAAACCTGTTTTAATTAGTTTGTGTTTTTTTGGCATTTTTAATCCACATAGTCGTTATAAAAATCGAAAATACCCGGCGAGAATATCAAACTAGAAAGGAAGGAAATACCTCCAGTAAATCCCACTTCTTTATTAAGGAAATATCCACCACAACCAACGTACGCCATAAACATAAATCCTGCCGTGATAAAAATAATCATAAAAAATGTAAAAAATAATGCTTTCATCATGTGCCCCTTAAATAATTTTTAATATCCTGCTCATCATCAACCTTATTTAAATTATGCTGATTTATGTATTCTCTGCGTTGTTCATATAGCCATGCCAATAGTTGCTCGGCTTCTTCTATACATTCATCAATTGTTTTTAGTGTGTCGTTCATCATGCCACCTTTGATAATTGGTCTTTATACCAACCAAATATTAATAAATCAGATTTTGCTTTCTCACTCCATTTAACGTCTTTTTCTGCGCCAAATGAGTACGCTAGTTCTAATAAGTTGCTTAACTCTCGTTTGCTCATAACTCGTGTTGATTGACCTAAAACGATAAAGCCTGTGCCGTCTAAATTTGGTACTGTTTTTTGACCTTTTAGCGTTGCGGTGAAAACGTGCTTCCATTCCTCTGCCGTTAATGTCAAACCGTGCCAAACAACCTGTTTGGATATATCCGTTAATGTTGCCCACATTCGGGCATTTTGCTCTAACGTTCTAGTCATTTCTTGAATGCAAACTACCAACGGATTTTTACTATCCGTCGGTAATGAGCGAATAAAATCAATTAAATTATTCTTAACTGTTTCGCTAACTAATTTAAAAATCTTCTTTTTTTTCATTTTTATTTGCTCACCCAATTCTTTTCTTATGCTCAGCCGTGTTAATTTAATCATTGCTTAATAAATTAAAAATATTGATGTTTTTAATCCATTCATTCTGAACATAATCATTAACATAATTACCGTTACAATCTTTTTCGATATAAGTAGCATCAAATTGCTTGCAGATCACTATTTCAAAACTTTTTCTTAGTTCGTTTATCTCTTGCTGTGTTAATTTAGTCATTGGTTGAACCTTTTACTTTCCTAGCAACTAAAATTTCATAATCACCATGAATAATCACCACAGCTTTAAAGTCCTTATTAGCTTTCTCTACAGCTTTAGCCAAACTTCCAGCTAATCGATACTGCTTAAATTTTTTATCAAATAAATCAAGAATTGATGAACTTGCACCTGATCCAACCAATCCGCACAGTAAAATAAAATTTAAAGTTAAAGCTATAAAAATCATTACAGCAAAAAAATAATCCATATCTAAACCCTCTCACACTGGAAATTACGCACCTCAACAGGGACTGTATCCCGCCCAACTCCGCCCCGAACGTACGACAGCGATTTAGCCAATGATTTTTCAGTCATTTTTTTATCACTACAACGCCAAATGCAGCCCCATTCCTGCCAATTTTTTTTGACGTTTGCCGTGATTATGTATTTATGTTTTTTTGCCATTTTTGTATCAACTCCCTTAATTTTGCCTTCTCTTCTTCCGAATATTTTTTAACTTGTTCTGCTAGTTCATATTTAATTTTTGCTACGTTTGCCCCTCGTTTTTTCAGCGCTGTAACATAGTCATATGCTATTTTGTCTAGCATGTGATAGTGTCCCTGTGAGCAGTGATTAACTAGCTTGCGCATATCTACGTTCTTTTTTCACTGGCTCAGGGCGTGCTTTAGTGTATGATTCGGCTTGATCAACTTCATAAATGCGACCATTACTAATTCCTGCATATACTGTGAAATTACCTGCACCGTGACGATTTAAAGCTACGTTTATTTCCATCAAGTTTTTATCTGCACTTTCGTTGTAAACAGCGTCACGATAAATCCCTAACCAGTAATCGCAATCCTGTTCGATCTGCCCTGTATCACGACTATCACTAGGTATTGGGCGCTTATCTGCTCGTGATTCTAGGTTTCGGTTTAACTGAGTTAACAGAACAACAACACAATTCAGTTCTTTAGCCAGCGCTTTTAAACCTTTTGTAATAGCTCCGTATATCAAGTCGTTTCGTTGATCATCAACGTTTTTTTCCTTTCCCATTAGCGTCAAGTAATCAACCATAATCATACCTATCTGACCTCGTTCTCGTGCCATTCGGCGTGATTCTGAGCGTATATGTGACAAGGTAATAGCTGGGGTATCATCAATGTAGATGTTATTAGTTTTTGTTAGCTCATTTAGATGATGCATAACCCTCGAAAATTCCGCACCGCCATCCGTTCCTAATGCCCCATCGTAGAAAATATCACTATTGACACATGACTCTTGAGCCAAAATATTTTCTAGCATTTGCTCATCTTGCATTTCTAGTGAGAACATCAAAACTGGCAAATTGTCATGCATTGCGCAATGCCGAGCCATATTAATTTCAAATGTGGTTTTACCCATTTTGGGGCGAGCACCAACAACAAATAACGAACCTCGAACTAATCCTTTAGGTGATAATTTTTTATCTAGCGCTTTGATTCCAGTTGATAACCCACGTGCACTATCTGCATTTGCTAATCGTTTATCTAGAGTTTCGGTCCATTTGTTGGCAATGGTTGATAGCGATTTAAGCCCTAACGATTTTCCCGTCTTGTTGTAGTCATCAATTTGTGTAAATAGCGATTGAATAGCTGATAATTTATCACTAGTTGATAATGTCGATTTTTCAAAAATCATCGCGCTACAGTCGTTTAATTTTTTTAACGTAAAACGTTCAATAGCCTTATCGCGAACAATACCAGCATAAGCAATAATATTGGTCATGGTTGGTGTGTTCTTGGACAGCTCAGCAAGATACGCTAAACCACCACAATCTTTTAGGGTTCCGTTTTGCTCCATACTGTCTGACAAAGTGATTAAATCTATTGGCTGATTTTTTCGACTTAATTCAATCATTTCAGCAAAAATAACTTGATGTTGTCGATTGTAAAATGAATCCTGTTTCAATTTGCGAATTGCTTTTTGACAACGCTCAGATCCAAAATCTAGCATCATTGAACCGAGAACAGCTTGCTCAGCAACTAAATCATGAGGAATTATATTCATAGCGCACCCTCTCTAAACTTTGTATAAGTCTCATCTGTCACAATGAATTCAAACTTAGCTTTCCAATTCCGTTTATTTTCACCGAATACCCATGCCGGTGCTTTTTCCACAAAATCATAAAAGTAATTAATCAAATCATTTAAAGTTAGTTCTTTTCGTTCTTTCAAAAATTTCTTGACTAAGTTCTTTCTAGTTGTAGTCATTTTCTCAATTTGTGGTAACCTGTTTTCTACAGCATCGTTGTACGCATCCATGACTAAATCAAAATCGATCGAATCTGATTTTTTAGATTTAGGTTGGTCATCTTCAGATGACTTAATATTATTTGTAGTATTCTCTGTAGTAGTCTTTGTAGTAATCTCTTGATCTAACGAACTCGACTTTGTAGTCGTCTCGAACTCTACATTGCAGAGATCGGGAGAATTACTTTCTTCACTTCGCGATAGTTGATTAACAGATTCGGCGAAATTAGCTAAAATTTCATTAACTTTCCCATTATCAATTTTGTAAAAAGTTTTATGATCTAATCGCTTTTCAGTAACAATTAAAACGCCTTTTTCTTTTAGTTTTTTGATAGCTGTTCTTTGTGCGTTATGAGATAACCCAGTTTCTTCTTCAAGTTCATCACGAGTTTTATACACACCTAAATCAGACGTTGCTTTATCTTGCCAATAAAATAATTGTGAGAATAAAACCGCAGGGTTAACACCACCTAAAGGCTTAGCTAATTTTGGGTAATATGCGTTAGGACGCCCTATCAATTTTAATGTTTCAACTGCGTTCATTGTTTGACCTCAAAGAATACTCCGCAAAATTGCCGCCATTTTTATAAATAATCTCAGTAATAATCTGAAAATTTTGTTTTCTTAAATCGTGGATGCGAACACCTAATCTGTAGCAACCGAACAAATCCCACGCTTGTGCCTGGGTAATTGTTTTACCGCTTTGCAAATGCTGTAATATTCGATCGCACTGGCTCAGTGTTTTTTTAGTTTTTAATGTGCTCATGAATACCTCACTAATTAGATGGTTTATGCGCTGCAAGTGTTTCTTGATGTGCGGTAAGTCGTCTTTTTACTATTGAGTCACATAAATTATTTAATATTGCTTCTTCATCGCTAGTAATAACGCCATCACTAATCGCTTTGGATAAATATGCATCGTATTCACCTCTTGCCGTTCCAATGCTTAACATTAATTCAAAAAGATCATAACTTCCCGCTTTAGCGACATCAGGTTTTTTTATGACTATACAATTCACTGCTCTTGCAAAATAATCCGCAACTAATGTTGTCCTGCTTAACTCTTGTAATGCTAAAAGTTCATCACAAGTGAAGAATCGAGTTCCTTTATTTTCGTAACGCCGATCATTAAAAGCAGATACAGATAAACCTAAATAACTGGCTGCTACTTCCATACCGCCATCAATGGAGCTTAATAAATCATTAATTAATTTTTTCTTGTTACCCATATTTTAAAAATCCTCGTTTGGGTTACTTTGTTTAGTACTTACATTTATTATTAACCCCAGACATCAGGGCGTAACTCGGCTTTTGTTACCTGTCCGTGGGTGTGTTCTTCAATTTTTTTTGCTACACGAATTGGAACATTAGCTTTTCCTGAAGCCATTTGACACAAGAAAGACTTGGACACATCAATTTCTTTGGCAAATTGACTTTTACCACCTTTAGGGAGCTGGTTTAAATAATGTGATAGTTTCATTATTACCTTAGGTTAGTTAAAACTTAACTAAAGTTTATTTAACACTAAACCAAAAGTCAAGTAAGTTTAGATAAAGTTTATTTTTTGCTTGTTTAGAAATTACTAAATAAAATGTACATAGAGGAACTAAGATGAATAGAAACAAATTAAAAGAGCTAAGAGCGAGCAATTTAAAACTATGGTTTTCAGATAAATCTGTTCCACCAAAAGAGAAAAGTTATATTTCTCAGTTGGTGAACGGACGGGCGCCTTTTGGCGAAAAATCGGCTCGTCGTTTAGAACATGATTACGGCATGCCTGAATTTTATCTAGATAAAATTAATGACAATGAAATATATGGAATAAAACAAAATAATCAGCATCACGCTAATAATAACAACTACGTGATAGAGATTTTAGATATTACAGCTAGCGCAGGAGCAGGCTACCTAAATTCGGATGTAATGGAAGTGATTAAATTAATAGAATATGATTCAGAACAGGCAAAAATATTATTTAAAGGTGTGGATACCGATAATTTAAAAGTAATTAATATTTCAGGTGATTCGATGCAAGGAACGTTTGAAAGTGGAGATTCAATTTATGTAGACGTTTCAAAAAAAGAATTTAACGGTGATGGAATATATGTATTTACGTTCGGTAAAAGCTTGTATGTGAAGCGCTTACAGGTAATTAAAGATAAACTGATTGTTATATCTGACAATAAAAAATACAAGGAATGGGATATAAACGAAGATGAAATTGATCAACTTTATATTCATGGGAAAGTAATGCTGAGTCAATCAATGTTACTAAGGAAGCACGGATAACTTCGTGAGGATTAAAAATGCAAGAGCACCATCATTTTGGATATTTAATAAAAAAAATTGGCGAACTTGGTAGTGGTGGTTTTGGTTATGTTGATAAAGTTGAACTATATAACAGTGATGGCATAAAATGCCCTGGAGAGTATGCAAGAAAAACATTTAGTCCTTCCAAAGAAAAGAGCGAGTCTATACTTGATTTGGGACAGGTAAAGGAAAGATTTAATGAAGAGGTTCGATGTCAGGCATCTTGTGTATCATCTAATGTTGTTTCAATTTATATGCATAATCTACACATAGAAAAACCTTGGTTTATAATGGAGTTAGCAAATACTGATCTTTCCCATTTAATTGCATCAAATGATTTTAATCTTACCCAAAAAATATCAGCATTAAAAATGATAATTTCAGGTATAGATTATCTCCATAACAATAATTTATTACATAGAGACATTAAACCGCCTAATATTTTAATGTTTAACAATAACATTTTTAAACTCTCTGATTTTGGTTTAGTAAAAGATTTAAATAGAGAAAATCCATTAACAGCAATAGCAAATGTAAGTATGGGTACTGATGGTTATAAAGCACCAGAAGTAAGTGCAGGTGTTTATGATCGTAGAACAGATATATATGCACTAGGTATTGTTATTGAAAAGTTTGTCGGTTCTCCATTAAATGCTATAATTTCAAAATGCACTATGCATAACCCCAATGAGCGATATCAATCAACCAGAGAAATTTTAGATGACATAAATGCAATTATACCCTAAGGATTAAAAATGTTTAATTTAATATCATCCTGTTCTTTTTCTTACCCTAAAAATACAAATAGGGTTAATGAAGACTCAGTGCTATACCCAATAAAAATTGGTAATGGATACCTTTTTGCTATCGCCGATGGTGTAGGGTCATATCAAGGGGCAGATAAAGCATCAAAAGCAGTCATCAACAGCTTACAACAAGCATTTGAAGTTAACATAAAAAACATAGACGAATTATTTAAATTATTAAAAGATAAAGTGTCTGAAATTTCTTTAGATCCCCAGTTAGTAAAAGCTGCTACAACTTTAACATTTGGATATTTTGATCATTTGGGATTAACTATTGGACATATTGGAGATTGTCGTCTCTATACAAAATATGGAAATAAGCTAAAACAATTAACCACAGACCACACCCAGCATCAAAAACTTTTGGAAGAAAAAATCTATACAAAAAAAGAATTAAAAGAAATAGGCGGTAAGAATATTTTGACAACTGCAATTTCAAAGCATGTTGATATGTTATTCGATAAGGTTTTTATTCCTATTTCAGATTTACCAATTGACAATAATAAATTACTTTTATTCATCATGTCTGATGGAACTCATTTCTTTTGGGAAAAGAACCCTAGATTTTCGGAAAAAACTATGAATAGTGCAATAAAGTTTACTAATAGTCTACTAAGACGCATAGAAAGAAATAACCCTATAGATGATTATTCATTGGTGGCGGTCGAATTTCAAATAAATTAAATTACTCAATATCAATATCAAATAAACTAACTCCCAAAAACCCCTTAAATATTATATACACCGCTTCGGCGGGTTTTTTGTGCTTAAAATCAGCTTATGAATAATAGCTGTGTTTTTTTTACATACCTCTAATGATTCACCAACCAAATTTTAAGAGGTTCTATTTCATTTAATATTAATTCACTCAAAATGAGAATATGGGGTTTATTTTTAATTAAACGCACTCTAAGTGGATCATTTTATTGAAATAAATTAATTTACTGAGTATAATTCGATCAATATTTAGTGGTAAGCAGTTTTTTTTACTACTATATATAGGGGAGCCCGATATTGGCGTATCGGGCAAATATAAAAAAATAAAGCATTTAGGGCTTTATTGTGAGATCTCGATTACTATTCTATATTCGTTTTCTTTTTAAGTAAAGCCCTATTTAATGCTTATCCTTTATAGGAGTATTATTATGGGTTATTCACCTATATGCCGAAAGGCGCACCGTTATGATGTTCATTTTGAATCTTTACCGGAATATCAAGGAACTTTTAGCAGACATAAATGTGCGGGTTGTGCATTTGAATTAGGCTATTTTCATGCAGTAAATGGAATACCTAAAGCAATGGATGATTCTGTTTTAGATAGCATCCCAT
Source organism: Gilliamella sp. B2887 (assembly GCF_026537015.1). Classification (NCBI taxonomy): domain Bacteria; kingdom Pseudomonadati; phylum Pseudomonadota; class Gammaproteobacteria; order Orbales; family Orbaceae; genus Gilliamella; species Gilliamella sp. B2887. Next base: position 2,219 of record NZ_JAFNMX010000018.1, on the reverse strand, counting down.
GCAGTCAAGCAGGTAGTGTCCGACATAAGGATGCATTTACTGCATATAATGATGGGTACAAATTTGCATTGAGTCTAGCTAAGGCAGCTTAGTTCTTTAAGATAAAACAAAGCCCCAAACGGGGCTTTTTTCACGCCTAAAATCTGCATATAAAATCTTTTCTTATTTTTTCTGTATAAAAAATAGCCAATCAAATTAATTTTATAATTAACTAAATTATTGTTTTACTAAACATTAAATATTTTTTGCATAAAAAGTTTAGTGTTTATTAAATATTTCACTTTACTAAAAGTTAATTGTTTACTAAACTACACCCATCAAAACAAATCAACTTAACAACAAAGTTAAACAAGACTACGAGTTATTTAACAAGTTAATAAGATTCAAGTAGCTAGCTGAGGCATATGAAAGTACAGCGGTTTTGGAAAGAAATAAATAATCACTTATGTGAACGCTCTTTAAAAACTAGAAAAGTCGAGACAACTTATAAAGTGTTGTTCAAGTAAACAGTGTGAAAGTGAAGCTTATCTAAGAACGAAATGCCTATCTCCCTCTAAACTGTTGAAAAACATCATGGAATAAGGGAGCGCAAAAACTCGCAACCATCGAGAAAATTTGGTTAAAAATTCAAATCAAAGCCCATTCAGTGAGTGGGCTTGAGTTTGAAATATATGTAAGGAATTGATTATGAATAACTTATATCAATGTGTAGAAAACGGTTATGAAAAACAATATCAAAACATGATGCAGAATATCGAAAATGGCGATGAGCTAGATGAGGAAATCGATAAACGAGCAAATGAGTTGATGCAAAATTTTAGTAATAACAACGATCAGCTGATAATCGATCTAATTTCTATTTGTTTAGAAAATAATGCCGTTGATCAAAATATATTTAATCAGTTTATAACAGACATTTGTTATTCACAGGCTAGAGCGGAATTGAATAAAAAATAAATCAATACTATTAATTAACATCAGTAGCGATAATTTTATAAATTAAAGAGATAAAATATTTTGGGTCAATAAATTAAAAAGGTAAAAATTATGTTTACAAGTTCAAATATTAGCGTGAAGGTTGGCGATGTGTACAGAACTGTTTATTGTCACTATAGCGGTTATTTAGCTTATAACGGAGCTATTCTATTTGAGCATTACAACTCACAAGAATTAGCTGAAGAGTTAGTGAGCCACGGCGACATATTAACTCTCGACGAAAAATGTTCGAAACCAGATGGACATTCATATGAGAATCCTGTTGATGGTTATACAGTTTACTTCGGGCGTGATCGAGGAGAAGAAAATACTGGTTATATAGAATCGACAACAAGACCACAGTGTAACGAAGAGTATTTATATGTATTTGAAGATGGCAAGTGGCATGTTGAGTCTGAATACATTTCTGGCGGTTATCAGGAATTAACTGAAGAATTGATTGTATTTTCTTATCAAAAATACTGACAGCTCGGAAAGACGGCACATTGCTACATCCTATTTGCCCTCACTTGAGGGCTTTTTTTACAGAATTAAGAGATAAAACAATGAATATTAGAGAAATTTTAGAACAACACAAAATATGGATTGACAGTCTTGGTAAGAAAGGAATAAAAGCTAATTTGCGCGATGCTAATTTGGACAGTGCTGATTTGCGCGGTGCTTATTTGAGCGGTGCTGATTTGCACAGTGCTGATTTGCGCGATGCTTATTTGCGCGGTGCTGATTTGAGCGGTGCTGATTTGAGCGGTGCTTATTTGATCGATGCTTATTTGCGCGATGCTAATTTGATCCGTGCTTATTTGAGCGGTGCTGATTTGCGCGGTGCTGATTTGCGCGATGCTGATTTGAGCGGTGCTGATTTGCGCGATGCTGATTTGCGCGGTGCTTATTTGCGCGATGCTAATTTGAGCGGTGCTTATTTGATCGATGCTGATTTGCACAGTGCTGATTTGCGCGGTGCTAATTTGCGCAGTGCTTATTTGTGCCGTGCTGATTTGAGCGGTGCTGATTTGCGCGATGCTGATTTGCGCGATGCTAATTTGGACAGTGCTAATTTGCGCGGTGCTAATTTGGACAGTGCTTATTTGTGCCATGCTGATTTGCGCGGTGCTGATTTGCGCGATGCTAATTTGCGCAGTGCTAATTTGGACAGTGCTAATTTGCGCGGTGCTAATTTGGACAGTGCTTATTTGTGCCATGCTGATTTGCGCGGTGCTGATTTG
>NZ_JAFNMX010000017.1:0-32809 GCF_026537015.1 Gilliamella sp. B2887 | reverse complement strand
TTAAAGTTGTTTTACCATGGTCAACGTGGCCGATTGTACCAACGTTAACGTGGGGTTTTGTACGTTCAAATTTTTCTTTAGACATCTTAATGTTCCTTTATTAAATCACTTCCCTTCTCAATAAAAGGGAAGTGTTACTTTATTTATATAAAAATTATTTCGCTTTACGAGCTTCTATAATTGCTGTAGCAATATTTGTTGGTGCTTCATTGTACTTTAAGAATTCCATAGAGTAAGAAGCACGGCCTTGTGTTTGAGAACGAAGATCTGTTGCATAACCAAACATTTCTGAAAGTGGAACTTGTGCTTTAACTGTTTTACCAGTAGCTGTATCGTCCATTCCTTCGATCATACCACGACGACGGTTTAAATCACCAATTACGTCACCCATATAATCTTCTGGAGTTTCAACTTCTACTTTCATAATTGGTTCTAAAAGCACTGGTTTTGCTTTCATGAAGCCTTCTTTAAATGCCATTGAACCAGCAATTTTAAATGCCATTTCTGATGAGTCAACATCATGGTAAGAACCATCAAAGATAGTGACTTCAACATCAACAATTGGGTAACCAGCAAGAACACCATTTTTCATTTGTTCTTGACAGCCTTTATCAACTGCAGGAATGTATTCTTTAGGAACTACACCACCAACAATTTCATTATTGAATTTGTAGCCTTCGCCGCCAGCTTCCAATGGTTTGATTTTTAACCATACATGACCATATTGACCACGACCACCAGATTGACGAACAAATTTACCTTCTTGTTCAACTTCATTACGAATGGTTTCACGGTAAGCAACTTGTGGTTTACCAACATTTGCTTCCACTTTGAATTCACGTTTCATACGGTCAACGATGATTTCTAAGTGAAGCTCACCCATACCAGAAATAATGGTTTGACCTGATTCTTCATCTGTATGAACACGGAATGAAGGGTCTTCTTGTGCTAGTCGACCTAAAGCAAGTCCCATTTTTTCTTGGTCAGCTTTGGTTTTTGGTTCTACTGCAACTGAGATTACCGGTTCAGGGAATTCCATTCTTTCAAGAATGATTGGTGCGCTTTCAGCACAAAGAGTATCACCAGTAGTCACATCTTTAAGACCGATTGCGGCAGCAATGTCACCCGCGCGAACTTCTTTAATTTCTTCACGTTTGTTAGCGTGCATCTGAACGATACGACCAAAACGTTCTTTTTTGTCTTTAACAGAGTTAAGAACAGTATCACCTGAGTTTACAACACCTGAGTAAACACGGAAGAATGTTAAGTTACCAACAAATGGGTCAGTTGCAATTTTGAATGCTAATGATGAGAATGGTTCATCATCACTTGAATGACGTTCAGCTGCTTCACCATTTGCTAATTCACCTTTAATTGCAGGTACATCAGTTGGTGCAGGTAGATATTCAATAACTGCATCGAGCATGAATTGAACACCTTTATTTTTAAATGCACTACCACAAGTAACTAAGATGATTTCATTAGCAAGTACGCGTTCACGTAATGCAGCTTTAACTTCTTCTTCAGTTAACTCTTCACCGCCAAGGTATTTTTCCATTAACTCTTCACTTGCTTCTGCTGCAGCTTCAATTAAGTAAGCACGCCATTCTTCGACTTGCTCAACCATGTCAGCAGGCACATCTTCATAAGTGAATGTTACGCCTTGATCAGCATCATTCCAGTTAATTGCTTTACGTTTAAGTAAATCAACTACACCAGTAAAGCCTTCTTCAGCACCGATAGGTAAAACTAAAGGAACAGGTACCGCGGCTAAACGAGTTTTGATTTGATCAACAACACGTAAGAAGTTAGCACCCATACGGTCCATTTTGTTTACGAAAGCAATACGTGGAACTTTATATTTGTTTGCTTGACGCCATACTGTTTCTGATTGAGGTTGAACACCACCAACCGCACAGTAAACCATTACTGCACCATCAAGAACACGCATAGAACGTTCTACTTCGATGGTGAAATCAACGTGTCCAGGGGTGTCGATAATGTTGATACGGTGTGGTTCAAATTGTTGACCCATACCAGACCAGAATGCAGTTGTTGCAGCAGAAGTGATAGTAATACCACGTTCTTGTTCTTGTTCCATCCAGTCCATGGTAGCTGCGCCATCATGAACTTCACCAATTTTGTGACTTACACCAGTATAAAACAAAATACGTTCAGTTGTTGTTGTTTTACCTGCGTCAATATGTGCACTAATACCAATATTGCGGTAGCGTACTATAGGGGTTGTACGAGCCATATTAATCCTCTACTTAGAATCGTTTGCTTAATAAAATATCATTTAGGTTGACTGACAGTCGGTAGAGACTGTCAGCCTAATTCTCAACCATGTAATTGAATGGTGAAAATTACCAACGATAATGTGCAAACGCTTTATTAGCTTCAGCCATACGATGAACATCTTCGCGTTTTTTCACAGCGGTACCTTTGTTTTCAAAAGCATCCATAAGTTCATTCGCTAGGCGCAAAGCCATTGATTTATCGCCACGTTTACGTGCCGCATCTACAATCCAACGCATTGCAAGTGCATTACGACGAACAGGGCGCACTTCAACAGGAACTTGGTATGTAGAACCACCAACGCGACGAGACTTAACTTCTAGAGTTGGTCTTACGTTATCTAATGCAACTTCGAAAGCTGCTAAGTGGTCTTTTCCACTACGCTCAGCTAATTTATCAAGAGCTGAATATACGATTGATTCTGCGATAGATTTTTTACCATCTATCATTAAAATATTTACAAATTTCGCCAGCAAATCTGAACCGAATTTCGGATCAGGTAAAATTTTTCTTTGACCAGCAACATGACGACGTGGCATTGGAATACTCCGTTTATATGTTATAAATTTTTCAGGTTTACCCAAAACTCAACTGAGTTAAATGGAATTATTTAGTTTGGCCTTACTTAACGGAGTCCCATTAAGCTTTAGGTCGTTTCACACCGTATTTAGAACGGCTTTGTTTACGATCTTTAACACCTGCGCAGTCTAATGCACCGCGAACAGTATGATAACGAACACCAGGTAAATCTTTAACACGACCACCGCGGATTAAAATCACACTGTGTTCTTGTAAGTTGTGACCTTCACCACCGATATATGAAGTTACTTCAAAACCGTTGGTTAAACGTACACGGCATACTTTACGTAATGCTGAGTTTGGTTTTTTCGGTGTAGTAGTGTAAACACGTGTACAAACACCGCGTTTTTGCGGGCATGCTTCAAGAGCAGGAACGTTACTTTTTACTTCCTTAAGTGCTCTAGGTTTGCGTACCAGCTGATTAATTGTTGCCATTAATAAGCTCCTGATTAATTAAAATAAATTTAAAATTGCTTTTTAGATACGTAATTAATAACTGTAGACCAAAAACTATGTATATAAGTTTTGGGTCGCAAGATTCTAGACCTCAACAGCCATAATGTCAAGTATTACCACAAGTTCTTTGCCTGTTTCAATTAAATTTTATTAGTATTAAGTAGAAATAATAAAAAAGTTTTAATTTTATTTTGTTACCCTTTTTGTGGATGAAATGCATCTGTTACAATTTATACTTATTTTGATGTTACTATGTTTGTTTAATGGTTATAAAGGTAGTGAAAAGTTAATTCGAGCTAATCGTATTTTTTGCAAAAGTGATCTGTTTTATTCAATGTCGGTTAACATTATATGATTGTACTCAAATTACGTTAAAAAACAGTAATAGTATACTGGTTATGAACATATTATTTAATGCCTAATAATGATGAATAGTGAAGAATGAATTACATAAAGTTGTTTTATTATTTAATGTAAATAATATCTACGATCGATACATTTTTAGGAGTATTGCTAAAATTAATTAATATTTACTGGAATATTTATATCTCTGAAACTGAATCTTAGGTATTTAATTATGAATCGGTCCAATTGCGTTTTTGCATTTAATAATATTGTGGTCTCTGAATCAGCTATGTTGGATGCAAATTACCTGATGATTTTTGATCGAAAATAATTTTGTGTAATGATACATTGGCAAAATGTTAAATATTGATAATTCAGATTTTTTAACCTAATTTTAATTTCAAATTTAGAATAACTGGTTAAAATCCCACTAATAAGTTCAATGAACAGCAAGCTAGGTGAGGATAACCGATTGGATTATTTCTACCGTTACAAAACGGTAGAAATAAAATTGAATTAATGATGATCAATGAAGATAAATTTTAAAGCAAATAATAGGGCAAAAATAATAACACATAAGTTGAGTTCTTTAAATTTACCTGTACAGGTTTTTAATACGACATAAGAGATAAAACCAAGGGCAACTCCTTCTGTAATAGCAAAGGCAAATGGCATCATTAAGGCAGTAATAAATGCTGGTGTTGCATCGGTTAAATCTGACCAATTGACTTTAACTAAGCTTGAAACCATTAAGATTCCAACAAAAATAAGCGCACCTGAAGTAGCATAACTTGGCACAAGATGAGCTAATGGTGATAAAAAGGTCATCATTAAAAATAAGAGTCCAACAATCACAGCGGTTAAGCCTGTACGACCACCAACAGAGATACCTGAAGAGCTTTCAATATAGGTCAATACAGATGACGTACCAAATAAGCCACCTAATGATGAGCTAAAACTATCAATTAATAACGCTTGACGCATTTTTGGAAAGCGGCCTTTTTCATCACAAATACCAGCTTTATCGGTTAATGCCAAAATGGTTCCAGACGAATCAAATAAGCTGACAATCATAATCGAGAAGATAACACCCATAATACCGATGTTAAAAGAACCAGCAAGGTCAACATGACCGACAACAGATGTTACACTTGGTGGGATGGATGCTATACCTTGATAACTAATATTTGGATCTAACCAAAGTGCCAATATCGTGACAACAAAAATTGAAATAAGTACTGCAGCATGAAAGTTACGAGCAGCTAAAATTATAATAATAAAAAAACCCAATGAACCGAGTAATACTTTTAGCGATAAAATATTCCCCATGGTCAATAGTGTTGTTGGCGAAGAAACGACAATGCCCATATTTTGAAAGCCCATAAAAGCAATAAATAATCCGATACCTGCACTAATACCTATGCGTAAGCATGGTGGAATGTGTTCAATTAACCAATGGCGAACTTTAAATAATGATAATGCAAAAAATACAAGTGATCCCCAAAATATCGCTCCCATACCTATTTGCCATGAGTAACCCATTGCGCCACATATTCCATAAGCAAAAAAGACGTTAAGTCCCATGGCTGGAGCTAAAGCGATGGGTAAATTGGCAAATAAACCCATTAAAATAGTGGCACAGGCTGTAACGACGCAAGTTAATACAAACACAGCAGACGTATCCATACCGGATGCAGATAAAATGGAAGGATTGACGAAGATGATATAGACCATGGTAAGAAAAGTGGTGCAACCAGCGATAATTTCAGTACCGACAGTTGTTTTTTTTTCTTTCAATTGAAATATTTTTTCGAATATTGAATTCATAAGTTAAAGCCCAATTTTGGTTGTCAAGAATGAACGTATTTCACGTTGTACTATTTATTTTTTACCAAAAGGAAAAAATAAAAAAGATGAGGCGTTATTACTCCACATCTTTTAAAAAGAAATTTTACCGCATAATTATTGCTTGTTATTTATTTAGGTCAAGCGTTATTCTACTCCGCGCAATGCGCTAGGCAGTGTTCTACTCAGATACAGCATCAAGTTTATTCAAAGTAATTTTGACTTTAAGAATACGGTGACTTTCTATCTCGGCAATTTCGAATAGATAATCGCCAATTTGAATTGTCTCACCAACATTAAGTAAATGTTGAGCTTTTTCCATGAGCAGTCCTGCCAGAGTATGATATTCGCGTTTATCGTCAATAGGAATTGGCACAAAACGAACTAATTCTTCAACAGGGATGTAGCCATTAGCAATCCAGCTATGATCATCTACACATTGAATATCATGTTTAGCATCAATTTCCTCCTCCTCTGTTGGAAAATCACCTGCAATGGTTTCAATAATGTCTGTCACAGAGACAATACCTTGCATTGAACCAAATTCATCCACTACAAATGCAAAGTGAGTTTTAGCCTTTTTAAATTGATCTAGCGCAACTAATAAAGATACCGTCTCAGGGAAGATAAGTGGCTGTTTTATCAGTGAATGAATATCAATGGGTTTTTTGCTTTGGATCATATCTTTTAATAGATCGTTTACTTGAATAATACCTAATGGTTCATCAATTGAGGCATTATCAGTGACAACTAAACGTGAATGTGGATTATCAAAAATCTCTTTTAATATGATTTCACGGTCATCATTAATATTTACCATATCAACATCTAATCGTGATGTCATAACGCTACTGACCGAGCGTTGAGCTAGACCCAGTACCCGTTCGACCATGTTCAATTCTTGGTGATTAAATACGGAGGCTTTTTTGTTATTATCTGATATCACATCAATAGTGTGAGTTTCAGGATCTTCTTCTGCATCACCTTTAAGTAAATGCAAAACAGCTTCGGCGGTACGTTCACGTAATGGTTTTTTATTTAATATTTTACGACGATTAAAAATAGCCAATTGATTGAAAAACTCAATCATAATTGAGAAGCCAATCGCTGCATACAAATAACCTTTAGGAATAACAAATCCTAGCCCTTCTGCAACTAAACTAAAACCAATCATCAGTAAAAAGCTTAAGCAAAGAATGACAATAGTTGGATGTGAGTTGACAAAATGAGCTAAAGGTCTACTGGCAACCATCATAATGCCAATAGCAATACAAACCGCAATAATCATTACTGGAATATGTTCAACCATACCTACAGCGGTTATTACTGAGTCTAAGGAAAATACGGCATCAAGTACCACGATTTGGGCAACAACTGTCCAAAAATGTGAAGTTTTTTTTGGTTTTCCTTCTTCATGGGCAGAGCCTTCAAGGCGTTCATTGAGTTCCATCGTTGCTTTGAAAAGCAAAAATATCCCTCCAATAAACATAATTAATTGACGAGCATTGAAAGTAATACCAAATTTTGAAAATAATGGCGTGTTAAGAGTAACTAACCAACCCGTTATCATTAATAATAAAATTCGGGTAATTAATGCAAATGCAAGACCAGTTATACGGGCCTTATCTCGTTGATGTGACGGAAGTTTCTCGGCAAGAATGGCTATAAAAACAATATTATCAATACCAAGGACGATTTCAAGTACAACCAGAGTGGATAAACCAATCCAGATTGTAGGATCCATGATCCATTCCATATGTCAGGTGATTACCTCTAGTGATCACAGCACATGCTGCCGTGTAATTCTGGCTGTAATTGACTAAATAATCAATAAAATATTTATAAAAATTGTTTATTTTGTCAAAAAGTTTGAGGTTAACTATACGTTTCAGTATAAAATTAGCTTCGCCAGAAAGTAGGTGTAAATAAAACAAGTAAAGTAAATATTTCTAATCGACCAAATAACATATCAACTATCATGACCCATTTAACCATATCGCTAACACTAGCAAAATTATCACTTACACTGCCAAGACCAATACCTAAATTATTGAGTGAAGATGCTACAATATAGAAAGAATCAGATGCCGCAATACCTGTTGCCATAATGATAAATAAGCTGAGTAGAAAGACTAAAGCATATGCCGAGAAAAATCCCCAAACAGCTTCAATAATTCGTTCTGGTACAACACGATTGTTGAGTTTCAATGTATAGATAGCATTGGGATGAATAAGGCGTTTTAGCTCTCGCGAACCTTGCATAAATAGTAATAATGTCCGAACTACTTTCAAACCACCACCAGTAGAACCTGCACATCCACCAATAAATGATGCGCATAGTAAAAAAAGAGGAAGTAATGACGGCCAGGTATTGATATCATCAATAGTAAATCCTGCTGTGGCTGCGACAGAGACAACTTGTAATATAATTTTGTCTATACTTAATTTGTGTTTTATTTGATAAAAATAAACTCCACATGCACAAATCACAATTAAAATAAGTAAAATAAAGATAAAAGTTCTAAATTCTTGGTCTCGCCAGTATACTTTAATCGATAATCCATTTAATGCAGCAAAATGTAATGCGAAATTACAGCCCGATAAAATTAAAAAAATAGTAATAATATAGTTGATGGTAGCGCTGTTAAAATAAGCAAGATTATCATCGTGAGTAGAAAATCCACCCATTGATATGGTTGAGAAACTGTGTGAAACCGCATCAAAAATATTCATTCCAGCAGCCCATAAGCAAATTGCACAGAGCGTTGTGAGTAAAATATAAATTGACCAAAGTGTTTTTGCCGTTTCGGCAATACGTGGACGCATTTTACTGTCTTTTTGTGGACCAGGGATTTCGGCCCGATAAAGTTGCATGCCCCCAACACCCAATAATGGTAAGATTGCAACCGCTAAAACAATAATACCCATACCCCCCAACCATTGTAATAATTGTCGATAGAAAAGTAGGGCTTTAGGTAGATGATCAAGATGTACAATTGTTGTTGCACCTGTCGTCGTTAGGCTGGAAAACGATTCGAAAAATGCTGTGGTTAAATTTAAATTAATATGGGTATCAAAAATAAAGGGAAATGCTCCTATTGTACCGAGTACAACCCAAAATAAAACGACGATAAAGAAACCTTCTCGAGTATTGAGCTCATGACGTTGGTGACGATTGGGTAACCATAGTAAACAGCCTAATATTAATGCTGCGAAAAAGGAACGAACAAATATGGCACCTGCGCCATCACGATAGATTAAGGCAATCAACGCTGGTAGTAACATGAATATTGACAATAGTGCAATTAATAAACCTATGATTCTAAGAATTGAGCGCCAGTGCATCATATGGATCGTCTCTATTTAAAACCACGAGAGGCTTTGATTAAATCATAAGCTGCTTGAATTTCTTGTGCGCGTTTTTTAGCCGCTTCAAGCATCTCTTTTGGTAAACCTTTAGATACTAACTTGTCAGGATGATGTTCATTCATCAATTTACGATAAGCTCTTTTTATTGTAGCAATATCGGCAGATGGTTCAACGCCTAGAATTTTATAAGCATTCTGTAAATTTAGTTGTGAAGAGTTGTTTTGATAACCACTATAGCGATGATTACTATTTTCTCGATATTGATTATTCTGTTCGTGTTGGTAGTTATAATTCTGTTGATGAAAATGATAACTCCCCATCATCATTTGTATGTAAACTGCCATTTGATGATGAGGAATATTGAATTCCTCGGCTACGATAAAGAGTATTTGTGACTCTTTGTCATCTAAATGACCATCGATTAGTGCTGCCTGGATAAGCTGCTCACAGAAAATATTTAACACATTACGTCTATAACGATATTGATTATATAACTCTCTTAAACGTTCCCTAAGTGGATAATCACTTGCTTTACCACGATTAAAGGAGTCTTGAGCAAGTTGACGACTATTGCTATCTAGCTGCAATTGGGTCATAAATCTACGTGCCAAATTAATATCATCTTGCGTAACAACGCCTTTAGCTTTACTTAAATGACCAAGTACTTCAAAAACTACGGTTAAGTAAAGTCTTGGGTTTCCTTTTGGTCCTTGTTCGGTTAACTTATTACAAAACGCATGGTAAAGTTTTGGGCCAATAAATAACCCAAGTAAAAACCCCCAATTTGATTTTAATATAATGCTTAAAACAAAGCCTGTAATTATCGCCCAAATAAAAGACATATTATTAAATTACCTCAATTCGATCTATTTTTTGTAATCCACGTGGTAAAGCTGTTCCTTTACGTGCACGTTCCGATTTATATTTTTCTAAATCAGCTGGATTAAGCGTAAGTTTGCGTTTACCAACATATAAGGTTAAGGATGTATCTGGTGTGATTAATTGTATGTAAGCAAGGCGGTCATCTGCACCTGATAATGATATGATTTTGTTGCCTTTACCTTTTGCAAGCTCAGGTAAATCTTTTACAGGGAAGATGAGCATTCGTCCTGCTTGAGTAATGGATAATAATAAGCTATCTTCAGATAGAATTTCAATTGGCGCTAGCACTTTAGCTTCATTTGATAAATTGATGATCGCTTTACCATTACGATTTCGAGTAACTAAATCACTGAATTTACAAATAAAACCATAACCAGCGCTAGAGGCTAATAAGAATTTTTTATTTTCATTAGTGGACATTAATATATGTTCAATTATTGCTCCAGCAGGAAGTGCTAGTTTACCCGTTATTGGTTCACCTTGTCCGCGTGCTGATGGTAGTGTATTTGGTTCAATAGCATAACTTCGACCAGTCGAATCAATGAATACTACTGGTTGATTGCTTTTACCTTTGGCCGCAACTTTAAAACTATCGCCAGCTTTATAACTTAAACCAACAGGATCGATATCATGTCCTTTTGCTGATCTAACCCAGCCCATTTCAGATAACACAATGGTGATAGGTTCTGATGGTATGAGTTCTTGTTCTGTAATGGCTTTTGCTTCACTTCGCTCAACGATAGGTGAACGGCGCTCGTCACCATATTTTTCGGCATCTTGTTGAAGCTCTTTTTTAATTAAATGATTTAATTTTCGTGGTGAAGCTAATAATGCTTGTAATTGATCTCGTTCTTTAGCAAGTTCATTTTGTTCGCCTTTAATGCGCACTTCTTCCAATTTGGCTAAATGACGAAGTTTTAGTTCTAAAATAGCTTCAGCTTGAATCTCGGACAGGGCAAAGCGATGCATCAACTCAGCTTTTGGATCTTCCTCATTACGAATGATTTCAATCACTTCGTCAATATTCAAGAAAGCAATTAATAGACCATCTAAAATATAGAGTCGTTTTAATACTTTATCTAAACGATAATTTAATCGACGTATGACTGTTGTTCGGCGGTATTCCAGCCATTCAGTGAGAATTTCAAGCAAACCTTTTACTGATGGGCGATTATCTAGCCCAATCATGTTCATGTTGACTCGATAGCTTTTTTCAAGATCGGTAGTGGCAAAAAGGTGATTCATTACTTGTTCTAAATCAACACGATTAGAACGAGGAACGAGGACCAGTCGAGTTGGATTTTCGTGATCAGACTCATCGCGTAAATCTTCTATTAACGGCAATTTTTTAGCGCGCATTTGCGAAGCAATTTGCTCTAAAATTTTTGCCCCGGAAACTTGATGTGGTAGATCGGTAATAACAATATCACTGTCTTCTTTTTTCCATACTGCACGCATGCGAATTGAACCACGACCCGTTTTATATATTTTAGCAATATCGTCAGGCGAAGTTATAATTTCGGCTTCGGTCGGGAAGTCTGGTCCTTGAATGTGAGCCATTACTTCACTTAAAGTTGCATTTGGGTTATCGGCTAACATAATAGCGGCGTTTGCCACTTCACGAATATTATGTGGTGGAATGTCCGTTGCCATACCAACAGCGATCCCCGTGGTACCATTTAATAAAATATTGGGTAATCGAGCCGGTAACATTTTAGGTTCTTGCAAAGTACCATCAAAATTAGGTGTGTAATCGACAGTACCTTGTCCTAATTCACCTAATAATAATTCAGCATATTTTGATAAACGTGATTCGGTGTAACGCATAGCTGCAAAGGATTTGGGATCATCTGGTGCCCCCCAGTTCCCTTGTCCATCAACCAATGGATAACGGTAAGAAAATGGCTGCGCCATTAACACCATCGCTTCATAACATGCACTATCACCATGCGGGTGATATTTACCGAGCACATCACCCACAGTACGTGCTGATTTTTTAAATTTTGCTTGAGCATTTAACCCTAATTCTGACATGGCATAAACAATACGTCGCTGCACGGGTTTTAGACCGTCACCAATAAAAGGTAATGCGCGATCCATAATGACATACATTGAGTAGTTTAAATAAGCACTTTCTGTAAATGTACGTAGTGACTGGATTTCTACTCCGTCATGAGTCATTTCACTCATTATTGTTCCTCTAAATCATTCTTTATGTTAGACATCAAGTTCGACTTGATCACCTTTTTCTTGTAACCATTCACGGCGATCTTCTGAACGTTTTTTGGCAAGTAGCATATCCATTAATGCCATGGTCTCTTCTGTATTATCAAGTGACAACTGAACTAATCGGCGGGTATTCGGATCCATCGTTGTTTCACGGAGTTGCAGTGGATTCATTTCACCCAACCCTTTGAAACGTTGTACATTTGGTTTGCCTTTTTTGCGTTTTAGTTGATCTAAAATACCTTCTTTTTCTTCTTCATCTAAAGCGTAATGGACTTCTTTGCCAAGATCAATACGATAAAGCGGTGGCATTGCTACAAAGACATGACCACGTTCAACCATAACACGAAAATGACGAACGAATAGCGCACAAAGTAAAGTGGCAATATGTAATCCATCAGAGTCAGCATCGGCTAAAATACAAATTTTACCATAACGTAATTGGCTTAAATCATCACTATCTGGGTCGATACCAATAGCCACTGAAATGTCATGGATTTCCTGCGAACCTAAGACTTCGTCAGATGAAACTTCCCAAGTATTTAATATTTTACCTTTTAACGGCATGATAGCTTGATACTCACGATCTCGCGCCTGTTTAGCTGATCCTCCCGCAGAATCCCCTTCGACTAGAAATAGTTCCGTACGGCTTAAGTCTTGTGAGGAACAATCTGCTAATTTACCTGGAAGAGCAGGACCGCTAGTAAGCTTTTTACGAATAACTTTTTTTGATGCTCTTAAACGTTTTTGGGCACTGGTAATGACCAGTTCTGCCAATGATTCAGCGATCTGTACATTTTGATTTAACCATAAACTGAAGGCATCTTTAACAACAGCAGATACAAATGCTGCGCTTTGTCTTGATGATAGGCGCTCTTTAGTTTGCCCGGCAAACTGTGGTTCTTGCATTTTTACCGATAATACATATGCACAACGTTCCCAAATATCATCAGCAGTAAGTTTTAAACCCCGCGGTAATAGGTTTCGAAATTCGCAAAAATCTCGCATAGCATCAAGTAATCCTTGGCGTAAACCATTAACATGCGTACCGCCTTGTACGGTCGGAATTAAGTTAACGTAACTTTCTGTTAAAAGTTCGCCGCCTTCTGGCAACCAAAGTAAAGCCCATTCGACCGCTTCTGTTTCACCCGTATGATTACCAGTAAATGGCTCCTCTGGTAATAGTGTGTAACCACTAACAGACTCCATTAAATAATCTTTTAAGCCGTCTTGATAGCACCAGCGTTGTTCGGTATTGTTAATTTTATCTTTAAAGATAATTTCCAAACCTGGACAAAGTACAGCTTTAGCTTTTAGTAGATGAGACAATCGTGGTACTGAAAATCTTGGTGAGTCAAAATATTTTTCATCAGGCCAAAAACGAACCTTGGTTCCAGTATTACGGCGTCCACACATACCAGTAACATGCAGATCTTCTACTTTATCACCATTTTCGAAAGCGATTTGATACACTTGCCCATCTCGATTAACGGTAACTTCTACTCGTTTGGATAAAGCATTAACCACTGAAATACCTACACCATGCAAACCACCAGAGAACTGATAGTTTTTGTTTGAGAATTTTCCTCCAGCATGTAAACGGCAAAGTAGTAGCTCAATGGCTGGCACACCTTCTTCAGGGTGAATATCAACGGGCATTCCACGTCCATCATCAATGACCTCAAGTGAATTATCTTCATAAAGAGTGACTTTCACTTGACGAGCATGCCCCGCAATAGCTTCATCGACACTATTATCAATGACTTCTTGCCCTAAATGATTTGGGCGAGCAGTGTCAGTATACATTCCTGGGCGATGTCGGACAGGATCGAGGCCCTTTAAGACTTCAATATCGACGGCATTATAAGTAGATTGTGACATAGCGTTTCTAGTTCATTCAAATAAATGGAGAGTATTATACCAATCTTTCTTTAAGATGCATGATATTAAATTTATAATGAAATACAAATAGCGTTTTATTATGTTGAATGAGTTGATAATAATTCTTATTCAATTAATTTATTTGAAATTAATCATGATTTATACTGTTTATACCATTTTAATATTCCATCAATAGTATTATGATAAATAAATTCCACATAAAAATTAAGGGAATTCAATGAGCAAGTCAGAAAACAATAAAATGAGTCGACGTGATTTTTTACAAAAATCGATGGCAATTGGAAGCATTGCAGCTTTGGCAAGTAATATGCAAATGCCTTTTGTTTACGCCAAGTCGGATAAAAATACCAGTGACAATGAAATTCCTAACCCTACTAACCAAGAAAAAATTTTTTATAGTGCCTGTTTAGTTAATTGTGGAAGCCGTTGTCCACTAAAAGTCCATGTTAAAAACGATATTATCACTAAAATTTCTGCTGAGGATGGTGTTAATGATCCCGTCTTTGGTCAGCATCAAATTCGCCCTTGTTTACGTGGGAGAGCCGTTCGTTGGCGTACTTATGATCCTGATCGTTTAAAATATCCAATGCTACGCGTTGGTAAACGTGGTGAGGGTAAATTTAAGCGAATTTCATGGGAAGAGGCCATCAGTTTATTAGCGGATAAATTAAAATATACGATTGATAAGTATGGTAATGAGGCTATTTATTATCAATATGGTACAGGTACAACAGGCGCAAATATCCCTGGACGTAATGCCTGTAAGCGGTTTTTAAATACTATTGGCGGTTTTTTGAATTACCATGGTGATTATTCAAGTGGACAAATAACAGCAATTAAACCTTATCTTTATGGTAATGCTAACGAATCTTTGTTAGACCAAATAAAACATTCTGATTTGGTTGTGATGTTTGGTCAAAATATTGCTGAAACTCGAATGTCCGGTGGTGGGCAGGTTACGGAGTTATTCAATGCTTTATCACAAAGTAAGGCAAGAGTTATTATTATCGATCCACGGCATAGTGAAAGCGTAGTTGGTTATGATGCTGAATGGATCCCAATTATCCCAGGTACCGATGCCGCATTAGTTGCTGCAATTGGTTATACTTTACTTGAAGAAGATCGTATTGATGATGAAATGCTCAATCGATACTGTGTTGGTTGGAACGCCGATTCATTACCTGATACGGCACCTCCTTTTAGCGATTTTAAATCTTATATTCTTGGGTTAGGCGATGATAGGACACCGAAGACACCCGAATGGGCTGCTCAAAAAACAGGAATTCCAGCAAATCAGATTCGAAAATTAGCAATCGATATTGTCAGTGCTAAGGCTGCATGGATTTCTCAAGGTTGGGGTCCTCAACGTTGGCAGAATGGTGAGCACACTACAAGAGCAATTATGATATTACCTATTATTACTGGTCAATTTGGTAAGCTAGGAACAAATATAGGAACTTGGGGAGGTAGTGTAACTTATCCAGTTCCAGGTTTAAGTCTTGTGAACCCAGTTAAAACCAGTATTCCATTTTTTTTATGGACTAAAGCCATTGATGATCCATTTAGTATGACGGCCACAAATGCTTATATAAAAGGTAAAGATAAATTAGATGTAGGCATTAAATTTATCTGGAGTTATGCAAGTAATGTTATTGGTAACCAGCATGCTGATCTCAATCGGACTCACCAAATTTTACAAGATGAATCAAAATGTGAGTTTATTTTAGTCTGGGACACACATATGACCGCATCGGCTAAGTATGCCGATTTACTATTACCAGATGTGTCTTCGGTCGAAAGTAATGATTTGATTAATAATTCTTATGCATCAGGTGCTTATCATTACGTTATTCGTATGCAACGAGCAATTAAGCCGCTTTGGGAAAATCGTTCGTCATATGATGTGTTAACAGATTTATCGGAAAAGATGGGAGTAAAAGATAAATTCACGCAAGGTCGTAGTCAGGATGAGTGGATAGAGTATTGTTATGAGAAACTTCGAAAACAATATCCTAATTTACCTAGCTTTGATGAAACTGATGGTATAGGAGTGATTGATCGTAAGTTAGCTAATAGCGATACACAAGTTGCTTTACAAACATTCAGAGATGATCCTCTTAAAAATCCATTAAATACGCCATCAGGAAAAATTGAAATTTATTCTGAAGCATTGGCCAAAATTGCCAGTGAATGGGATTTTGATGAAGATGATAAACTTTATCCAATCCCAGCTTATTTACCCGCTATTGAAGGAAGTGAAGATAGACAGCAGAAACAAAAATATCCATTACAATTAATTGGTTTTCATATTAAAGGTCATTGTCATTCAAGTTATAGTAATTTACCGCAGTTACGAGAAGCTGTGGCGAGCAGTATTTGGATTAATCCATTTGATGCAGAGCAAAGACAGATTAAGCATGGACAATTAGTTGAGGTTTATAATGATCGTGGTCGATTGTATATTTCTGCTAAAGTCACACCACGTATATTGCCAGGTGTGATTGCGATTCCCCAAGGTTTGTGGGCAAAAACTAATGCAGAAGGTATAGATATTGGTGGTTGTGTTAATCGTTTAACTTCAATGCGTCCATCAGTTCTAGCTAAATCCAATCCACAACATACTAACTTGGTTGACATTAAACCATTGTCAGTTATGTCAACAGCATCGTAATTAAAGGGAGATGCATGAAATGCAATATGGATTCTATATTAACTCTTCTAAATGTACGGGCTGTAAAACCTGTCAATTGAGCTGTAAAGATGAGAAGGATAACTCTTTAGGCATCCATTTTCGTCGTGTGTATGAATATGGTGGTGGTGAATGGCAACAAGTTGATGGTCTTTGGCAAAATAATACTTTTACTTATTATTTGTCGATTTCTTGTAATCACTGTGATCAACCGACTTGTGTATATGGGTGTCCAACGGGTGCAATGCATAAACGTGAGGAAGATGGTTTAGTTGTGGTGAATCAAGATGTTTGTATTGGTTGTCGATACTGCGAAATGCGTTGTCCTTATGGTGCACCACAATTCGATCACCAAAAAAAAGTAATGTCTAAATGTGATGGGTGTTATGAGCGTGTATCTGAAGGATTAAAGCCTGTATGTGTTGAATCATGTCCACAACGAGCTTTAGACTTTGATGAAATTGGTAAGTTGCGTGAGCAATATGGTGATGAACGTAATATTGCACCATTACCAAATTCACAACTGACTAATCCTAATATTGTCATAAAACCACATGCACAATCTAAAGCATCTGGTGATACACAAGGTAAAGTACTCAATCCGGAGGAGGTCTAAAATGCATGAATTACCACTGGTATTTTTTACCATATTTGGGCAACTATCTGCTGGAATGGTGCTTTTAAGCGGTTTAAATTATTTATTGAATCGATCATCCCATAATGTGTTAATTATCGAAAAAATTAATTTAGTAGCCCTAATTTTTATGGCATTAGGTATGTTACTGGCGTCATTCCACTTAGGTAAGCCTTTACGTGCTTTGAATGTGATTTTCGGTATTGGTCGTTCACCAATGAGTAATGAGATTTTTACCTTTGGATTATTATTTGGTGTGACATTGGGTTGGGTAATACTTGCTTACTTTTCTCATCATAATAATTCAAATCGGTGGGAATTGATTAACGCTCTATGCCAGCGCATTAATCAAATTCCACATATTGGCAAAATTCTTGCTGTATTGTTAGTGATCTTAAGTTTAATTTTTGTGTGGACAATTGTGTTAACTTACATGTTGCCGACGGTTAAAACTTGGGGTTCTTACTATACGGTAATTCAAATGTATACCGCAATGTTAGTATTGGGTGGGAGTATGGTTGTCATGTTCGGATTCTATCGAACAGGGAGTATTGCCTTTTTTATTGGTGTTTTGTTAATACTGTTATTAAAGATTCCTTATATTAACTTAATGGTCGAAATCGCGCCTCAATTAGCTTATGATCAGTATCATTGGTTTGCACTACAGTGTGGATTATTGTTGGTAGCTCTAATTTTGGTGGGCTTAAATAGTTGGCGAAACAAAAAAATAACTATGATTTATCTAGTTGGTTTTTTATGCACTTTAGTTGCTGAACTTTGTGAACGCATGGCCTTTTATAATTTATGGACAATACCATTATAATTATCAAAAATATTATCAATTAGCGATAATATCTGAATATGAGAATAAGTAATTTGGATAATCTAACTTTAGTCACATTAGCAAAACTATTGGGTGCATTTTTCTATTATTCCCCCAATAGCGAGACAGTTAGGCCATTGATTGATGGGCTACTGCATATAGATAATTTGGCAAACTGGTCAGATTATAAATTAATTAATGAACAGTGCCAAATATTAGCTAATCAAATACAAACCCCTGATCTTGATTTTCAGTTTTCAGTGTTATTTGAAGGGCAGGGTAATATGCCTGTCCCTCCTTGGGGTTCAGTTTATCTTGATCAAGAAAAATTATTAATGGGAGAATCTCAAGAGCGTTACCGTCAATTTTTACAACAAAATGGTCTAACGCTTAATAGTGGTATGAATGAACCAGAAGATCAATTTGGGTTAATGTTAATGGCTTTCGCTATATTAGTTGAAAAAAAACAATTCGTGGTGGCAAAGCAATTAATGACTGATCATTTATTGCTATGGAGTTCAACTTATTTAAATCATTTAAAACAAAACGAAATTAGTTTATTTTATCAAGCCTTGGCTGTGATTACTGAACAGTATTTACAGATGTTATTAACGAGTATTTAATTAAATCTGTTCTAACCAACTGAAAATTCAATTTTGTGCAAACAGTAATTTTATACATTATACCTAGCGTTGCAGCTTTTAGGATTAACGTTATAATTCTCCAATAATTTATTCGGATAACTTTATTTATGCTAGCTTATTTACAACTGATGCGATTAGATCGTCCAATTGGTACATTGCTGTTATTATGGCCAACTTTTTGGGCTATTTGGCTTGCTACCAATTATCCTCCTATTTATATCATCGTTGTCTTTACTTTAGGTGTGCTGGTCATGCGTTCAGCTGGATGTGTGGTTAATGATTATGCTGATAGGCATTTTGATGGTCATGTTGATCGTACTAAGAATCGTCCATTGGCGCGTGGGGTATTAACTGAAAAAAACGCATTGTGGACGTTATTACTATTATTAGTTGTGGCATTAGGTCTTTTGTTAACTTTAAACAAACTTTCATGGTTGATTGCTTGTTTAGCATTGTTAACGGCGATGGTTTATCCTTTTATGAAACGTTATACCCATTTTCCTCAAGTTATCTTAGGTATTGCCTTTAGTTGGAGTATTCCGATGGTATATGCAGCAACAATTGAAGAATTTCCATTAACGTGTTGGTTACTTTGTATTGCAAATATTTGTTGGACAGTTGCTTATGATACTGAGTATGCCATGGTTGATCGTAATGATGATATAAAAATTGGTATTAAGTCGACGGCAATTTTATTCGGTCGTTATGACAAGTTCATCATTGGAATGCTACAGACAATAATGATTATTAATTTATTGGCTATTGGTAAAATCAACCGGTTCTCTGCTTTTTATTATTTTGGTCTATTTCTGACAATATTACTGTTTATCAATCAACAATGGTTGATTAAAGATCGTGACAGAACAAATTGTTTTAAAGCTTTTATGAATAATAACTATGTTGGTTTGGTCGTGTTTATCGGGATATTTTGCGCGTAAAAATGTATTGGTCATAATGTTGTTATTAATTTTATAATAAAATGAGGAACAAAATAAATAATTTTAATATTATAATAAGTTAAAAGCATTGAGGGTTTCTATCCAACGATTTTTTATATTGTTTGTTCATTTTTTATATTAAATAAGCCATAACGAATTTCAATTCTGTTGCTTTTTGACAAGATTGATTAATGGTATCCATTCATTCAAAAAATATTTACTAATATTCTCATAAAAAAACGTTTACCGGCACTAAATCAAAATCCAATAACACTCATTTTCTTGTTCAATAGATTTTTACTGTATTCTTTTTTTATATCCTATTGTTTTTTTATAATTAGAAAATTAATAAGATTATTTAAAATAAAGCACTTTTCAATCGAACCTAAAAATTTTAACTCATTTATTTTATTTGATATTCTTTATAAACTCTTTTCTACACTTCTTCATATTCTACATTACGTTAAAGATGAATTATCAATGAATTTCTTTGTAAAAAGGAAGGATTTGAAGTGAATGTAGCATTAGTGAGAACAAAATTAGTATGGGCAGTTACCAGTATTGATAGATAGGAAAAAGTAACACGAACTAATCTTACAATATGAGTAAATATCTTATACTAAATAATATTAGCTATTCTAAATTTATTGCTTACTTGATCATCAAAATTATTTTGAAGTAAAAACAATAACTCTAATATATCTAATTTAGAAAAATTTAAAAAAAGATATCAATAGATAATATTATTTATTGTGTATTTGGTTTCAAATTTATCCTTGTTCTACTAATGTTGCTTGCACAATCCTCAGTGCATCAAAGGTCTCTTTAACGTCATGAACACGAATAATTTGTGCTCCTTGCATAGCTGCTATTACAGCACAAGATATACTGCCTATCATGCGTTCTTGAGGGGCCACATTTAATACTTGTCCTATCATTGATTTACGTGACATTCCGACTAATAAAGGTAAACCAAAATGGTGAAAACTGTTTAATTTAGCTAATAATCGATAGTTGTGTTGTAGCGTTTTACCAAAACCAAAACCTGGATCGAGAATGATTTTTTGACGTTCTATTCCAGCTTTCATACAACGATTAATGTGTTGGGTAAAAAATTGGTCCACTTCTTGGTAAATGTCTTGCTGATAATGTGGAGCATTTTGCATAGTTTTAGGATCGCCTTGCATATGCATGATACAAATTGGTAATTGTGTTTTTGCTGCCGCTTCGATAGCACCTGGCTCGGTAAGTGCTCGAATATCATTAATTAAATGAGCTCCAGCTTTTGCCGACTCAGTCATTACTTGTGGTTTAGAAGTATCGACTGATATCCAAATGTCAAAATAATGTGCAATTTTTTCAACCAAAGGTATAACACGATCTAACTCTTCTTCAACCGATACTTCAGCCGCTCCTGGGCGTGTTGATTCGCCACCTACATCAATAAAAGTCGCGCCAGCTTGAATCATATTGTCAACTCGGCGCATAGCATCATCAAGATTATTGTAATTACCCCCATCAGAAAATGAATCAGGCGTCATATTAACAATACCCATTACTTGTGGAAATGAAAGGTCCATTATCTGATTTTTAAATCGAATTTCCATAATTGTGCCTTATTTGATTGAATCTTAATAATCACGTTTTTAATTTATATTTTTTACTATGAAAAACGCGCCGTAGCGCGTTATATTTATACCTTTTGAACAAATTAACTTTCTGATTGAGGCGGTAGTGTGCTACTGCCTTCATTTGGAATTTTGTTAGCTGCTTTTTCATCACTTTCTGTCCAATCATCCGGCGTAGTAATTGGACGGCGGGCAATTAAATCTGCAACCTGTTTTGAGCCAATAGTTTCATATTTCATTAATGCATCTTTCATTGCATGAAGTACATCAATATTATCAGTTAATATTTGACGAGCTCGTTGGTAATTGCGATCGATTATGGCTTTGACCTCTTCATCAATGATTCGAGCTGTTTCATCTGAAATATCTTTAGGACGTCCATAAGCTGAATTTTCATCCATTTCATAAAATAATGGTCCTAAACGCTCAGAAAACCCCCACTGTGTTACCATTGCTCTCGCATATTGAGTTGCAACTTTAATATCATTTGATGCACCTGTTGATACTTTATCTGTACCATAAATTAACTCTTCTGCAAGTCGACCACCATACAGTGTTGCAATATCGCCTTCTAATTTTTCTCGACTCTCACTTACTCGGTCACCTTCAGGTAAAAAGAAAGTCACACCCAAAGCTCGTCCACGAGGAATAATGGTCACTTTATGAATAGGGTCATGATCAGGCATTAAATAGCCAATAATCGCATGCCCAGCTTCGTGATAAGCTGTTGAAACAAGTTGTTCTTGGGTCATGGTTAACGAACGTCTTTCTGTGCCCATATTGATTTTGTCTTTGGCTTCTTCAAATTCATCCATGGTGACAAGACGTTTATTACGTCGGGCAGCAAATAAAGCAGCTTCATTAACTAAATTAGCTAATTCTGCACCTGAATAACCTGGTGTGCCTCGCGCTAATACCGATAAATCCACATCAGGACCTAGTGGAATTTTACGCACATGGACAGCTAAAATTTGTTCGCGACCTTTCATATCAGGTAAACCAATTTGTACTTGTCGATCAAAACGACCAGGACGAAGTAAAGCTGGATCAAGTATATCTACTCGGTTAGTTGCAGCTATAATGATAATTCCACTGTTGGTTTCAAATCCATCCATTTCAACTAACATTTGATTTAATGTTTGTTCTCGTTCATCGTGACCACCCATAGAGCCAGCACCACGTTTACGTCCAACGGCATCAATTTCGTCGATAAAAATAATACAAGGGGCATGTTTACGTGCTTGATCAAATAGATCCCGTACACGGGAAGCGCCAACACCCACAAACATCTCAACAAAGTCAGAACCTGAAATACTAAAGAATGGTACATTGGCTTCGCCAGCTATAGCTTTTGCCAATAAAGTTTTACCCGTACCTGGAGGCCCAACCATTAAAATTCCTTTTGGAATTCGACCACCTAATTTTTGATATTTACCAGGGTCACGTAAGAAATCAACGACCTCAGTGACCTCCTGCTTAGCTTCTTCACTACCAGCAACATCGGCAAATTTGGTTTTGACCTGATCGGGGGTTAACATGCGAGCTTTACTTTTGCCGATCGACATTGGTCCACCTTTACCGCCTCCATTCATTTGGCGCATAACAAAGAACCAAAGACCAATAAATACCACCATTGGAAACCAAGAAATTAATATATTGGCTAATAAACTTGGTCTTTCATCTGGCTGGCCATATACTGCGACTTTATTGAGCACCAAATCATCCATTAATTTATCGTCATAATAAGGAATATAGGTAACATAATTTTCGTTACCGTTGGTTGTAGCAGTAATTTCACGTCCATTGATATGCACTTCTTTGAGCTTTTTGTTGGCAATATCAGAATTAAATTGGGTATAATTAACTTGAGGGAGGCTATTAGATATAGCGCTAAATTGGTTAAATACAGCAATTAGCACTATAGCGATTACTCCCCAAATCAGTAAATTCTTTACCATGTCGTTCAAAAGAAAAACCTCTCATAAAAATAATAGTTACGACCAAAATTAACGAAGTATGGTACTACAAAATTATTCAACTGGCTACTTCATACCCATTGCAACAATATAAACTTCTCGAGATCTTGCTCGAGAGGCTTCAGGTTTACGAATTTTGACTGTTTTAAACATCGATCGGACTTGTTTTAAGTACTCTTCAAATCCTTCACCTTGAAACACTTTTACAATGAAATTACCATTAGGTGCAAGCACATCTCTACACATATCAAGTGCAAGTTCGACTAAGTACATTGCTCTAGGTATATCAACTGCCGGTTGCCCACTCATATTTGGTGCCATATCAGACATAACAACTTGAACTTTTTCTTCGCCAACTCGTTCTAATAGCGCTTTCAATACAAGTTCATCTCTAAAATCACCCTGTAAAAAATCCACGCCAACGATTGGATCCATAGGTAGCAGATCACATGCAATAATGCGACCTTTATTACCAATCAGTGAGGCAACATATTGTGACCAACCACCAGGTGCTGCACCTAAATCAACTACGGTAATACCTGGTTTGAATAATTTATCACTTTTTTGAATTTCTTCTAGTTTGAACCATGCTCTTGAGCGCAGTCCTTTTTTTTGTGCTTGTTGCACAAATCGGTCATTAAAATGTTCATTGAGCCAACGCGTTGAACTTGCTGAGCGTTTTTTGTTACTCACAGATAATAAATCCTTAGTATAAGATGATTACTTCAATTGATTACTCATATATATAAGGGTAAAATAATAAAATTACAACTTAATGTGATAAAAAATTAATGAATTTATCGAATAAACAAAAACAGTATTTAAAAAGTGAAGCTCATCACCTTAAACCTATTGTGATGATTGGTGCTAATGGATTTACCGAGGGCGTTTTAGCAGAAATTGAAAATGCCCTGAATTTTCATGAATTAATCAAAATTAAAATATCCGCGGAAGATCGTGAAACTAAAAAGCTAATTTGTGATGCAATTATTCGCGAAACTAATGCGTTACCAGTGCAACAAGTAGGTTCTATCTTTACCATTTTTAGACCAAGTGATGAGAAGAAAATCTCATTACCTAAATAGAAATTATAACAGGGCGTATAAGCCCTGTTCATTTTTTTATTTAAATATATTCAACTTTCACAATATCAAATTCAACATCACCACCTGGTGTTTTTATTTGTACTGTATCACCATCTTCTTTACCTATTAAGCCTCTTGCTATTGGAGAGTTAACTGAAATAAGATTTTGTCTATAGTCCGCTTCATCATCACCAACGATACGATAGGTAGTTTCTTCATCAGTATCTACGTTGATTACTGTAACTGTTGCGCCGAAAATTATTCGTCCAGTATTTTTCACTTTAGTAATATCGATAATTTGGGCTTGTGATAATTTACCTTCGATTTCTTGAATACGCCCTTCGCAAAAACCCTGTTGTTCTCTTGCTGCGTGATATTCGGCATTTTCTTTTAAATCCCCGTGCGCTCTGGCTTCGGCAATGGCTGCTGTAATTTGCGGCCGTTTAACATTTTTCAGCTCTTCCAATTCCGCACGTAATAATTCTGCTCCCTTTACCGTCATTGGGATTTGTTTCATCTCTGTTTCTCCCGTTTTACTTATTAATAAATATAAATAACGATCCTATCATTGTATTAAAGCAGGAAAGTTATTTATTTTATTTGTTATTTTAAATACACCTATTTTTATATATTAACTTTAAAACTGATACAATCACAAATCATTTGTATCGAAATCAGATGCTATTTTGGTTAAAATGGGGTATCGTAATGTAATTATTAAATAATTTATTTTAGTGATTTAGTCTATTTATGCGGCGATTAAAACTTTTTATAATTATTTTTTTGACTATTGTTTGTTTTTTGGTTTTTTTGCCTTATTTTTTGCTACAGACATCATTTGGCGCAAAAATAGTTAGCCAACAATTGTCAAAATTAAGCTCTTATACTATATCAATTGATAATATGCATCACTCATTTGCAAATTTATATGAATTATCATTTGATAATGTCATTATTAAAGATGAAAAACAGGAACTAGTTAGAATTCCTAAATTAGTTATTGGGTTGGATAAAAATCACCTTTGGCAATTTAATCATTTTAAGTATATTACTGTTATAAATGGTGAAATTAATCATAATCAAGATATTAAATATGATAATTTTACAGCAGATACGTTAAAATTAGTTGATTCTATTGTTAATACTTCCTTTAATAATGGGCAAATAAATTTATCTTTACAGCAGTTAAATGGTGGTATCAAACCATTTAGTTCATCCGGTGATATAAAATATCAGTTTGATTTAACCTCACAACACGTTTTACTTAATCAACTACCAATGAATAAAGTCCTTATTCAAGGATTTCATCGCGATAATATTACCTCTATTACTAACTTAGGTGGGAATTTTGATAAAGGTTTTTTTGTGAGTAAATTAAAAATATTATCAGATAATAGTTTGGATATTGAACAATTGAAAGTAAGCAATATTCATTTCCAAACAACGGATGATAATTATTTTGATAAATATCTTTCTGTCTTACCAAAATTAACGATTCGTCAGTTGTCAATTTTTGAAAGCAGTATCCAGTTGCCTTTTTTAATTATTGATAAAGGTAATTTTGAAACAGCTAACCTACGGTATGATGATCGATGGCACATTGAGGGCGGTTCTATTATTTTTAATGCTGATAGTGTTGTCTGGAATAATAATACGTTTTCCTCGGTATTACTTCAATTGGCTTTAAATGATCAGCAAGTTGATATCCCAAAAGCAATGGCAACTTGGAATAATGGTAATGTCAATTTTTCTGGTGTATGGAAGAATAACTCATTACATTTGAGTAAATTATTATTTTCGGGTGTTGATTATCAAATAACCGAAAAGTTAGAACATTTTTCATTGCCAGACGTCTTTAGTCAAGTTGTAATCGATGATTTAACCGTGTTACCAAGCATGTTAATTAATACTAATCCAACTTATCCATTTACATTAATAAATTTCGAGGCTTCTGGCTCTGATGTCATTTTAGTAAAAGATAAAAAATTAGGTTTATATTTTGGAACATTATTTTTAAAAGCTGAAAAAGGTACGATTAATCAGATCGATGTTAACTACCCTGATCTAGTGGTAAAATTTGATTCACAGTATAATACTTTATGGAATTTTAGTTCATTAGTGAGTGGTGGAATGGTTGAGGCTGTTGCCAAAGTTAATCCATCGCAAACCGAATTCTTATCATTACACCTCTCAGCATATGGTGTAAGCAGTTTACTTCTTGATGAGTGGAAATTAGTTCAGGAACCTCCTAGCGCGTTCAATTATCGTGCTGATTTACATGGTGATATTTCACCATTTGGTTTATCCGGTACATTTTTAACAAATGGCAATGAGTTTATTGTTAGTCCACAACATTGATTTTAAAAAAAGCAATCTTATATAATTTATAACAAGCCAATTTGATTGGTTGTATATGTTTATTATCAAACTGGCTTTGATAGTAAAACTAGATGAGGTGGTGATGGAGCGAGTAAGACTCGATAAATGGTTATGGGCTGCAAGGTTTTATAAGACCCGTTCTCTAGCCAGAGAAATGATTGATGG
This sequence comes from Gilliamella sp. B2887, assembly GCF_026537015.1. Taxonomy (NCBI): domain Bacteria; kingdom Pseudomonadati; phylum Pseudomonadota; class Gammaproteobacteria; order Orbales; family Orbaceae; genus Gilliamella; species Gilliamella sp. B2887. Next base: position 5,946 of record NZ_JAFNMX010000017.1, on the reverse strand, counting down.
TGGTAAAGTTCACTATAATGGTCAACGCGCTAAACCAAGTAAAATTGTTGAAGTTGGGGCGATGTTAACACTTCGTCAGGGCTCCGAACAAAAAACAATTCAAATTTTGGCTATCAGTAGTCAAAGAAGAACTGCCACTGAAGCTCAATTTCTTTATCGAGAAACGATCGATAGTATTGCTAAACGCGATCAACTGGCACAAGCTCGTAAACTAAATGCATTAACTATGCCGCATCCTAATAGAAAGCCGGATAAAAAAGAGCGGCGAAATTTGCTTAAATTTAAATATGATAGACAAAAAGGTGACAACAACTAATATGGATACTTTAAATCGATTTTTATTTGATAATCATCCTATTCGCGGTGAAATTACCCGTCTTGAACAGACATACCAAGCTATTTTAGATGATCATAATTATCCAATAGCTGTACAAAAGTTACTAGGGGAATTATTAGTTGCAACCAGTTTATTAACTGCCACTTTAAAATTTGAAGGTGATATTGCTGTACAATTACAGGGTGATGGGCCATTAAGTTTAGCTGTAGTTAATGGTAATAATCAGCAAGAGTTACGTGGTGTTGCTAGAATCAATAGTAGCATTGGTGATGATGCTTCGCTTAAAGATATGGTAGGTAATGGCTATATAGTTATCACAATTACACCAAAACATGGTGAGCGTTATCAAGGTATAGTTGGTTTAGAAAATGATTCATTATTAGGCTGTATCGAAAACTATTTTATGCAGTCAGAACAGTTACCAACTAGACTGTTTATTAAAACGGGTCTATTTAAAGGTAAGCGAATAGCAGCAGGAATTTTATTGCAAGTTTTACCTAGCAATGAAAATACAACGGATTCATTTGAGCATCTTAGTGCTTTAACTGAAACGATTACTAGCGATGAATTATTCGAGTTATCAACTGAAGAAATTTTATATCGTCTTTACAACCAAGAAGAAGTCAGACTTTTTGAAACTCACAATATTACTTTTAAATGTGGGTGCTCTCGTCAACGTTGTGAAGATAGTTTAATGACGTTACCTGCTAATGAAATTGATGAAATTCTAAATGAAGAGGACGGAAAGATCGATATTCATTGTGATTATTGCGGAAAGCACTATCTCTTTGATGCGATTGATGTTGCTCAAATGAGAAATAAACAACATTCTCAATACCATTAATCTTTTATTAAAAGAACCACTAAAATTTAAGGAATTTTAGTGGTTAAGGGAAATATAGGGAAATTAAACCCGTATTTAATGTATCAAAGTTATTTAAATATACCAGTCTTTTTTAGTCGTTTCCGATGATATTTTTGTAAACAATCTTTACAAAACAATTTTTAGTTAAATCTATTAAAACGTATCACTAGCCTAAAAATTTTTTACAAACGTTAATGTATTATTAGGATGATTTATTGGATCTGTCGTCAATCATCGATAAATGATAAAAGTTAAGAATTGGTTCTTTATCATTAACGAGTAACACATTTTTACCTATTTCTTATTATCCATAATAATATCTTCAACAATTGCATGTTGATTACTGATTTTACATTTTATATTGAATTGGTAAAGTCTCAGCCCATATTCTTGTTGCTCAATATTATTTTGTTTGTAAGCAGGTCTTGGATCTTGAGAGATAACCTGCGTGATTAATTCTTTAAGGTGTGGATAAGTTGATAGGTATGAAGTTAGAATCAATTGTGCTTGTGGTGAAAATTCCACTGTAATTTTTTTCTCAGGTTCTGATTGAGCATAACCTGCAACAGCCCAAGGATAACTATCACAATAGGGTAAATAAGGTTTAATATCGATAATTGGTGTTCCATCAACTAAATCAATACTGCCTAATTTCAAAATAATCTGCTTATTTTTGAAAACAATATCTTTTAATTCGACAGCTGAAAGTCCAATATGATTAGGGCGAAAAGGTGATCGGGTAGCAAACACTCCTAATGTTTTATTACCGCCTAAACGCGGCGGACGTACAGCTAAACGCAATTTTTCTGGTTCAATATGATGAAATTGAAATAATAGCCATAAATGTGAAAATTGTTCTAATCCTTTAACACTAACAGGATTATTATAAGGTGATAATAGATGAAGTTCACCTTGACCTGCGGTAACTAAATTTGGCTGTCGAGGAACAGCAAATTTTTCGCTGTAGGGAGAATGAATAATACCGATCGGTTTGATTTGATATGTCATTATTTAAGATTTTATTTATTGATAGCCAATTTTAAATAGTCTTATTGGTTCTTTCAGTAGTATTATTCCGCTGATTTATGGGTCAGCGGAATAATGTTTATAGTTAATAATTCATCGATCATTACCAACCACGAATTGCACCACCATTGAAAATTTGCTCAGCTTTTTGTGCTACAATATCAGTTTGATAGGCTTTAACAAAGTTTTTGATGTTTTCATTATCTTTGTCAGCTTCTCGAGCTACAATAATATTAACATATGGTGATTCTTTATCCTCTACAAATATGCCATCTTTGCTTGGTGTTAAATTTGCTTGTCCTGCAAAAGCATTATTGATAATAGCAAGATCAACTTGAGCATCATCTAATGAACGCGGTAGCATTGGTGCTTCAAGTTCAACAATCTTGTAGTTATAAGGATTACTTGTAATATCAAGAACAGTAGGTAGTAAACCTTTCGTTTTATCAACGGTAATCATACCTTCATGCTGTAATAAGAGTAATGCTCGACCTAAATTAGTTGGATCATTTGGAATGGTAATCGTTGAATTAGCGGCAATAAAGAAAGTTTCACCGCGAGGTGATGTTATTTTTACACCTTCTCCTGTTTCTGTTGTATTATCAATTGGTTTTAATTTATGAGAATAGCTAGCAATAGGGTAAACAAATGAGTTACCGACAACGGCTAGTTTATAGCCGCGTTCTTTTATTTGTTCATCTAAATAAGGCTTATGTTGAAAAGCATTAATATCAATTAAGCCATCATTTAATGCTTGATTTGGTGTGACATAATCATTAAAAATAACCAGTTCAACATCTAGATTATAAAGATCTTTGGCTTGTTGCTTAACCACTTCTGCGACTTCTTGTTCAGGACCAGAAATAACGCCTACTTTAATCATGCTAACTTTAGCCGGTTCTTCTGATTTATTATCTGAAACTGTTGATTGCTTATTATCACAACCAGTTAAAAAAAATGAACTTATCAATACGGTAATGAATGCTAGTTTTTTAATAGACATGAATTCCTCCAAAATTAGTGATGCGTAACGCGTCTGACAATCCTATTGCCAATAAATTGTATAATAAAAACAATAACAATTAATATAATTAAAACCGTATTCATTATAGCAGGCTTATAGCCGTTGTAACCATATTGAATTGCAAGTTGACCTAAACCACCAGCACCAACAGCTCCAGCCATAGCAATATATCCGGTAAGAGTAATTAATGTAATTGTCATGCTATTGACTATTACCGGTAATGATTCAGGTAATAGAACTTTATATATAATTTGTAATGGTGTTGCACCCATTGAACGAGCAGCCTCAATTAGTCCTTTAGGTACATCCAATAATGCATTTTCAATCATACGTGCAATTAATGGAGAAACCCCAATACTTAATGGAACAACTGCTGCTTGCTTACCTATAAAAGTTCCCATTAAAAATGTGGTAAATGGAATAATCCAAACGATTAATATAATAAAAGGTATGGAACGGAACACGTTAGTAATGAATGAAAGCGTACTATTAGCTGCATAACAATCTAAAATTTGTCCTTTACGGGTGGTGTAAAGTAATATACCAATAGGTAAACCTATCACTGTTCCCCATAAACCTGACAGAATAACCATATATAATGTTTCATCAGTTGCTTGTGCCATTTTGAATAACATAGCTTCATTAAATCCATTAAATGAAGAACAAAATGCCACAAAATTTGCCCAAAAGTCGTGTCCTGCAAAATATCGAAATAATGACTCAAAAGGTTTAAATGAAGGAATAAAATCAAACATAACCAAGCACCTCTACTTTAGTGTTATTTTTTTCTAAAAACTGAATTGCTGATGCTGTGCTTTTGGGTTTTCCTCTTAGTTCAGCCAACATTAAACCAAATTTAACACCTCCTGCATAATCCATTTGTGCACTAATAATGTTGCTATCAATATCAAACTCTTTAGCAATTTGAGATAATAAAGGTAAGTCTACTGAAACTCCAGTAAACTCAAAACTCACTAAAGGATTAAGTCCTTCTTTATATTCAGGCGATAGCCTTGCTAAATAATCTTCAGGAATATTAAGATGTAAAGTTGATTGAATAAATTGACGTGCAATATCCGTTTTTGCATGTGAAAACATTTCTCCAACCGATGATTGCTCAATCAATTCCCCATTACTAATAACGGCAACTTGATCACAAATTTGTTTAACAACATCCATCTCATGGGTAATTAATAAAATGGTTAAACCTAGTTTTTGATTGATATCTTTTAATAATGCCAAAATAGAGCGCGTTGTTTCAGGGTCAAGCGCACTGGTTGCTTCGTCACACAATAATACTTTGGGATCACTAGCTAAAGCTCTTGCTATCGCAACACGTTGCTTTTGACCACCCGATAAATTTGCAGGATAGGCATGAGATTTTTCGGTTAATCCAACTAAATCAATAAGTTCATTGACTTTTTGTTTAATAACGGCTTTAGGTGTTTTATCTAGCTCAAGTGGAAATGCAATATTATCAAACACTGTGCGTGAAGACAGTAAATTAAAATGCTGAAAAATCATGCTGATTTTTCGACGTACTTCAATAAGCTTACGATTTGATAAATGAGTGATCTCTTGATTATCAAAAAATATTTTACCACTAGTGGGTTTTTCTAAAAGATTAACGCAGCGAATAAGTGTACTCTTTCCTGCACCAGACTTACCAATAACACCATAAATTTTGCCTTTGGGTACATGAATTGTAATGTCCTTTAATGCATGAATTGGCGTCTTATTATGTTCAAATGTTTTCGAAATATGTTGTAGTTGTATCATAATATATAAAGACAATGTGTAAATAGGTGAATATTAAGACGTCTAGACATCTAAGTCAATCAATAATATGCGATATAAATTCGCTGAATATCTAAGCAAAAGGGAAAAAAGTAAATATGAAACCAGCTATTTTTTTAGATCGGGATGGTACCATTAATATCGATTACAATTATGTACATACAATTGATAAATTTCATTTTATTGATGGTGTCATTGAAGCAATGCAAGAACTCAAAAAAATGGGCTTTTTATTGATTATTACAACTAATCAATCAGGGATTGCAAGAAATAAATTCACAGAAGAACAATTCAATGTTTTGACTGAATGGATGGATTGGTCATTACAAGATCGAGGTGTTGATTTAGATGGTATCTATTACTGCCCACATGATCCTTTAATCGATACATGTGAATGTCGAAAGCCGAGTCCTGGTATGATTCAAACCGCAGCTAAAGAGCTAAATATAGATATTGCTAATTCATATATGGTTGGTGATAAAATTTCTGACTTATTATCAGGTAAACGTGCAGGTGTTAAAAAAGCAGTGTTAGTAAAAACTGGCGACATAATCACAGATGAAGCATTATCCCAAGCTGACTGGGTCATTGACAGCTTAGCGGATTTACCAAGTAAGATAAAAATCGAGACTTAATTGGTGATTATTAAATGCAGTATTTAATATAAATACTGCATACTTTATACTTAAATTTAATTATTCGTGATTCTTTTCTTGTTAGGCAATATAGTTTAATCAAGTAAATTAAAACAGCATCCGATATAAAATGACTGGTTTTAGTATGCTTCGAGTACGTTTAGAGCAAAAAAAGCACAAACAGAAAAAAAATAGCAATAAACACTTGCAGTAAAATTTAAAGTGCCTATAATGCGCATCCACTGACACGGCGTCATCGACA